>JAABSE010000011.1 GCA_011390575.1 Sphingobacteriia bacterium
CACGTAATTAACTTCGGTCTGCCCGAAATTCCCGGTGCTTATATTCATCGTATTGGTCGTACCGGCCGGGTGGACAAGGAGGGCGAAGCCATCAGCATTATGACCGATCAGGAAGAAAATGCCAGGTGGGCCATCGAGGAGTTTCTCGGCAAAACGATACCCGAAGAAGCGTTGCCTGCAGATCTGGTTGTCAGCAAAGCAGAAGACTGGGATGAAGAACTTAAGCCTTCAGCCGGCGATAAAGCCTACTTCAAACCCGTAAAAATTTACGAAGGGGGAGGGGCTTTCCACCAGAAAAAGGAGAAAAACCAAAAGGTCAACCTGGGCGGGCCCGGACGCAAAAAACGCCTGGCGCTCAAAAAAGGGGGAGGGAAAAAGAAAAAATAGCTTGTGGAAAGAGACTAAACAGATGTACCTGCTAAAAAATCCCCTTCACAAATTCATCCACGCTTATGTTATGGAAATACTCGCTGAAGTTGATTTGTGATAATTTTTCCCTAATGGCTTGCTCGTTGTGAGGGGTTTGTTTTAAAAGGTTTTCCACCACCTGGATATCATACTTGTTGAAAAAATCACCAAAGATTTTTGCCTCTTCAATGACTCCCTTTTTTACATTGAGGTGTATTTCCACAAAACCGCCCTCACTTTTAAAAGCCTTTTGCACGTCGTATTTGGGTGAATGGCCAAAGTTCCAGTTCCAGGTGCCGTACTTTTCTTCCACCAGCTTTTCAATGGCAGCAATATCTTCTGGTGTAAATTCATATTTTTTGCTGCCCGGAAAGTTTTCCATGATATGGTCCATGATAATATTGCGAAAAGCAAGTACATCCATTTGTTGGGGTAAATGCTCGCTGATGTTGGTAACACGACTGCGCACACTTTTTACGGCCTTGTTCTGATATTTGAGCGGGTTGATTTTCAGGGCCAGGTGTAAATCATTCATTACGGAGGAGAAAAGCAGCGTACCATGGCGCAGGATGCGGGTTTTGAAAATGTGCTCAGCATTGCCCGAGAACTTTTTCCCTTCAATGGTAAGGTCATTGCGTCCTTCAAATTTGGCATCTACCCCCAGCTTAAGCAGCACTTCCAGGATAGGCACCGTATAACCTTTGAAATCGGCAATTTTGTTGTCTTCCTTGCTGCTGTTCATGATAAAGGTAAAGTTAAGATTGCCCAAATCATGAAATACAGCGCCACCCCCCGACAAACGACGTATAACGGTAATGTTTTTTTCTTTTACATAATCCACATTGATTTCGGCCAGGGTATTCTGGTGCTGCCCCACGATAATGGCGTTTTCATTGCGCCAAAGCATAAAACAATTTTCTGTGAAGTTTTTCAGTACATACTCTTCCGCCGCCAGGTTAAAGGCCGGATCGGTAAATTCATGGGCTATACAATACATTATTCTATTTTTTTTTGGGTAAAACGACTAGGGTTGGTAACAAATTCACTAACAAAATTTCCCTTTGCTTGTTTAGCGTCACCAATTGAAACTTACAGTTCATAATACACATAGCGGAAAAAATTAAATTCATTTCCCTTTGATGGATATAATCCTGCCTCGTGTTAAAAATTGTTTAAATTTGATGAAGATTAAAGGCTAATTATATATAAATAAGACGGGTATAGGATAAAATACTTCGGATTGTTTGCTGATTTCAGTAAATAGAATGGAAACGGAGAAACAGGTTCAATCCCCCAACATGATATAGTCAATTAAACTAAAACCTTTTTGCTATGAAAACAATCTCAAAAACTATTCTTGTTTTGTTAATTGTAACTTTCGCATGCAATACAGAAAACCATGATTATCCAAAGAAGTATAGGCTGGTGGAATTTACTGAAGAGAGTGTAGAATTATATACAATAGATGGTATAGTAGGGAATCATACCAACACCTTTGATTCAATCAGTAAGCTTGAGTATTTGAAGGGCTATTTAATGAGTGAAATTGTTTTCACATCTGAAAAAAATGCTTCTTTTCTGTTTCCTTCGGGTGAAAACCAGGAAGGTTGGGAAGAGATTCACGGAAATTTAAATGTTACTTATCAGAATGATTCGATATTTTTTACAAAAGAACTCATTATCGATGAGTATGATTTATCCACTGATGTCCGTGGTGTAATGATTAATGAGAATATTGTTTTAAATGGAATACATTTTGAATTAAAAGGAGAAAATACTGGTTTGTGGGGCACCAATTATCATCCTTTTTCTTTGGAAAGTGTTTTTGAATACATTTGGAATGATGCTAGTGGAAGTGGAGATACGCTGGAAATTTATCATTTTACATTAGAGTTTGGAATTTAGACAGGAGTTGATGAGACGAACTTTCGCTGGCCAGAATTAAATTTACCAAAATGAACCCAGAGTAAAACAAAAAAAATGCAATTGCATTCTACAAGACTGCATTCGGGGGTAATCCGCGCAAAGCGTTGGAATACTACGTGGGTGAGAATTCCATTCAGCAGATACCCCGAAAGTCTGCTAACAGAAACAAAATGTACTGATAATAATGTACTGCTAATTAAAAAACTGGTGTTCGCAATCTGAATAACCGTAGGCCACAATGATGCTTTAATTCTCAGGTTATATTGCGCTTCATTCTATTCACTGTTGAATGGTTCAATGTGGATTGCTCATTAACAGTAAGGTTTACTTCCCAAAAACAGCACAAACAGAATGATGTCCTCTCCATTTTTTGAAGAAGGATGGAAAAAGACAATTTCTGACTACTTTCTGCTTTGATAACGAAAATGGTTGAATATTTAGCCCAATGCAAAAATAACTTGGATTAAACGTAATATTTTATTATATTTAAACTATAGTTTAAATCCAAATTGTTAATTATAACATTAGATTCAGATAATATGTGATTGATTGTGCCCATGAATACAAACCATCACATATTAGAAAATTGTCTGGTATGATTGAGACAAATATGAAATTACAAATATAGTTGTCTACATTAAATTAAATTAACTTAAAATACCAGTTACTGTCAGGCACGTACATACTTTTCCTGACAATCATTTTCCTGGCAAAATGGAATTTAGCTCCCAGCTTTTCTTGCCAGTTTCTAATCAAAAAAAATATAAAATGAGAATTTTTATTTTCTTTTCATTTGTCCTTTTCCTGATTTCTTCAAATTTAAATACATGGGCTCAGATCCAATGGCAATCACATCCTCTTTCATTGGAAAAGGAACATCAGGAACGTGTAAAGTTTGGTTATCTGACTGTGACAGAAAGCCGGAACAAGCTCAATTCACGTGAGATCTATATGGCCTTTACGGTTGTGAAAAGTTATTCTGACAACCCATTACCCGATCCTGTTATCCTCATACCGGGAGGACCCGGTGGTGGTGCTTCAGAGCATGTCAGAATGGTTTTTCAAAGTGACATAACTCAAAAGATACTGCAAAACCGTGATCTTATATTGGTGGACCCAAGAGGTTGCGGGTACTCGTATCCAGCCATTTGCGATAATCTTAATACGAAGGAATTTCAGCTGCGATCAACATTTAGCCGTGGACAGGAGAACGCTGTGTTATTCCAGGAGGCCATAAAGGAGTGTGCGGAAATAATTTCTGCATCAGGGGCAGATGTGAGTGCCTACAGTTCGGTGGAGGTAGCACATGACATTGAAGAACTTCGTATAGCTCTGGGTTATGATCAGTGGAACATTCGGGGACATTCTTATGGTTCCCGGTTTGGAATGACACTGATACAGCAACATCCTGAATCTGTGAGAAGTGCGGTTTTAAGTGGCCTGGTACGGTTGAATCATTATTACGATAAGATTCCGGTTAATCTAAGCCGGTCGTTGCGTATACTGATTGGTTACTGTGAAGCAGATCCCGATTGCAACAAAACCTTTCCTGATCTCGAATCAGATTTAATTCAGCTGTTAAAAAAACTGGACAATGATCCCATTCCCATCCCAGGATATTTAACAAAAAGTATTTCCGGTGAGTCATACTTTATTACTCCCGATATGCTCCTTCAAGGGCTATTCAGACTAGCTTACAGCAAACAGGGATTGGAGATAGTGCCACAGTTAATACATCATCTTGCACAGGGCCATGAGTGGATCGCACAAAGCATGACAATGCCCCTTGTTACTCAATTCCATGCTCTTAAAAGTGATATGAATATGATAATAACGAACAATGATGATGAGGTTGATCCTGAGTTTTTATCCCCCCCAATAAATGATGAACTACATGTGATTATTAGCAATTATTTAAAATATATGCATGATGAAAGTATTGACAAATACTGGCCCGTAATTCGTGGAACAGAACCTGTTCCGGCAGAAGTCTGGAATCCATCTGATATACCCGTGCTAATGATTTCCGGTGAGTTGGACCCGATAACCCCACCTTCACATGGGGATACTGCAATGGTCTATTTTACCAATGCAGTACATTATGTAATTCCCGGGTCCGGACATTCCCCACATAGTGACGCCCAAATCGATTTTTCAACTTTTTACGATAATCCTGAGGTATATTTTGACTCCAACTCTACTATGGACGTGAAGCCTCTCCGATTTGTGACAGATGTTTCCTTAAATCGTGGAGTGTCAGAATTACTGGCGCGCCTGGGAGCAAAGCATTACAGGCATTTTATTATCCCTGCCATGGCCCTGATGTTTTGCCTGGTTGGCTTTTTATATTTTCCATTCCGGTATATTCTCAGGAAATTACGAAAAAAACCTACTAAAGGAATTTTCATGCAAATACTTGCTGTCTGGTTGGTTCCTCTTCTTTCGCTTACTGTTGCTGTACTTTTTTACTTTGCCATAATGGATGCCATGGCTACCAATCCTTATATGCTGGTATTTGGATTGCCGGGGGAATGGGCCTTTATTAAAATAATCGCAGTTGTTTTAACTATTTTATTACTTGTAAACATTTTTATATCCCGAAAAATATGGAGAGACTCAGGCATAAAAGCTCCACTGATTATTTCCTTGCTGGGTGGAATTGGATTTACATCCTTTATATGGTTAGCCGGCATGATTATATGAATGTACGAAGATATCTGACAATCTTGCTGTTTGTTTCATTTTCTGCTATGGTCCAGGGGCAATCCAAAGAAAGGATATTCTATTCAACATTTTCCCCACAAGATTGGGATGTTAATATCAAATGTACGGAGAGATTGTAGTATATAATGTAATCACAAAGGAACGTTTAAGACTGACCCATAACAAATGGGAAGATGGAACACCGCTTTGGGTGGAATAAGTTATTTGAGAATGAATTACCAACCCGGTTTTAACCAATGCAGATAATTAACTCGTAAATTAAAAATATATGAAAACACTTACATCACTTTTCAATCTGATCCTTTTGTCACTGCTGACAGTTATTACATTACCAGCAATGAGCTACGCTCAATCGCTAACAGATGAAATCAAAGAAGCGGTTCGGGCCGAAATAGGAGAACTCCATCAACAAGAGCAGAAGGCATTCATCGACGGGGATTGTGAGACCGTCATCTCATTTTATAGTGACGAAGCCACGATTTATCTGGCAGGAAGGAAGGTTGACTTGCCGCAACTCCTTCAGTTCTGTAGCAAGATTCCCCGCCCGTTCCAGAGAGATGGTGCAACACCCGGGATTAGCGATAATTTCTATGTTTTGTCAGAAAACATCGCTCATTTTGTCAGGACCATTGATTTCGAGCCTTCCGAAGACGATCCATCTTCCTTCAAGAGGGAGGTGATTACCAAAGTCTGGTCCAGGACAAATGACGAATGGAAAATCGTGCATTTTCATTCTTCGGTGCATTCACTGCAGGTAAAAGCTATTCGGAATGGAAACCAATAAAACTGTCATTTTATGAAAAAACTTACATCATCTTTCTAAGTGATTCTTTTGCCTCTCACTATTTTACCGGCTGAGGCACAGGAATTCCTTGCGATTATGCCCGTCACGGACGCAGGTAACGGATGGTTCACTTCAATCCAATTATAAAGTACTTGTGAAGAATAATCCTATTGCCACTGTGGATCCGGTAGACGAAGTGGAAATGCACGGCAGCAGCTCAGAGCCGTCATCGCTAAAGGACGACTCTACCGCAGAGCGTGGCTTGACCGGTTATTGGCCGAGGTGGAGACTCCAGTAGAACACACTGAAAATCATGAGTAAAGGGGGGTAAGCACACTGTTTGAATGTCCCATCAAACGCTTTTGTCATATAACCTTCAAAGATTATGGAAGTACGTATTTTGGGGTACATGGCATGTATTTTTCTGTAAAATCAACAAATATTGTTTTTTTATATTTATATTTGAATAAAAATTGTAAATATGCTGGAACTTGTAAAAGATTTTATCTCTTTTAACCCAAAAACTAATTCCTATGGAAGAAAATAGTGTTATGAAGAATTTTCCTATCATTTGCGTAGGAGGTTCAGCCGGGGGATTAGACGCTTATACCCGACTGCTGCAAAATCTACCGTCAGATTTAGGGGTTGCTATCGTTATTGTTAATCATGTGAGAACTGTAGCCACATATCTTCATGAGATTCTTCCTCAACATACAGCAATGCCGGTTGAACTTATCACGGAAAAACTGGATATAGAGCCCAACCACGTATTTGTTATCCCTGAAAATCGCGACTTACATATTCTTGGTGATGAATTCCGGTTAAAACCGATATCAAAACCAAAAGGCTGGCCCAATGTGATTACGGTTTTTCTGCGTTCTTTAGCAATGCACTGGGAGGGCAAACTCATCGCTATCATTGTATCCGGATATGACGGTGATGGAGCAGAAGCTTTATGCGAAATTAAAGAAGTGGGTGGTATTACCATCGCACAATTGCCAGATACAGCTACCCAGGCAGATATGCCGGAAAGCGCAATAGCAAGTGGGTGTATAGATTTTATACTTTCGCCCGGTGATATCGCTAAGGAAATTCAACGAATTGCGAATGCCGATAGACAGTAAAGTAAACTATTTAACATTTTCACAATATAGCTTCATTTAGAAGAAACGGTTATAAGCAATAAAGTACGGAAGCAATATAAACCTTCAAAAGCAATTCTTCTCCTGTAATCCTGCTATCGTTTCATAAATTGGAAAAAATGCTCTCCAGGGTATGGTTTTTCCCGATTTCGAACTGGGGTTTCCTGAAACAAACTTGCCATGAATAACTCCTTTCTTTCCTTGTCTGGCTTTGCTGCAAATCAATAACAAATTGAACAAAATACACTCCCCATCGTTATAACCACACTTTCTAAAATTCATAAATTCCTGCTTAGGCTTTGGGAAATGTAAAGCTGCCATAGGAAGAGTTTTCAATCTTATCAGGTGGTTTGAATAATGAATGCATTTAATCAGATAAAATAAATTCAAGAACATTAACTTAAAACGATTTGTTATGAGAAAATCTAACATTACCAGGAACAGTTTTTATTTTGCAGCAGGCATGTTTATCTTTTTGCTCATGGCTGCTTGTCAGCCTCAGCCGGCAGCGGATGAAGCTGAGACACGAGATTCGGAAATGACAGAGTCATCTGCTGAGGATATGGGGCAAAAGCCATGGGTGCTGAATATCGAGGAGGCAACTGTAAACAATCAGTTTTATCGTGAAGCCAAATGGACCGGTGATTATATGCAAATGGTTCTGATGTCGCTCAAGCCGGGAGAAGTCATAAACCTGGAACTGCATAATGATATCGACCAATTCATTCGTATTGAGCAGGGAGAGGCACGTGTATTGATGGGAGAAACTAAGGAAAACCTTTTGTTTGATGAAACCGTTTCCGACGATTGGGCCATCTTTATCCCCGCCGGCTACTGGCATGAGGTAAGGAATACCGGAAATACCGACCTGAAACTGTATACCATTTATACACCTGCTGAGCATGCCTCAGGAACCAGGCACGAAACCTATGAAGAGGCTGAAGCTCATGGGCATGACCATGATCACGATCATGATCATTGATTCTCTCACAAATTCTTTTTCCGGGGAAGGTTAAAAGCCGGCCCGAAATGTTCGCAGAGATATTTCCACCCCTTCTTTTCCCTGAATAATTAAAACGTGTATCTGTCAGCCTGGCTGACAGATACACGTTTTTGGTTTATACCGGTATTTAAACTCCTTACTTCAGGCGATGGTTATTTCTTTACTCAAATATACGTCCTGTATAAGATTGAGCAGTTCCACTCCTTCTTTCATGGGACGCTGAAAAGCTTTTCTGCCGGAAATCAATCCTGAGCCGCCGGCCCGTTTATTGATTACTGCAGTTTTGGCTGCCTCAGCAAAGTCACTTTCCCCTCCGGAGGCTCCACCGGAATTGATCAAACCGATTTTGCCCATGTAGCAGTTGGCAACCTGATACCTGCACAAGTCGATAGGGTGATCAGAAGACAGTTTATCATACATGTCAGGATGGGTTTTGCCGAAATTGACAGCTTTGAACCCACCATTTGATTCGGGCAGTTTTTGCTTGATAATATCGGCCTTAATGGTCACACCCAAATGATTGGCCTGCCCCGTTAAATCGGCTGCTGTATGGTAGTCCTTTTCTTTGGTTTTGAAAGCATTGTTGCGGGTATAACACCACAATATGGTAGCCATTCCCAGTTCATGCGCCCTTTCAAAGGCTTCTGCTACTTCAGTGATTTGCCGGTTGGATTCTTCCGACCCGAAGTAAATAGTGGCACCTACTGCTGCAGCCCCCAGATTCCACGCTTCTTCCACACTGCTAAACATGATCTGGTCGTACTTGTTGGGGTAAGTCATCAACTCATTATGGTTGATTTTTACCACGAACGGAATCTTGTGGGCATATTTTCTGGCATTCAATGCCAATCCCCCCAGGGTAGAAGCCACAGCATTACAACCGCCCTCTATGGCCAGCCTGATTATGTTTTCCGGGTCGAAGTATTGGGGGTTGGGAGCAAAGGAGCTTCCTCCCGTATGTTCTATCCCCTGGTCAACCGGCAAAATAGACATATAGCCGGTTCCGCCAAGTCTACCGTGGTTGTATATTCTCGACAAATTAACCAGGGTGCGGGTATTGCGGTCGCTTTGCGAGAAAATCTGGTCAACGGTATCAGGACCGGGCAGATACAAATCTTTTTTGGGAATGGTGGTTGATTCATGTTCAAGCAATGATTTTGATGCATCTCCCAAAAGTTTTTCAATGTCATTGATTGTGTTTTTCATATTATCCATAATTTGCGTTTTAATAAATGCGTTTAAATTCAAAGTTGCTACTAATGTAATCAAAATTGCCGTCGAATGCAACTTCTGTGTGGATTGATGTACAGGGCTTTCCCCCCCCCTCTCAAAATACTCTCATCAGAAATAACTGGCAGAAAATGTAATTCTCAGCCACCTATAATCAGACGGACCAGCGTCAGGCGCTTGAGGGCATTTAATTTTGTTGTACTGTTATTTGAAAAATTTCTGTTAAAATTAACAAATAACGTAATATAAAATTTATATTTGAAGAAAAATTGAAAATTCATCGGGAGGATGTGGCGAAACGATGTTTAAAGTATCGTATGTTTGTAATACTAATAATACTCCAGTATGAAGATAAAATTATTGGTTATTAGTTTAGTATTGTCTGGGATTCAGGTTCTTTCTCAGCAAAATCCTGCTTTGGAATTCTTTAAAGCAGGGGAAGAGTTAATGGAAAACCATAAGTTTGAAGAGGCGATAGAGCCTTTTAGTAAAGCTATTGACCTCAATCCCGCAAACATTACTTTTTTTTACCACAGAGGTTATAGCTTTTTTAAATTAAGGGACTATCAAAGTGCGCGCAGCGATTTTAAAATTTGTGTGGGAGTGGTTCCCAACGATCCTGATTACAATTTCTTTTTGGGCTTGAGCGAAAGCAAATTAGATAATTTTGTTGAAGCACTGAAATACTTCAATACAGCAATTTCTATGAATAAAAGTAAGTATGAATATTTCTTTCATCGTGGCATTGTGCATCTTAAGAAAAGAGACTATAAATCTTCGCTATCCGACTTTAATTCTTCAATTGCTATAAATCCTAATCATATTTTGTCTTATTATAACAGAGGACTAGCAAATTATAAACTGGGAAGAAATGATAATGCTTGTATTGATTGGAAAATAGCATTAGATGCTGATGCAAATTTATCTGTAAAATATTATAATAAAATTTGTCCTCAGGTAAATCTGGATGAATGGCATGAACTGCATAACACTCCGAACGATAATATTGTAATTAAACCTGCTTTTCAAGGGGGTAATATGGATAGTTTTACAGAGTATGTCATGAAGAACTTACAATACCCCGGGAATTCTTCCTTTCAGCTAAATGAAGGAAGAGTTATTTCTCGATTCGTTGTGGGTGCAAAGGGAAGTATTGATGGAGTTGAGATTCTTCAATCAGCTTCAAAAGAGCTTGATGAAGAAGTAAAGCGCGTGATTGAAGCTTCCGGCAGATTGTGGGATGGTGGTACGGTCAATGGGATACCTTCAGATTTTAAGTTAACAATCTCTTTGAAATTTATGTTTGCAGAAAAGCAATATAAAATAGAAGAATATGAAGCATCAGGGGATGATTCCTTCGCAAAAAATGATTTTGATTCTGCCATAAACTTTTATACTAAAGCTTTAGAACTTGATTCAAGTAATGTTGAAATCCATAAAAAGAGAATTGCAGCCCTTGTAAAAAGAGGTAGTCCTATTCCCGCTGAGATTAATTCTATCGGATTGGACAAGTTTAAAAAAATTTATTACAGGTATAACACTCCTGATGGCATTCATATCCATTCATCCAGTGAAAATATCAGATAATGATCAACTTGCAACAACAGCAAATATGTTTTACGAATTAATTTTAAAGAAACAATGTAATTGAAAAGGGTTGGTGAAATGAGGCGGACCTATAAAACAATTAAAAATTATTGAAAATGAACCGAGCCATGACAAAAGTTTTGACACATCGCGGTTGATTATAATTTCTCAACAAGGCATAAAGTACAATACCGATATTGGTGGCTAGCTCTCCACGCATGCGCGGGACAGGCATCTGACCACTTTAATAAAATTATAACAGATGAAACAGGTTTTAATAAGTATTTTCGTATTAATATTAATCAACGGTAAATCTTTTGGCCAGGAAACAGTACGGCTTTTTTTGAATGAGAATTTTGAAAGCACTGATAGTTTAAATGCATCCTATATCAGGGAAGCGACTATTATCAATGAACACTATCATATTACAGATTATAATATAAATGGGGAAATTATTCATTATGGTGAATATATTTCTGTAAATCCATGGATTGAAGATGGGGTGACCAAAAACTACAGCGCACCCGGCGTATTATACTCAGAAGGTAATTATGACAACGGACAGATAACAGGGGAGTGGCTTTATTATAATGCTTTTGAACAGTCTGTAGATACTGTTTATTATGACTGGGATAAAATTAATTCCATAACCGGGGATTGTTATCCGGATGATAAAAAATTGAAGTATAACAGGAGGGAATCCAGGGAAATTGAAACGATAGTGGATGCTTTTACTGAATTTTTTCACAGCAATATTCACTTTCCGGCCCGCACACAAAGAGATGAATTAGGCAGCTACGCATCTATTTATTTTGTAATGGAAGATCATGGCAGGATAAGGTGCCTGAACATACACCGTATTGAAGATGCCGATTTAATAGCTGAAGTGCAGAGGGTTGTGTCTGAGTTCAATTATACCAAAAGCTCAAAGAAACCCTTGAAAATTAATCTCTCATGGACATTTGATGATTACGCACAGGAAAATGATACTCTTTCAGAAGTTGACAGACAAATGCCAACTTTTTCGGGTGGAGGGTTTAGCCGCTTTGAGAACTATATCTACGCGAATATGATTTATCCCGAGCATACGGGTAATATGGGAATTCAAGGGACAGTTATTGTGAGGTTTTTTGTTGAAACGGATGGAAGTGTATCCAATGTAGAAATAATGAAAAGTGTAGACCCTTATTTAGATGCTGAAGTCTTAAGAGTGGTAAAGGCAAGTCCCCGGTGGGAACCTGGTAAAGAGGATGGTGAGCCCGCAAGAATGTTTATGATGTTCCCGGTTCGTTTTAGCATTAAATATTAGGTGTCAATTGTTAAATTTACCCTGGCATTTCTTTTCACTACGCTTTCTTGTATCAATGCAGACAAATATTAGTCCGAACCCAAGCTGCAATAATATGAAAAAAGTATACTTAATTATGATTTCTTTATTGGTATTTCATTCCTGTAAAAAGGACGAAATAACAATTGATTATTATCCGTTAAATATTGGTAATTATTGGGTTTACGGGCATGATTGGGATGGTATGAGTGGTAGTGGATATGATTATCTAACCATTGATAGTATCTTCATTCAAAATGATACTATTATCAATGGATTTACATATTTTGTAATTGAACGTGCTCCAAATCTATTTAATGAAGACTGGAGTATTGTTGATAACGTAAGAGACTCTTTAGGTTACATTGTTAATTGTAAAGGAGACATACTTTTCTCATCAACAAACTTTACTGACATCCTTTTTACTGAGGTTACCCTGTTGGGCTCTGATACATTTTATGTTGCATCTTATCAAATGGAAGAGCCCGATTATAACATAAAAGTGCCGGCTGGCAGTTTTCGTGTTTTAAACTATAAGGGTACCGTTATAGAAAACGATAATATATTTCCACCATGGGTTGAGTTATTCAACAAGGTGAAAAATAACTACTATGCAATGGGCATCGGGAAAGTTCAGGATTCTTACTTGTTAGCGGGAGGTCAGGGCGAGGCCCGTATTATGCACAGAAAGTTATTACGTTATAATATTGTGGCTAAATAATTTACTTAATAAATGGTCAAAACCACACGGAAGAAGTGAGTAGGATATTCTGGGATATTTTGGAGCAACCTTACTGTTAAACACAACAGATGTCTTATGCTATAGAAAAAAATGTTCGCCTGGTAATGAGAAGCATTGTAAAGTCAAAACAGAATGGAGGATTTTAAAAATCTAATTGAAAGATTTGAAAATAAATAGTTTTATTTCCCAATATACAAAAGCTCGATTGGCTGTTCTGAGAATGCTACACCCCGCATTTACGGCAACCGGGTTTCATTATTAACCCATTTGAGCAAAAAAAGCAGAAGCCCATCCGGACTTCTGCTTTTTGCTTGTATGTGAAAATATTTCCGGCTCTGCCGGTATGTTCGCTATTGAATTACTACTTTCTTCATAATTCCTGTGTTACCGATGCGTAGCATGTATACTCCGGGCAGGATTCCTTCCAGTTCCAGTGAGGTTTTGATATGTCCGCTTTCGTGGATGGTTTGCTCCGTTACTTTGCTGCCTCCCATACTGTATAATGCGATTTGCAGCTCTTCCTGCCCCTCATGGAGAAGTTCAATCCAGAGTTTGTCGTGGGCGGGGTTGGGGTATAAGGTTAGTCCATAAGTATCTGTAATGGCATGGACAGACGTTGCTTCACTAAAGTGAGCTACCAGATGAATGTGCATCGGAATCATAAACGTGAAGATTGTCTCTTCCGATGCAATAAATTCTCCGTCAGCATCCTCCCAGTGAAGGAACTCATAGTTCTCCGCTGGTATGGCTTCTATGGTAACATCTTCATAATGTTCATATACGCCCGCACCTGTAACCGTCCCGCCTTCCAAAGGTTCTGCAGTTAATTCCAGCTCATACTGATACAGGGCAAAAACAACATGGATTTGGTGGTCAGAAATTACATTGTTGAGCACAAGTCGCAGGTAATCTGGTCCCGATTCTACCTGTTCCATTACAGAAGTGCCATCCAGCAAAACATCCACGAGTTCGCCGCCTTCCACATGAGCCATATGAAGGGTGAAGTCTTCTCCATGCTCAACAATAGCCAGTTCTTCCGGATCGGTTTCTCCGGGGCCTTCACTGGTAATGGTAATGCTATAGGATGGTGATTCTGTAGTAAAGGAAACCGGGCCACCCCATTCACTGGTGTAATTTGTCTGACACACGGCCCTCACATATGCCTGATAGGCTGTTGAGTGGTCAAGATCCTGAATGACATAAGGAGTTTCGGTAATATCTTCGATGAGAATTCCTTCGGATTCCGCATCAAAACCTTCTTCACCGTAAAGGATCTCCCAGCTGGTTTCATCTCCCTGGGGTGTCCAGGATATCTCAATGCTGCTGGTGGTGGGCAATAGAGCGGTAATATCTGCAGGCGTAAGGCAATCTTCCAGCAATTCCTGGTAAACAACCAGGTCATCTACACTCCAGCCATTGATACTGAAAGAACTTTCACCATGTGCCCTGAAACGGATCTGGAACATTTGTCCCTGCATATCCGGTATCAGCAGTCCGGTCACAACATGTTCCTGATCTCCGCCGCCAACACCTTCATTGGTGTATGTCTCCAGTGTTGCCCATTCATCTGCATCGAAGGCTTTGTATTCAACCGACATCTGTTCCAGGTTGTTGTTATTGTAGTTGTTGAGGAACAACACAAAGTCAACTTTTACTGACTCTTCCAGGTTGCTCGCATCCAGCAAGGGGCTGGTCAGGGAGAATGAATACCCTACCTGTGAGGGGCTCCAGTTAAAAGTGGCATGAGGTGCACCGCTGACAGAGGATGGCGGGGGATAGGTGGACCCAAAGCCCCAGTTGCCCTGGCCATTGGGGAAAGACCAGCATTCTAATGAACCTGCGTCAAAAGCCTCTGTAAAAGGCAGTGTGAATATATCGCAAATGGTAGAGAAGCTTGCCGGTCCGGTCCAGATACTGATATCTTCATCGCCGCAAATGGCACGCACATACACATCGTATGGGGTTACATTTTCCAATCCTTCCAGCAGAAATTCCGACTGGGTAAGATCGCTGACCAGCGTACCACTATTGTCAGGGTTAAAGCCTGCTGGTCCCCAGCTAAGTTCCCAGGTGGTTTCCTGTCCAACAGGAGTCCACTCCACGAAAGCCGAAGCAGCTGTTATTTGAGAAACCTGTAAATCAACTGGTGCCGGGCAGGTGGCAAGGGTCTGGAAGCTCAGTGGGCCATGCCACAGGCTCAGGTCGTTATCCCCGCAATCGGCTCTTACATATACCTGGTAAGAAGTAAAGGTGGACAATCCGTCCAGAAAATATGTAGTGGCAGAGAGGCCTTCTACCAGTGTACCCTCACTTTCGGGGTCAAAGCCGGGGCTTCCCCATACCAAATCCCACAGGGTTTCTTCTCCTACTGCTTCCCAGGTGATGTCTGCACTGTTGGACGTCAGGTTGCTAACGGCCAGTTCAGTGGGTTGGGGGCAGGAGAAGGAATATACATTGAAATTATCAATGACCCAGTGATTGAGGTTGTAGGAGTTTTCTCCCTGGGCCTTGAATCTTATCATAAAGGTTTCGTTCAATGCCCAGGGTGTAATATCCACAAAATGGGTTTCCCAGGTTATATCGCCTTCGCTGTTGTCAAAGGTCAGCACATCGGTCCATTCATCACCTGAACCCACCTGTACTATCATCTCTTCCAACGTGTTGGAGCTGTAATTGTTAAGAAATAAATCAAATTCCAGGGCGATAGCACTTCCGGGAATGTTTCCATCCAGCGGAGGGCTTTCCAGGGCAAACTCATAGTTGGTAACCGAAGGGCTCCAGTTGAATTCAATGGCCGGGGCCGGGTTCCCGCGGGAGGATTCCATTTTCCAGTTGCCTGGTCCGTCGGGAAATGCCCAGCAGTATGGGATGTCTCCTGAACTGAACGGTTCGAATACAGGCAAGACTGTAACGCCACACTGGGTGTAGGTATGTGCAGTGCGACCCATGGAATATTTCACCTCAGCGTCAACAGACCATAATTTATAGTAATATAATGTAGCGGCATTGAGTTCGGTATGTTCGAAAGAGGCAGTGTCGCCCACGAATAAAACTGTACCGCCACCCTCAATGTTATCGCCTGCTGTGTAGGTTGTTCCTTCCTGGGGTATGCCGAATGTGCCGTTGGGGCTCCATGCCAGCATTACAATGTCTCCGGCATCATTTTGGTTCCAGCTGAGATCAATTTGTGAATCACTCGAACCAAATGCCGTAAAATCGGAAGGATTGGAAGGCAGGGTCAGGTAAAGTTGTGAGAGAACCACTGCCGTGTGGGCATTGAGTCTTCCGGCTCCCAGTTGCCCGATAAAACCCGGGTTGGAACCGTAATGGTTGTCGGTGGTATTGATCAGAATATCAGCCACATCTTCGGGCGAAAATTCGCCATAAACAGCCGAAAGCATGAGGGCTGCTACCCCTGATACGTGCGGGCAGGCCATGGAGGTACCCTGGTAATAGCCATACTGGTTGCCGTTGAGCGTACTCAGTACGCCTCTTTCGGTAACAGTATTGGTTTCTCCTCCCGGAGCCGAAATGTCAATCCAGTCTCCATAATTGGAGTACCATGATTTGGCATCCTGGTTATTGGTAGCCGCGACAGAAAAGCAACCCGAGTAATACCCCGGATAGTAATCTGCAGATGAATCGCTGTTTCCTGCAGCAAATATGGTGATACCACCGTCCATGGCCTCCCCTCCTCCGTTTACATTGAAGTAATCGATGGCATCGAGTACATTTTGCTCAAAAAAGCCGGAAGAGGTGTAGCCCCATGAGTTCTGGCTGATGGCCGCTCCGTTGTCGGCCGCATAAACGGGTGCAAGATGAAAGCCGCCGTTGCTGCCGGAAGTAAAAACCTGGCAAGACATCAGTCTTACCCCGTCATTTTCGCCTGAGCCACCGGCAACTCCGCCAACTCCGATGTTATTGTTACTCACAGCAGCAATGGTTCCTGCCACGTGGGTGCCGTGATTGTGGGGTTCAATGGTGGGTGTGTCATCAACAAAGTTATAACCGATTTGCGGCCACATATTGCCGGTCAGATCATTATGATTATGGTCTATTCCACCATCAACGATGGCCACAATCACAGCCGTATCTCCCTTTTCCAGTTCCCAGGCCTGGGTAAGACTGATGTCTTTGCCCGGGGTGCCGTTTTGCTGTCCGGTATTATGATAGTGCCATTGATTGTCGAACTGGGGATCGTTGGGGGTCCATTTTGCGGACTTCCTGAGCTTTTCGCGATCAATAAAACGGAAGTCACTCTCCTCGTGTGTGCCGATGATTTCCTTTACCAGCACGGGTTCAGCAATTTCTATTTCTCTCAGTTGAGCATATTGTTCAATCACTGAAGGGATATCTGCTTTTTCGTCCAGCTCCAGTCGGTACCATAGGTGAAAGCCCCAGGCTTTGTGTCTTTCTGTAAAGCTGTTTTTCAGGGCACCGGAATTGAAATGCTGCCGGGCAGATTTTACACCGTACATTTTGTTAAGCCTGTCGAGTTGTGGAATGTGAAATTGCACGGTTCCATCCTTGTCGGTTGACATCGGATTTTGCTCCAGGTGCTTTGCATAATCCACCCTGAATTTTATCACAAGTTCTCCCTTGTGATAGTCAGTTTCTTTTAGCTGTTGGTAGTTGAGTACGGGTCTTTCTCCCCGTATTACGCGGTAATTCTCCCCGCCATAGAGCCATGTTCCGGTTGAGAGAAACATGAGAAGAAGGTAAAATAATCTAACATGCATGGTTTTTAGGTTTATAGTTCAACCGTAAAAATAGTCAAATTATTTCTACCAGTATAAATGCAATCCTACATAATTTTTTCCATTAATTCTCCGCTGAGTCGAAAAATGTCCACTTCCAGGCTTTTCAGAGAAAAAAGCAATTCGATTTTCTGGTTTTGTACCCTGAGTGAGGTCAATTGGGCCTGTCTGAATTCAAATCCACTGATGGCACCGGCCTGCAGTTGCTCTTCTGCAATAACCAGTGAGTTTTCGGCTGCCTTCAGGCTTTGGTCAAGGAGCTTGTATTGTATTAAATACGATTCATACCGGTTTAACAGACTTGCCATTTGTGATGTCAGCATCGCCCGCACATCACTGGTGGATAGTTCTGAGCTTTCTTTGGCAAGCATTGCATTGCGTATCCTTGTATTTTGCTGTCCTCCATCATAAAGGTTAAACCGCACCCTTACTCCATACTGGCCTCCCAATGCAGTGGAGGTTTCCAGGAAACCTACTTCATTGGTTTGATTAGAATACGAGTAATTGCCAAACAAACTTACTACCGGATAGCGTGCCGATCGTTCTATTCTTACTGTTGTTTCGGCAACCAATTCTTCCAGGCGGGCCCTCTCTAAATCCAGGTTACTGGCAAGAGCTTTTTCCACCAGTTCATCCATCAAACCCACCCCGGTTAAATCAACTGCAGATGCAGCAGGAGTAAAATCAAAGCCCGGTTCACGAAGGGTAATCCGGTTGATTTGTATTTGCAGTTCTCTTACCTGCATGGCTCTCATGGCCACCATGGCGCTGTCGGAGTTGTAGTCAATCAATGCCTGCTGGTATAGCAATGCATTGCCGGTACCTACATTTTGTTTTTGTTCTTCCAGTTGCAAGCGGAAGGCAGAAACTTCCAGCGATTTCTTCACCGTTTCCAGTACCTGGTTTTCCATCAAAAGCTGATAATACAGCCGGGTAATATCGGCCACGGTTTGCTCAATAAAATACCGCGTATCGTTATTGCTTAGCTGTTCAAGGTGCGACAATCGGTCGCGTTGTGCAAACATCCTGAAGCCGTCAAATATCGTCCAGTTGAGTTCAATAATGGCGTCCTGTCGGGTACTGCGGGCATTGTCGCCGCTACGAATATCTCCGTTGAAGAAACTCTGCTCCGTATTCTGAATGCCCTGAAAAACATCTCCTCTCAAATCAATGGATGGCAAAAAACCGGCATTGCCCAAATTGTTGTTGTTTTGGGCCATTTGCCCGGTATTGCGGAGTACCTGAAGCTGGTAGTTTTCCTGCAATGTTCGGTCAATAAGCTCTTTCAGCGATAAAGTCTGCTGCGAAGAGACCGGAAGCGTAAAAACAATCAACAGGAGCAAAAGTATGAAGCCCTGGTTTCTGAATATGGTTTGGTTCATAAGTATTAGATTGATATTTCTTAATCAATGACAGGGAAGCTTCTTTGGGAATTACCTTATCGTTATGGGTTTTCCGTGGTGCTTTCCTGATCATCTTCTTCGGTTACGAATGTTTTCTTTTTGGATGCAATGAAGGTATACAGTGCCGGGATGATAAACAAAGTGAGAACAAGAGAAAACAGCAATCCTCCGATAATTACCACTCCCATAGGAATGCGGCTGTTGGATGTTCCCCCGAGAGAAATAACCAGCGGAAGCGCTCCAAGGGCCGTTGCCAGGCTGGTCATGATAATGGGTCGGATTCTTTCTGCCGCAGCGTCCATAACTGCCTCCATACGCTCCATTCCTTCCAGCCGTTTCTGGTTGGCAAATTCCACAATCAAAATCCCGTTCTTGGTAACAATCCCCACAAGTACAATCATCCCAATCTGGCTGAAAATATTGATGGTTTGCCCAAAGACCCACAAAGAGAGCAATGCTCCGGTAAGGGCAAGAGGAACGGTAAACATGATGGTCAGCGGATCCCTGAAGCTTTCAAACTGGGCTGCCAGGGTCAGGTAAATGAGAATGAGGGCAAATAGAAATACCAGCAACAGGTTGTCTGCACTTTCGGTGTAATCGGCTGATGTTCCGGTAAGTGCGGTAAAGAAACTATCATCCAGTACTTTTGCAGCGATTTCATCCATGGCATCTAAACCATCGCCCAGGGTATAACCAGGTGCAGTGGAGGCAGAGATGGTGGCAGATGAATACCGGTTGAAGCGCAAAAGTTGAGGCGGGAGACTTTCCTGCCGGAATCGCACGACCGTTTCCAGAGATACCATTTCTCCGGATTCTGTTCGCACCCGGATGTCCGAGATGCTTTCGGGTGTGGCCCGCTGGTGTCTTTCTGCCTGCGCGATAACAAAATACTGCTTCCCGTCACGAATGAAAAAGCCCGCCCGTTGTTCACTGAAGTATGTTTGCAGGGTTTCCGCGATATCTCTTACGCTGATGCCCATATCAAACGCCTTTTCGCGATCAATATCCAGCACCAGTTCAGGTTTGGTAAAACGCAGATCTACATCCACCACATCAAAGGCGGGATGCTGTCGGGCTTCACTCAGAAACTCCGGCAGATATTCTTCCAGTTTCTGAAGATTGGGTGCCTGCAAAACGTATTGTACCGGTAAGGCTCTTCCTCCTCCTGTTCCTCCGCTGATAGTAGGTTGTTGCACCACAAAACTGTTGGCCAGATTATACCTGGCAAGATAGGGGCGAAGTTCATTGGCCAGCTCCATCTGGGTTCTGTTGCGCTCATTGGGGGGGGCAAGCATAAGGCGAATGAATCCCGTGTTGACCGAAACAGAGGCTCCGAAGCCGGGAGAAGTTACCGACAACAGGTAGTCCACTTCGGGCAAGGTATCAAGGAGCTCAATCAACTGAAGCTGATATTCATCCATCATTTCATAGGACAGCCCTTCGGGAGCGGTGCTGATGATGGTCATGGCGCTTTTGTCATCCAGTGGGGCAAGTTCTGTTGGCAGATTGGTAAACAGAAGGAATACTCCCACAGCCATAACAATTACGGCAGGGAAAGACCAAACCCGGTATCGCATAAACCTTTTCAACCAGCCGGGATAGCGGGTCAGAATATAATCAATGGGCATTCTTACATATCTCAAAAACCGGTATTCCTGCTTTGACTTTGTAAGCATTCTTGACGAAAGCATAACAGTAAAGGTCAGGGAAATAAAAGTAGAGATGATAACCGCTCCTGATACTACCATGGCAAATTCCCTGAAAAGCCGACCGGTAAGCCCCTGCATGAAAAAGATGGGGAGAAAAACGCTGACAAGGGTCACGGTGGTGGCAATGATGGCAAAAAATACCTGCCGGGCACCTTTGAAGGCTGCCTGGATGGGTTTCATCCCCTGTTCAATTTTGGCATAGATGTTTTCCATCATAACGATGGCATCATCTACTACCAGACCTGTAGCCAGCAGCAGTCCCAGCAAGGTAAGTACGTTGATGGAAAAACCTGACATGTATAAAAAAGCAAAACTTCCCAGCAAGGAAATAGGGATAGTAATAATGGGGATGAAAGTGGTTCGGAAACTTCTCAAAAAAACAAAGATGATGAGCAATACCAACAGGAATGCAACAAAAATGGTATATTGCACGTCCCGTATGGAACGCCTGATGCTGCTGGTAATATCCAGACCTACCCCAATAGTAATATCGTCAGGTATTTCCTGCTGCATTTGTTCCACCCTTCGCTGCGCTTCATCTACAATTTCGATAAAATTGGACCCGGGTTGCGGTTGCATAGCAACTCCCACCATGGGTATAGCATTGTTTCCCCGCAGGATGGATTTCTCATTTTGTGCCCCCAGCACTGCTCTCCCCACATCCTTCAGACGAATCAGGGTGTTGTCGCGCCGGGCGATAATCAGGTTGTCATATTCTTCTTCTGTGTTGAGGCGTCCATAGGTTTGAATAGTAATATAGGTTCTGTCTCCTTCAACCTGACCGGAGGGGAGTTCCACATTCTGACTGCTGAGCGCATTGCGGATATCGGCAGGGGTGATGTTAAAGGCATCCATTTTTTCCACGTCCAGAATAAGGCGCATGGCATACCTTTTTTGCCCCCATATATTGATTTGGCTGACTCCTTCAATGGTTTGCAGACGCTCAGCAAAAACATTATCGGCAATTTCTGTCAGTTCCAGCAGACTTCGCTGGTCGCTGGAAAGAGTAACTGTATAAATGGTTTGTGCATCGGCATCAGCCTTGGAAACAATGGGTGGGTCTGCATCAGGAGGAAGGTTGCGCACTGCCTGGGCAACACGGTCACGCACATCATTGGCGGCATTGTCAAGGTTACGGCCCAGCTCAAACTCTACGGTAATTGTGCTGCGCCCGGTGGAAGAGATAGAGCTTATCCTTTTGATACCATCTACCCGGTTTACCGATTCTTCGAGGGGTTCGGTAATCTGAGATTCGATAATCTGGGCGTTGGCACCGGTGTAGTCTGTTCGCACAGTTATAATGGGTGGATCAACACTGGGATATTCCCGAACTCCGAGACTGAAGAATGCCACCAGTCCGAAAATTACAATGGCAATGGCAAATACACTGGCCAGTACCGGTCTTTTAATACTTATATCGGATAAAGTCATTGGCCGGCCTCCTGGTTTAGTTTCCTGACCTGAACCTCGCTGCCATCACGAATACCCATTAAACCAGTAAGCATAATGGTGTCTCCTTCCTGCAATCCATCAAGGATGTTGACTCTGCCACGGGTTGAAGTGCCGATTTCAACCTCACGACGCTGTGCTTTTCCCTCGCGCACAAGGTACACTACCTGGGCATTCAATTCGGAGATGATGGATTCTGTGGGGATGAGAATGGCATTATCATTTTCTTCAACATCCAGAATTACACGGGCAAAGTCGCCGGGGATAAACTTTTGCTCACCATTGTCCAGAATGCCCCTCAGCCTGAGGTTGCGGGTGTTGGCATTGATAACCGGATCCAGTGCATAAACTTTTGCAAAAGTAGTATCGGCAGAAGAAGATGAAATAACCATGACTTCCATTCCCTGAGCGGCCACTGCGGAATAACGTGCCGGAATATCAAAATTTATTTTTAGTTGCTGGTTTTGTACCAGCTTGGTAATCATTTCTCCCTGAGACATATACGCTCCGGGGCTGAAGTCTCTCATTCCCAGGGTTCCGCTGAATGGAGCCCTGATGTTTGCCAGTTCAATGCGTACCTGCAGTTCTTCGATGCGGGCTTCCAGATCGCTCACTGTGGCAAGAGCCTGATCTACACTCTCCTGGCTGGCACCCTCAATCTCGAGCAACCTGTTTCTGCGGTCCAGTTCACTTTGGGCAGAAACCAGTTGCGCCTCCAGCCCCTTTTTCTGTGCCTGCCATGTGCGGCTGTCGATCTCGACCAGCAAGGCCCCTTTCTGCACATATTCTCCTTCGTTGAAAAGAATCCTGAGAACATTTCCTGCCACCGGTGTTCTTAATTCAACAGATTCATAGGGCATCAATTCGCCGGTAGAGCGGATGGTGATGGTGTGTGGCTCGGGTTCTATCCGGTATCCTTCAACGCTGGTGGCACGGGAACCCTGCCGGGAGGAATCCTTATCAGACGAGCAGGATATCATCAGAATTCCAACAAGAAAGAGCCATTGGAACAGAAGGGTTTTGGATTTATAAAAAAAAGGATTTTTTGACATTGCCTAAAGGGTTTTATGTTTAAGGTTTGGTATTATGTTTCGAAAAATGTGTTCTTTTTCGAAAAGCAATGTGTAACCCCGGGGTTTTGCATTGCTCATTTAAACACCCTATTAAACATCCCTGATGGCAGATGGTTTACAGACAAAAATATTTTTTAACACTATAATAATGTCAACCCTTCGGGTTTGAAGGTAGTGCGAGGTAATAACTGTGCTATAATCCTGTCAGCCCTTCGGGCTTTTGAATGAGGGGGATAATAATTTTGCTAAAATCCTAACAGCCCTTGGGGCTTTGTGGATCTAAAATATCATGGCCTGCTCATAACCAATATAGCTGAAGGGATGAATTATAACAACTTTGTGAGGCTAAACTCTTTCGGCATTTATTAGCACCCAATAATCCCGAAAGGATGACACTATTATAGAATTACGGGTTATGAAATACAACCCCAATCCCGAAGGGATGAGAATTATAGCAACTTTGTGAGGCTAAACTCTTTCGGCATTTATCAGCACCCAATAATCCCGAAAGGATGACAATATTATAGAAATACAGGTTATGAAATACAACCCCAATCCCGAAGGGATGACATTATTATTAGTGCAATGTATTATACACTGCGTGAGGGTAGAAACTTCCATACAGTAACCACAGCCATGACGCCTATGGCCAGGTATGCCGCAATAACAATAGCAGGATGATTGCCGGTTTGTCTGATAACAATACCAGCGAAAGCCCAAATGACTGCCAGACCCACAAACGGATTGTTTAATCTTACCAGTGCTGCGGTGGTAATCAGCAATCCTGCAGCAATCATTATAATGGCCCAGGTTTGCTCAGAGATACCCCATCCTCCCCAGTTTGAGGCCACCAGTATGGCTGTAACATTCGCTATGGTAGCAATGCAAATCCAGCCCAGGTAAATGCCAAAAGCTGCTTTTATTAATCCCGGTGGAATATGCTGAATCCTTGTGCCGATAAATACAAGACTTGCCAGTATAATTAGCATGAACAGTAGGGAAAGGGATAGTTTTTCGTAATGCCATGCCACAATCCACAATGCATTGAAAAGGCTGCTTATGGCAAATGCCCATCCGATGGCTTCTATTACCTGTTGGTTGCTCTGGCGAAACTGAATTACAACAAATATCAAAAGAAGCAGGTATATGATACCCCAGATGGAAAAAGTGATTCCGGCAGGGACAAAAAGATTGGGATATTGAGCCGAGAGTTCTCCGGTGGTTTTGTCATTCAAGGGCAAAGCATTGGCCAGGTAGTTCAATCCTATCATCAGGCCGAATAAAACGAGGTTTACAATCTTCAGGTTCATAGGCGCAGGTTTTTATCCTGCTAAGATAAAGTCTTTTCCTTCTTCAACCCTCATCTTTATAAAATGATTCTGTAATTTTTGATGCATTTTTAAGCCCGGGCCTTTGCGGTAAAAGGGAAAAGTAACTGAAACAAGCGATGGGGGTGGCTTTATATTTCCTTTTTTAAAGTCCACTGGTTGTTGATAAATGAAACTTCAGACAGGTGTTTTTCTGTTTCGTCAAATTGGAGTGTAAGATCCGGGGTGCCGGCTGGTCCCTTTTCTGAAGGGGTTCCTCTTCGGGTAAAAATGTGCAGGCCGGGTTGAAAATATTGCGCCAGTCCACCCGACTCGCATATTACTGGTGTAGTGGGTGGAATGAACTGCTGAAGGCTTTCTGCCGCTGCCTGCAAGGCTTCTCTTTTACAGAATACAACCAGCACATGGGTGGCGCCGGCTTGGAGAAAACGTGAGCTGTCTTTGTCTTTATCGGCATAGATTTCGCGAAAAATCACAAAATCCTCCTGCTTTTCCAGCAGTGGAAGCTCATAGTCGACAGCATGAAAATGGGGCGAAATTTTAACGGCAGCTATCTTGTGCTCCCTGAACGCACTGATGAGCCGGCAAACCAGTGTGGTTTTTCCGGAGTTTTGTCCGCTCCCGGAAACAAGCAAAAAATTAGGCAGTTGCTTCATGGGGAGCAAAATTAGCTTTTTTGACTTAATCTTCCCTCAGGTCACTGCTTTCTTCGCGAATGGCCCTGAACTCAGTACCCTCTTCCCATTGAGGCCACTTTCTGCTGTTGGCTAATTCTTTTCCGGTATTGAAAAACAGCCAGAGATTCTGATCCAGGCCTTTCCAGTCCCACATATCGTGAATGATGTCTTCCGTTGAATGGTACCTGCTTTCCTGATCTTCCAGTACCTGTTCTGCAAAACGTTCGTTTCGGCCTGAAAAATCGGTTCCACTGTTGGCATAAATCATAGGCACACCCTGTTTGACAAAGTTAAAATGGTCTGAACGGTAAAAATATCCTCTTTCCGGATAGCGCTCTCGTATCAGTACCCGGTTTTGCTTGTCAGCTTGTTGCTTCAAAATGTTTTGAAAATCAGTAGAACCATAACCGATAACCACGATATCACGGGTAGGACCATAAACGTTCAGCCCATCGATATTTATTCCTCCTGCTGTGGTTTCTAAAGGGAAAAGTGGGTTTAGTGAGTAGTATTGTGAGCCAATAAGTCCAGATTCTTCGGCGGTAACAGCAATAAAAACCACCGTTCTTTCAGGGGCAGGATTCATTTGGGCAAATTTTTTGGCAATGACCATGATGGCAGCTGTCCCGGTAGCATTGTCTATGGCTCCGTTATAAATTCGTACTTCATCATCATCTGTAACCGTTTTGCCAAGGTGATCCCAGTGGGCCATATAGATGACCGTTTCATCAGGGTATTTGCTCCCTTTCACATAACCGGCAATGTTGGCTGATTCCGATTCAATGTAAGTAAGGTTGAAATTTACTGATGCTTTCAGGTCCAGGTCAATGGGTTCAAAATCCTGGTTGAGTGCCCTTTGTTTTAAGTCCTCCAACTCAAATCCTGCCAGTTCCATCAAGGCTTCGGCTGATTCTTTGTGGAGCCAGCCTTCCACTTGTGCGGCGGGTTCTCCGTTGTTGCCTCCCATCTTATACTGCGGACCAGACCACGAGTTTTTTACCACATCCCAGCCATAACCGGCAGGACCTGTTTCGTGGATGATCAATACTCCTGCTGCTCCTTGCCGGGCGGCTTCCTCATATTTATAGGTCCACCTGCCGTAATAGGTCATCGCAAACCCGTTAAACAGGTTGTCATCCTTCAATTCGTATCCGGGATCGTTGACAAGCACAATCACCGTTTTGCCTTTCACATCAAGACCTTTATAGTCATTCCAGTTGTATTCGGGAGCTACAATGCCATAGCCCGCAAAAACCAATTCGCTTTTGTCAAGATAAATACTGTCTGTAAGTTGAGAAGACCCAACCATCATTTGATCAAAATAGGAAAAGGATAATTCGTTGATGGTGTCTGCAATGGTAAGGGCAGAAAAATTCCGTCCTGTTATTTCAACCAGGGGAACAGATTGTCTGAAGCTGCCGTTGTTGGCTGGTTTTAATCCCATTCTTCTGAATTCGGCTTCGATAAAAGCTTTGGTCTTTTTACCCCCGGGGGTGGTAGGAGCCCGTCCTTCAAAATTATCGGAAGATAAGGTTTCAACAAAATGTTTGTATCGGTCGCTGAAAACGGGAATTTCAACTTCCTCCCGGTTGTTGCATGCAGTAAAAATCAGTGCTAAGGTAAATGACAATAGCAATGTCGGAATAAATCTTCTTGAGAGGTTCATAAACAGATATTTTGTTAACACAAAAGATAGAAACAAAAATACCCGGGTAATGTTGACCTGCTCATGAAATGAGTTGCATTGTGTCCGGTAATTTTGCGGCAGCCAGCTGGCTTAAGGGGATGGTTCGTCTGAGGTAGATGCTCCGGGTATCGTGCCAGGGCTGGAGTGCTCCTCGCTCAAAACGGGTGTCGTAACTGGGGTCGTTGAGTCTTTGACGCAACGGCACAGGTACAATGAGAGTATCTCCGGAGCTTTCTTCCGGCTTTTCTGTTTTTACGGGTGTTTTTTCGGGATTGTCAGCATACAGGTTGACCGGTGTGTAAGCCATCATGGCTGTGAAAACGATGATGGCTATCACAGAAAACTTTAAAACTCCAGATATTTGGGCTATAAATTTTTCCATTCCGGACAATTGTTTTTTGTCGCACTTTGTACATTACAAATGTAATGATTTTTAGTAAAGTTTGCATATCAGAACATTAGAGATTTTTCCAAAATAAAAAAGGGTGCCAGAAAAACCGGCACCCTTTAACTACTTCTTTAAACTCAAGCTTAGCCTTAGCCTAAGCCTCAGCCTAATCCTTAAAAAGCGGGTCCGCACCAATAGTGCCCACCAGGTCTTCCAGGTATTCGGGCCGTTCCACTTTGGCAAGCTCAGCTTTGGCTCTGTCCAGTTTTTCTCCAAGATTAAGTTCGAGAGTAACCGGTTGGTTAACTTCACTGGACATAAACTCTTCCAGGTATCGGATGTGTTTTTTCCAGAGTGCAATATCTTTTTGCTGCTTCAGTTGGAGTCTTTCCTTGTACCAGTCGCTGTTGATGACATATTCTCTTGTAAACAATCCGCGGATTTCCGGATCATTGATGTCCTTGTTGTTGTAATGTCCGTGTGCCATAATATGCAGCAGGGCTTTCAGCGGTGGTATTGCAGATTCTACGCTTCCATCAGCAAAATATTGCAAAGCCACTTTTTGCTGTGCCTCACAGATATTTTTGATGCCATCCACAAAATCTTCCATGGACTGCATCTCAGGACGCAATACTTCTTTGGAGAAGATATTCATGGGTTCTTCAAATATTCTACCCAGGTATTTGAAGGCAAAAGCCTCGTTGATACGGTAGCCCAGGCGGCTGGCCAGAATTTTCTCTCCCTTGTGTTCAAAGTCGTCTATTTTGTCCAGCAAGCCTTCTTTGATGAGAAATTCTCCGGATTTCTCGTTGGCATCCAGTCGACACCATAACTCAGGGATGAGGATGCTAAGGTCGTGATCAAACCTGTATCTGGGGCCTATGTGACCGGCAGCACTTGAAAAAGCATTGTAGCCGGTAAGGATATAAGATACCAGAGCATTGTTAAGGTCTGTTGTGGGCACCAGCATATTGAAGGGGCCTTTGGTGAGGGCACCTTCGGAGCCTGCACCTGTAGTAGAAGGCGATTTGCCGGTAAGGCTGCACACAAAATCCATAAATAATTCGGGCAGTTCCTGGTAATGGATGGGTGCATATACACTCAGAGGTCTGATTCCTTTCTTTTTATTAGAAGGGTTGTTGCGTCTGCCGGGCAAAACATCGTTTACCGGGAACAAGGTCGGTTTGTCGAGAGGCACTTTTCGGGCAAAACGTACACCCACATGGGCCAGATAGCCATCTGCAGGGTTGTTAAACTCAGGTCTTGACTGCAGGTATCTTGGATTTTCAGAAATAGAACCATCAGCAAGCCGGCGGGGGTGAGAGGGCGAAATGAAATATACCCCGCTATCATCCTGTGCTCCATATTTAATCAGGTCTTTGATGGGTTGCGTGTATTTGTCAAACCCGATGGCTTCTTCAATAATTTCTTTCCCATCTTTTGCTGTCAGGGGCTGATAATTGGTGGTAAAATTATTCATCTGCGACAGGTCGGCTTCAGCCTGTTTGTCATATCCACGGTTAATGGCTTCATCGGGCCGCTGGAAGAAGAGGTATTCACAGTTTTGTACAAACTTTACACTCTTGCGGGTAGAGCCCGGGCGTAAGTATTCCAGTTTGCTGGCCGGCAGGGTAAGGGTTGCAGAAATATCATCTTCCATCTGTACTTTCGCTGCTGCAATAAAGTCGGGACGCAATGAAAATACATTCCACGAACCATTCTCTTCATAACCAACCCTAAGGTAGGAAGTGCTGATTTTCCTGTTGTCAAACATCAGGGCGTGGCCCTTACGTCCGTTTACACGGTCAACAGAAAAATACTCATGCCAGTCCTTGTTCTGGTTACCCGAAGTAAGACTAATACGCTTAATAAGCAATACCAGGGCTTTAACATGATCAGGTATATTTTTGAGGTATTTGTTGTAAGTAACGCTATATCCTCTGTAGGGGGTCAAAAGCTTGATGACGGAACCCAATGTTCGTTTGTTGTCAAGTAGTTTGCGCTTGTCAGAACCATGACGCGAGCGATCCTCCCAGCGGGTGCTGAAGTCATAATCAATTACTTCCTGTGCTTTGGCAAAGTCTTTTTCAATATCATCAATAAAGAAGTTGCCATAAATAATTGCATTAAGCAATGATTTTGATATTTCAGATTTTCCCCCACCGGAAACGGTGCTGGGCTTGTGCAAAAAGCTTCCTTCTGCCTGGGTCACCACAAGGCGCCAATCCGGTGCAAAGGGGTGTTTTTCCATGTGCACTTTAAATCCACAGGGCAGCACGTAATAATGGTTTTTCAGCAGATTGATTTGTCTTTCCTTTCCTTTGTAATCCCAGGAAACCGTGCTTTTATAAAGGTCAATTCTGGCATTTTCGGGGACGTAAACCACCTCGGGCAATTGTTTGTCAATACCGTAATTTTCTTCCTTCAGGTGCATCATGGGTGCATAATGCTTTTTGATATCCTCAAATGTGTAAGCATCGGGGAATCTTTCGGTTAAGACCTTTGCATCAAAATAGTTTCCCATATTTCTTCTGGAAAAGGCAAGTGCACCACCTGCATGCTCCTCTTCACAATTACCGCTCAGGTTGGCTGCATAGGAAAGTTGGGTTTTTACTTCCTTCTTACTGTAACCAAAATAATTGTCGGCAATCAGGGTAACCACCACACCGCTCTCGTCGCGGCAGGTAAGTTTAAAAGCTGTGCCATCGTTATAGTATTCATTTTCATCTTTCCAGCACATACCGTCTTTTCTCATCTTTTCACTTGCATCTTCCCAGTGTGGCAGTCCGATGTCTTTCTTTTTCATCTTAGTGAGATGGGGGGCAAGGATAACACAGCCGGTATGTCCCGACCAGTGCTCGGGGTCGAGTCCTGCATCGTTTTTGTGCAGATAGGGGTCTCCTGCATTGCCAAAAATGCTTTCTACAAAATCAAGGTTACTCACAAAAGCTCCGGGGGCAAAAAAGCGAAATTCAATGCTTTTCTGGGGCGAGTAATCTTTCACTTCAGGGCTTACCGTGGGGCGCAGCATAAGAGAAACAAATACTTTGGCCTTTTTTTCCTGTGAAGCAGTAAAAGGAAGAATCATGTAGTCTTCCGGTGGATTCAGGGCTGCATTAAGCAGATGGGCGAAAGCAATTTTGGGAACAGCCTTTTTGTCTTCAGGAATGGGCAGTCCCCCTTTTACAATATGAAACGACCCTTTGGTAGTGCGGCGGTCGCTGGCCGGATTGTGCAGAATGCCTTGGCGGATGCGGTAGGATTCGTAGTGGGGTGTACTGTAAGAATTTTTGTCGGGAGGAAGGCTTACTTCGCGTCCTATACCCGGCTTGTCAAGTACAAACGAGTCAAACGGTATGCGAAGGTTTTTGTCGAATTCCACATCGCTCAGATAATTGTTGATGAAATTCTGGATGCGCTTGTCAACCGGGTTGATAACCTCTTTCGAGAGCAGGCGCATTTTTTCTTTATAATTGTTGAGAAGACTTTCGGCAAGGTTTACAAATTCCTGTTCTGTCATTCCGTCTTCCTGGATGTGGAGTTGCCCCTCAAAGATGGGTTGGCCCATGGATGCCAGTTTCATGTTAATATAGCGTATTACATCGCGACGGCGACGACCTGTAATAGGTTCTGTGGAATGATAGTTCATCTGAATAACATTTTAAAGATTTGACATAATAAAACCCAATAACACTACACACAAAAATTGCACATACGATTTTGCCATTGCAAAACAGGATGCAGTTGTTGTGGTGTTGGTTTTACGTTATATTTTTTGATTGCCATCCGGGGCTTGTCCAAACCATTGTAAACCTTGGAGAGCATCGGCGAACACCTCCCATAATGCTGTCAGGCGGGCGGTATTGCCTGTGGTACAAAGATAAGAATATAAATGATTCAGAACGGGGCAGAGAGGGGGAAAACAGCATGCCAGATGCTGAAATATTTGAAAATCAGGATGACCTCAAAGCAAAAAAAGGCCATCCTGTGAAGGACAGCCTTTTGAATGAAAATATTTACAGGAGTTATATAACGCCCTGGTCTATCATTGCATCAGCAACTTTGATAAAACCTGCAACGTTAGAACCTTTTACATAGTTTACAAATCCAGTCTCATCTTTTCCATGTTTAACACATGCTTCATGGATGTTGATCATGATCTGGTGCAGTTTTTCTTCTACCTCTTCTGCAGTCCAGTTCAGTTTCATGGCGTTCTGGGTTTGTTCCAGACCTGAAGTGGCAACACCACCTGCGTTGGAAGCTTTTCCGGGGCCGTAAAGAATTTTGGCTTTCAGGAAAATCTCCATGGCTTCAGGAGTACAAGGCATGTTGGCACCTTCTGAAACGCACATTACACCATTGTTAACCAAAGTTTGAGCATCTTCAGCGTTGAGCTCATTCTGGATAGCGCAAGGAAGGGCAACATCAACCTTCACTTCCCACGGGCGCTTTCCTTCGAAGAACTGAGCGTTGGGGAATTCATAGGTGTAAGGCTTAACAATGTCCTGGTTGGAAGCACGCAGCTCAAGCAGGTAATCAATCTTCTCGCCACTGATACCATCGGGGTCATAAACGTATCCGTCAGGTCCGCTGATGGTAACTACTCTTGCTCCCAGTTGGGTAGCTTTGATGATAGAACCCCATGATACGTTACCGAAACCAGATACAGAAACAATTTTTCCTTTCATGGATTCACCGCGGGTTTTGAGCATTTCTTCAGCGAAATAAACATTGCCAAAACCGGTAGCTTCAGGACGAATCAATGATCCACCCCATCCACGACCTTTGCCGGTGAATACGCCATGATGTTCGCCTACAAGCTTTTTGTACATGCCAAACATATATCCAATCTCGCGGCCACCAACGCCGATATCTCCGGCAGGAATATCTCTGTCGGGTCCGACATATTTGTAAAGCTCAGCCATGAAAGCCTGGCAGAAACGCATGATTTCAGCGTTGGATTTTCCTTTGGGGTCAAAATCGCTACCACCTTTTGCACCACCCATAGGCAGGGTAGTAAGACTGTTTTTGAAAATCTGTTCGAAACCGAGGAACTTCAAACCACCTTCTGTAACACTGGGGTGGAAACGACAGCCCCCTTTGTAAGGTCCAATGGCATTGTTGAACTGCACGCGGTAACCTCTGTTTACCTGTACGTTACCTTTGTCGTCCATCCACTGAACTTTGAATTTGATAACTCTGTCGGGTTCAATAATTCTTTCTATGATGTTTGCAGCTTCATACTTCGGGTTTTCTTTCACTACGTCTTCAATAGTTTCCAAAACCTCTTTCACTGCCTGAAGGAACTCAGGTTGACCGGGATTTTTTTTCTCCAGGTCGGCCATAATTTTTTCCAAGTTCATATCTGAGTATTTTTTTAAGTTGATAATAAGGGTGAAACGTTAATTGTTTATCAATTAACAGGGCGAAATTAGCCTTATTTTACTGATTGGCAAAGCAATTTGAGAAAATTATTTTAACGCAAATTAATAAGCGGATAAGCCTGTGGAATAGTGCTTTGGCGCGTTGTTAATTTTCTATCAATTCAAAGGTTTGCAAACAATTCCCTTTTTCTTTCTACCGTCAATTTTTACAATTGCCGGTTGCGAAAAACGGATGTGCCGTACAAATTCATCCTCAAAAATTGCAGGTTGCTGGTTAAGAAATTTTACATCATAAAATCCCTCTTTGATAAAAGGGTTGATGGTAAAATATCCCACATTGAAAGATGTCAGATTCTGGAAGAAATGGGTTCCCTGGCTTGGGTCAATCTGAAAGTTCTTCAGACCTGCTTCAATAATGAGCCTGGCGGCAGAAATCTGCGACCATTTTACCGGTACTCCCAGCCATGGATCGCTGGAACCCCAGCGGCCCGGGCCAATAAGAATGTAGTTATCCTTGCGTTGGGTAAAACCGGTATTCAGCTTGTCAATGGTTTGAGCGATGGTTTTGGTATGGGCAGGGTCGAAAACATCCGGTTTTACATACACCACATCCTTCACATTGTCTACAATGCCATTGCCCAGTGCCTGTTCACTGTATATGATGGTTTCTTCTTCCTTGTGTTCTTCAAGGTCAATCTGATTTTTTTCCTGGGTTTCGACTACGGGCCGGATTTGCAGGAAATGAAATATCCGGGGTTGGTTTTCAGGCGTGTCAAGATTGACCGAGAACTCAATTTCCACCTGGTTGTTCATTTCCATCTGACCGATCTTCAGGATTTTTTGCAGAATTTCTGACAAAGGGAAGGAGTTGTACTTGAGGATGTTGGAGAATGTAATGATCTTTTTTCCTCCTTCATAGATGCCATCGCGAATAATCTGGTCATGGTAGTCGAAGGTTGATGCAACAAATTTGAGGGCTTTGTCATTTTCTGCATGCTTGATGCGCAATTTGAGCAGGTTAATGGTTTCATCTACCGATGAGTGAAATTTCTCCGGGTCCAGGTCCAATGCATAAAATTCTTTCTGGCTGTCGGTAAGTGCAAGCTCAGGCACCGAAAGTTGTAATACCTTTTGGGGATATTTGGGGCAGAACCTCATAGAAATTCCCCCTTCCACAATGGTTTTCCCCAGACCGAAAGCGATGTTGGCAATGCCATCTTCATATTTCTCGGGTTCTATAGGATAAAAATTGATAGAGCGTGCCACACCTGATATGGCAGGATAGAATCGGTTTCCATAGCTTCTGCCGGATATTTCCTGGATTACCACACCCATTTTTTCCTCATCAATCACATTGGAAGTGGCCGCAATGTAAGCTTTACTTTCTTTATAGAAAACAGAAGCATAAACGCTTTTGATGGCCTGTTCCAGCTGGAAGGTTCTTATTCGGTCATCGTGATGGTTGTTAGGAATCATAAAAGTGGAATAGACCCCGGCAAAGGGCTGATAATGACTGTCTTCCAGTAAGCTGGAAGAGCGAACGGCAAGGGGGGATTTGATGGCTTCGCAAATTTCGGCAACATACTTGCGCATGCGCGAAGGAGTAATGGCATTGCTGAATTTCTCAATGACTTCTTCGTCGGAAACATCGGACAGTGCAAAATCATACAGGTTATTGTCCTCCATAAATTCATCAAAAAGGTCGGTAGTGAGCACAACGGTTCTGGGGATGGTTACCATGGCATCTTCCCAGTGAAACATCAGTTTGTATTTATTAATGAAGGAGTCAATAAATGCCAGACCGCGGGCTTTGCCACCCAGCTGGCCGTCGCCCAGGCGGGTAAAGATAGCATATTCATCTATGTGGCTGGCGATAATGCCTCGGCCCTTGGTTTTCCGGTAATTGGCAATGGTGTCAATCAGATAGCTCCTGATTTCTTCAATGTTGTTGAAATCATCCATGCTCTTCTGGGCAAATACATTGGCAATGGAAAACAAGGCCCTGGCCTTGAGCCAGCGGGAGAAGTGGTTGTTGGAAACATGATAAATGAGAGATTTGGAGTCTAGTCTGGAAATTTTTACCTGCAGCGAGTGCAGATTGTTGGCCCTGTCAATCTCCACATCTCTTTCGGGATCTCTGAACACAAAATCACCAAACCCATAGTTTTCCTTAATGTAATGCTTGAGCTCCAGGAGCAGGGTTTGCGAATATTTATTGATGAAGTTTACGCCCAGTTCTTCCATCACAGCATAATCCCAGTCATCGGAAGATTGGAGCAAAACAGGCATTTTTGAGCCTTCATCTCTTATAAGCCGGGCCAGTTTGATGCCGGCTTCCTTGTCTTTTTCCCCATCTCTGTAATAAGATATGTCGGAAATGACCCCGAGCAGGTTATGTTTGTATTTATGGTACAATTCTACAGCATCATCAAAGGTTTTTGCCAGCAAAATCTTGGGTCGTGCCCGCATGCGAAGGGTTTTGCGGTGCTCGTTGAGCCCTTCGGTCATCAGTTCGTTGGTTTGTTCGAAAATTGCTTTGTAAATCGTGGGCAGGTACGAGGAATAGTAACGGATAGAATCCTCCACCAGCAGTATGGCTTGCACTCCTTTTTGTTCTACATCATAATCGGCGTTCATCTTGTCTTCCAGGAGCTTGATGATGGCCAGCAACAAACCGGGGTTGCCCAGCCAGCAAAATACGTAATCAATGGAACTCAGGTCCTCATTGGCCAGCTTCAGGGTTACCTCCCTTGAAAAATGGGTGAGTACCACAATGGGAATATCCGTATAGCGTCGCTTTACCTTTTTGGCCATTTCAAAAGCATCTATCTTACCCACGTTGAGCATGGTAATCACCAGGTCAAACTTCTTCTTCTCCAGCAGCTCGAAGGCTTTTTCCGATGAGCTTGCCTGTGTGAACTGCGGAGGATAACGCAGGTTCTTGGAAGTGTACTCCAGGAAAATCTTTTCATTGATCCTGCCGTCTTCTTCCAGCATGAAAGCATCATAGTTGGAGCAGATGAGCAAAACATTGATGATTCGCTCCTGCATCAACTCCTGGTATGAAATTTCATTGAACTCGTGCCTGTCGGTGGAGAAGAGTTCGTTGTATTTGTATTTTGACCGGGATTCTTTTAAGTGTGTTGTGTTATCTTCCATTGAAAAAAAGCGTATTGGAGTTTCTTACTAAGGTTTTTCTGCCTGTAATTTTATATTTGCTGTTTTTGCTTTTTTGATTCATCTTCTGCATCAGGTTCTTCTGCTTCGTTGTTGAAATAAATCAGGGAAGCCCTGTTTTTACCATCCATAATTATTTCCAGGGGTTTGTCAAACCTCACGTGACGGAAATAACGTGTGGTGTTGATGGTTTCGCACTCTTCAAGCTTCTCCCAGTTGATGTAATCAATCAAGTCGTTGTGTTTTACTGAAAAGTACCCTACATTCATTGAAATTACATTGTGAAAGAAGTGTGATCCCAGCGATGCATCCAGGGGAAAGTCTTCCATGCTTACTTCTACTATGATTTTTGCGTTGGAAATGTGCGACCATGCCACAGGGATTCCAATAAATCTGTCGCGGGTACCCCAGCGTCCAGGGCCCACGAGGATGTACTTCCTGTTTTCTTCAACCATTTTGCGGTTGAGCATCTCAATTTCGTCACGCATTTTTTCGGTTTTGAGCTTATCGAATTTTTCGGGATCAATGTAAATTACATCACAGATATCTTCAATGATGCCGTTGCCCATTCCGTTTTCAGAATACAGAAGCAGTCGTTCGTTGTCGATGACATCAAGATTAATTTCGTTGGTAATGATATTTTTAATCAGGGGCTTGATTTGCAACAGGTAAAACGAGGCCCTGCCTTCCTGATCTTTGTTCAAATCTACCGCAAATTCAATTTCAATAGGCGAACCCATGGCTTCTGAAACAATATCGAGAATTACCTCAATGGTTTTAGCCATAGGCATATAATCATATTTGAGAATATTGGCAAAGTTAATCACCCTGGGCCCGGGCTGGGTTAAACCTGGGATGGTTCTCTCACTGGAATAATCGTAAACCGAAGCAGAATGTTTGATGGTGCCGTGTTTTTCTGCCTGCGATATTTCAAGTTTGCACAGTGCAGCGTCTTCCCCTTCCAGCAGGTTCATTTTTTTTCGGGCCATATCAATGGCGTAAAAGTGTAGTTGTGAATTTTTAAACAGATCCTTTGGGGTGTATATTTCCAATTGCGGATGTACCGGCGAAAAACGAAATGTCTTTTCTCCCTCCACAACATATTTTCCCAGGCCCACAGCGGCCACAGCAAAACCTTCATCGGGCTTCATGTAGGAAAAAGGGTAGAAATTATAGGACTGTGCCACTCCACTGATATGTGGGTAGAAGTAATTTTCGTAAAGGTTTCCGGCTACCTCCTGAATGATTACAGCCATTTTTTCTTCTTCAATTTTGTAGTTTACCGCCTTGAAGTAAGATTGTGCTGTGGGGGAAAAGATGGACGCAAATACCAGTTTGATGGCATTCATGGTTTGTTTGAGGCGTTCGTTGGGATCGGGGTGGTTGTTGGGTAGCAGGAAGGTATCAAAAATGCCGGCAAAGGGTTGCATCAGCGAGTCTTCAAAAAGACTGGAAGAGCGTATGGCCAGCGGCCTGGTAATGAGAGAAAGATAAACTTTCAGCCGCTTCACAAGGGTAGGGGATAAGTCACCTTCCACAAAGTGCTCTTTGATGATTTGATAGTCCTGCTCCTCGTATATTTTATCGTATAACTTGTTTCTCTGGATAAACTGCTCAAACTCTTCGGCACCGATAATGGAAGTTTTGGGAGCTCTGATGTTGATATCGGGTACAATTTCTTTAAAAGAAAAGTTGTTGATGAGCATATTGATGAAAGCAAGCCCTCTCCCTTTGCCTCCCAGCGAACCGGGTGCCAGGCTAACCACATTGGTTTCATCGAGCAACAGCGATTCTTCAAAATTTACAACCTTTCCTTTTTGTCGCTCCTGGATGCAACTTTCAATGATGTCAATCATGTATTTTCTTACTGCGCCCGGGCATTCAAAATCTTCCACTTTGAGCGGCTTAATCTTTTTGGCGATTTGTATTTCTCCCCGTGCCATGAGCCAGTGTGAGAAATGGTTCTTTCGGGCATGGTATATCAATGATTTTTCGGGTATGGAACGCAGGTGCGACTGAAACTCCTTCATCGAGCGTGCCACCGCAATCTCTTTGCGCCCCTCCTCATCTCTGTATACAAAGTTCCCAAAGCCCAGGTAATAATTGATAAAACTCTGCAAATCCTGTTTGAGGGTTTCGGAGTTTTTATTGATAAAAGTTGACTTGAGCAGGTAGGCATTTTGAGCATTTTCAATATCCGAAGATTGCAACACAACAGGCAGGTCCGGCATTTGATCTCTTACATAGCTCACCAGGCTTAATCCGGCATGCTCATCCAGTTTTCCGTTTTTCTCAAACTTTACATCTGATATAAGGCACAAAAGATTTTCTCGGTATTGGTCGAACAAGGTGAGGGCCTCAGCATAATTAGAAGCAAGAATAATCTTGGGCCTGACGCGCATCTTCAACAGCTTATGGGTTTCATCGGAATTGACCTCTTCAATGAGTTGCTGGGTTTGCTCTATGACAATGGAGTAAAGAATGGGCAGATACCTTGAGTAATACTTTGCCGAATCTTCTACCAGCAATATTACTCTCACCATACCTATGCTTATGTCATTCTCTACATTCATGCGGTCTTCGATAAACTTAACCATGGCAAGAAAAACGTTGGAATCTCCGTTCCAGACGAAAATTTTGTCAATGGAGCTGATGTTTTTGTTGCCATCTTCAAACATACCAATGTCACTGTTATTGTTGAGCAGCAAAAAAATCGGGAGGTTGTGGTATATCTGCTTAATGATACGGCTGAGTTGGATAGGGGTGTTTTTATCCACCCCCATCATTACAATGACCATGTCAAAGTGCTTTTCCTGCAGTTTTTCCAGGGCTTCTTCGGGGGTGGATACCCCTGTTATGCGCGGTGCAGAAGATAAATTCAGCTGATAATATTCTCCTCTTACCTGTTCGAAGAACCGCCCTTCCTGTTCAATAATGTATGCGTCATAAAGATTGGCTACCAGGAGGATTTCCCTTACCTTATTGGGCATCAGGTCATGGTAAATATCTCTGTCAGAGTGGTGCTTGATCAGGAATTTTTGCAACAACTGGCGGCTCATGGCTGCGTGTGTCCTTTCCGATTCGGGCTTTTCCTGATCTTTCTGCATCGTACTTTTTTGCAGCAAATCTTTTCCGATAAAAGTATTGAGGTAACCCGAAATGAGCGAACTGAGGTTGTTGATCAAATCTCTTTCTTCCATCAGAAACGGGCCTTCGTCCTGTTGGGTATGTTCTTTCAGATAGAATACCTCAATGGAGCCCTCTTTTCCGTCAATGGTTTCAAAGGATTTTCGCTGGCACCAGGAGGTTTCCTTGAATTTGGCACTGCTGACAAACGAGTCTTTTCCATATTTGATTCGTGCAATGGCATCATCAGGGTATTGCCATGCAGCCGGAAGAATTTTGGCTATTTCGCCGAGCATTTCCACAATAGATGCACCTTCACGACGCAGTATATTGGTGGTTTTGTTAATGGCTCCCAGCTCCTTGAGTCTCTCCCGCTTTTCAGTCAGGATTTTCTCAATCTCTTCCTGGCTTATGGTAAACCGGGTCAGGTCTTGAGGATTAATATCTTTTGAAGTAGAATCTTCTTTGCCGGGAACAAAAGCACTGTCTTTCATGTGTTGATGGGGTTGGTTATTTCAGCTTCCTAAAATAGTAAAACTATGAGATTAGAGGCTCGTTTTCAGAAAAAAAACTTTTCTGTTGTTAGAGAGCGGTAATGCAACTAAATTCCATTACTAAAAATATTCCACAAATCCAAGAAAAAAGTAAAAAATATTTGTTTTGATAAAATATAATAAGGGGTTTTGTTTTTACCTAAAATTGTATCAGGATTTTCAATCATTTATTACTAAAACCAAATACAATGAATGCACAGTTGAAAAAATTTATGGATTATGTAATCGCCAAGAATCCTGCAGAAGCAGAATTTCATCAGGCGGTGGAAGAAGTGGCCGAAAGTATTTTGCCGTTTCTGGATGAGAACCCCAGGTATAAAGCAGCCAAGGTTTTTGAGCGGATGATAGAGCCGGAACGGGTAATAATGTTTCGCATTCCCTGGATTGATGACAAAGGAGAAGTACAGGTAAACCGGGGGTATCGCATTGAAATGAACAGTGCTATTGGTCCCTATAAAGGGGGTATGCGCTTTCACCCTACAGTAAACCTGGGAATCTTAAAATTCCTTGCCTTTGAGCAGGTTTTCAAAAACAGCCTTACCTCACTTCCTATAGGTGGAGGTAAAGGGGGGAGCGATTTCGACCCCAAAGGAAAGTCAGACAATGAGGTTATGCGCTTTTGTCAAAGCCTGATGACCGAATTATCGCGGCATATCGGACCCGATACGGATGTTCCTGCCGGGGATATTGGTGTTGGCGGACGTGAAATTGGCTTCATGTTCGGGCAGTACAAGCGCATCCGCAATGAATTTACAGGCGTATTTACCGGTAAAGGACTTGAGTATGGCGGTAGTTTGATCAGACCCGAAGCAACCGGTTATGGTTGTGTTTATTTTGCCCAGGAAATGCTGGCCACCATCAATGAAGATTTCAAAGGGAAAACAGTAGCCGTCAGTGGTTCAGGAAATGTTGCCCAGTTTGCCACCGAAAAAGTGATTGAGCTGGGAGGGAAAGTCGTTACACTTTCTGACTCTACCGGTTACATTTATGATCCCGACGGTATAGACAGTGAGAAACTTGCCTGGGTGATGGAACTGAAAAATCAGAAGCGTGGAAGAATCCGCGAATACGCAGACAATTATGGTTGTAAATATGTGGAAGGCACCAGCCGTCCGTGGGAAGAAAAATGTGATATTGCGCTGCCTTGTGCCACCGAAAACGAAATCAATGGCAAAGAAGCGCAGAAGCTTATCGATAACGGATGTATCTGTATCAGTGAAGGGGCCAACATGCCTTCTACTCCTGAAGCAGTAGAAATTTACCTGAAACATAAGATTCTTTATGGCCCCGGTAAAGCTGCCAATGCCGGTGGTGTGGCTACTTCAGGACTGGAAATGAGCCAGAATTCATTGCGCCTTTCCTGGACCCGTGAGGAAGTTGATCAAAGATTGCACAACATCATGATCAATATTCATAAGGCCTGTGTAAAATACGGACAGGAAGATGATTTTGTGAATTATGTAAAAGGTGCAAATATCGGCGGTTTCGTTAAAGTTGCCGATGCAATGATGGCGCAGGGTTACGTATAATAATTCTGTTTTAATAAGGGTGAAGGGCACTTCGGTATCATTACCGGGTGCCCTTTTTACTTCACCCGCCCATGATACTTTTTCAGGTAAAATTTGCAGAAAGAATGGAAAAGGTTGATATCGTCTTTGTTCATGATCATTAATCGCTCCATGATGCGTGTATAGATGATGTTGCCGGGCTGCATTTCTACATCAGCAAGAATTTGTCTTGCTTTGTCCCTCACTACCGGCAACTCAGATTCAACAGGCATTTGTTCTGTTATGGTTTCGCGGTTCAGGGTGAGTCTGCTGAGATGAGAAGCGTAAACCATCACGGATTGTGCAAGGTTGAGAGAGGGATATTTACTGTACATGGGTACGGTTGACAATACATGGCACAAAGCCAGTTGTTCGTTGCTCAAACCCGATTCCTCCCCTCCGAATACAATGGCAACCTGATTTATTGTGTTGCCCTTTGCAGTGATAATCTCTGCCAAATTCTCCACAGGGTGATAGGTTTCGGCAACATTACGGTTTTTAGCGGTAGAGCCAATGACCAGATCAAAACGGCTGATAGCTTCCTGGAGTGTGTCGAAAACAACTGCACTTTCAAGAATATCATGAGAGGCATGGGCGGTGGCTCTGGCTCTTTCTCCCAGATGGTTGGCCATGGGAGCAACGAGCAGCAGATGGAAAATCCCCATGGTTTTGAGGGCACGTGCAGCGGCACCGATATTTTCTTCGCGCGCCGGATTTACCAGCACAAAGGTTAGTTCAGGCAAGGTGAAAGCGGTATAAGGTTATGTATTTTCCGGATTTGCTCCATAGCAAACGGGTGGGCAAACTTATGCAAACTCTTTTAACCGGCAAATTGTTTTCATGAATATCGTTGCATCATTACCTTAAGGTATCTGTCTCTGATGGCTGTAAGTTGATCCATAGTGAGGTTTTCTCTGTATATACGCACCAGCTCAGTTATCTTTCCTTTTTCCATGAAAGCAGCCCGGGCAGCATCAAAAAACTGCAGTGTGGTGTCGTGTTTTACCTCTGTGGTCAGGACTTTAAAGTCATCCCAGCTCACATAACGGGGAATGATGAAGTAGGCTCTGTGGGGACGGTCATTTTCCTTGTAAACCCCTTCAAGTTCCTGCATGGGTGTAAAATGCAGAAACTTGTTCAACTGAATGATTCCCATCTGATTGGTGAGCTTGCGGGAACTTTTTTTCAACTTAATCCCCATTTCATTAAACATTTCCTGGATGGCATGTATCTGGTTGTAACGTTTGAGGTTATGCATTCTTATTACATGGTAATTATCTGTTGCAATGAAAATATTTCCCGGTGTGGCGTCCAGTGCGGGATAACAATTTGATCGGATGGTTTCCAGGGCCCTGAAAATGGTTTCATAGGGGTAGAACTGATCGAGCACCCAATACAAATGCTCTGGTTTTTCATCTTTGGGTTGATCCGCGTAATATCCATAAAAAGGGGCAACCGCTTCCAGGATCATGATGTTCAGGTCCAGATTTTCGTCAGAGATACATGAGAGAGGTTCTTCCTTGGTAATCCAACCGTACCGTTCAATTGCATTCACAGATTTTGTAGTTTCCATGTTTAGAGATTTATTAAATATCAGATATGTTAAAGGTAAGCCAATTCTACCGAAAAAACAAGATGAGGGCGCATCAATTATCGGGGAAAAAGCAAGAATTTATCATATTGGATACAGATGAATGGTTGTGTAACTTTGCTGCCATTCATCTGTAGCCAATGATGATTTTCAGAGTGAACTTCTCTTGTTTTCAGGCACCTGTCTTTTCAGGAGAATTTATTGTTGATTATGCAAATGTACATCCATCTGAGGGAATGGAATGTTGATGCCTTCCTTAGCAAAGGTTTTGTAAACCTTTTCGTTCATATCAAAAAATACACCCCAGAAATCGCCTGAATTGGCCCAGGCTCGTACGGTAATATTTACGCTGCTGTCACCCAGTTCTCCCAGGGCAATAAAAGGTTCAGGGTCTTTGAGTATCCGTTCATCTTCCTGCAACAATTTCAGCAGTACTTCTTTGGCCTGATCATAACTGTCGCCATAGGCAATGCCAAAGGACCAGTCGGCCCTGCGGATGGGCTTAACGGAATAATTGGTCAGCGAATTGGTGGCTAATTCACTGTTGGGAATGATGATTACCACATTTTGAGGCGTTTTCAGCATAGTGACAAAAATCTGAATTTCTTCTACAGTTCCCGAATGCCCCTGCGCTGTAATAAAATCTCCCACCTTGTAGGGTTTAAAGATCAAAATAATGACTCCTCCTGCAAAATTCTGCAAAGTTCCCGATAGTGCCAGGCCAATGGCCAGACCAGCGGCACCCAGAATCGCAATAAATGAGGTTACGGCAATGCCTACCATACTCATTACGCTGATGATTAGCAGTATTTTTAGTATAATGGCAATCATACTGGAAAGAAAGCCGCGAAGCGATGGGTCCATTTCCCGTTTTTCGAATGCATTTTTAATATACCGGGTAATACTCCCAATTACCCATAAACCTATTATAAGAACTACAATTGCCCCTAATACTTTTGGTCCGTAATTCACCAGAAACTCAACAAAGTTTTCTTGTAAGTTTTCCATAATTATAAAACTAGTTGGTTAATACTTCATTTCAATTAAAATAAATTTAAAATTAACAATAAAAATTGTAATGCGAAGAGTTGATAAAAAAAAGACTGCCTTGCGACAGTCTTTTTTACTTTATCAACAGATTTGTGAAGATTATTCAATCCTTGGTTGTTTACTCGTCAGCCACCACACTGATGCGGCTTACCTGCCAGCCTGAGGCTTGTGAGGATGTGCTTATGTATTTGAGTGCAACATGTATAGTCTGTCCGTCGAATTGTGAAATATCAATATTTCCGCTTTCAACATAAGTCCAGTTGTCTCCGGGGGGGCGATTGTACCCGGTCAGTTCCACCCAGGTGCCCGAGGCTGTGGGGTCTGATTCATCATAGTCATTGGCTACCATAACTTTCAGGTCGTCATAACTGGAAAGGTAATTGATGGCCTCTCTGATGTTTAGAGAAACGTTGGTTTCGCCGCTAAGATCAATGGCAGGGGATACCAGCCAGTCTTCATTGGCAATAGCGCCTCCATCAAAACCATTCATATAGGCAGAGCCACCGTCAAAAGTTACATGATTCCATTCCTGGGGTCCGGTGATGTTGAATGCTGTGAAAGTGCCCAGGTCGGAGTCAAAGTTCTCTTCAAAAACCGTTTGTACCGGGTCGGGATCAGGATCAGGATCGGGCATTCCTTCCATCCAGAACTGATAGGTGTCGCGCAGGCCGGGTACTCCGAAATACGCTGTAAGGTTACCTCTGAGTTTTACCAACTCTCCCAGGTTTTCAGGATTATCCACCAGGTTGATGGCATCTCTTACGTCTCCAATGGGTAACTGCACCATAAGCAGGACAGATGTATTGGTTTCATCCGGTGAGTCGGCCAGCATGATGTTGGAGTTGGTACGGAAGGGAGCGTTGAAATTGTCCTCAAAGGGATCTACATCTGTTTCCCGCACACCTACAATGTAGCCCTGCACCCACATGCCTGAACCAGTGTTGTTGCCAATGGCAGCAGCTACGTTGAAGGGAGATTCGAAAGATCCGTCGCCTTCGGGTCCTCCTTCAATTTCGCAACGGGTGCCATTCATATCCAGGTCTTCGTATTCGTTGATTACCAGTTGATAATCGTTGACGAATTTGGTTAGGACAGCCTTAATGGTTCCATTGCCCTCCGGGACATCATACGAGGCAAAATCGGCAAAACTGCTGGTTCTTACAATAATGGTATTGCCATCACAGTCGGTAATGGTCCGGTTGGTGGTTTGGTTGGGATTGGCAAATGGGGTGCCCAGGTTGGCCTCTGTGAATTGAACATTTTCCAGTTGCACCATGGTATAAATGTGATCATCCAGGTTGCCTCCAAGGGAAAGGATCGTGGGCTCAGGAATCTCACCGCCAGAGATGCGGAAGATATGATCGGGTAATTTGTTGGTTTCAATGCCTCCCAGCCTTAGTCCACCGGAATCATATACGGTACCTCCCAGCTGCACAATACCGCCGTATGAGCCCAGAATCAAGTCTTGCACTTTGATATACAGTTGCTGTCCCAAAGGGTATTGTTCGTAAAGATCGTTGTCGTTGATTTTTAGTTCAATCCCACCGCTATCATCGCTAATGATAATCTGACGGTAAAAATTGCCGCTACGGTCGTTGGCTGCCACCACGGCACCGATGATGAGATCCTCTTCAATGGTAACAAAATCTTCCGAACCATCATACATTTGCTTAAGTTCAGCAATAGTAGTATTGGGAACCAGGGAGGGGTCGAGGGATTCTAAAGGGGGAACATCCAGTTCTCTTTCGCATGCTGCAAACAAGGAAACAAAGAATGCTGCCAGAAAGATATAGTGAAATTTACTGTTTTTTATATACATGGTATTCAAATTTAAATGTCATTTACTGCTGGATGTCGTCCAGGTTACGAATATTAATGTTGGGGGTATTATAAATACTTACAATCCCTGTAAGGGTAAAGGTTCCCTGGGGTATTGGGTCATTGGCAAAGGTTGCATCGTTGCGGGTAAAAAGTGAAATGCTTGCCGTACCATCGTTTAGGGTTCTGTCGCCTGCAAAAGTGGCCCCTCCCGAAATCGTAGAATTGGGTATGCTCACAAGCTTCGATTCATAAATATCCATATTGTCCAGGATATTTTGAATGGTAGTCACCTCCGGCTCAACGATGATATTGGTTTCAGAGAGGCTTGCGTTTCCGACGGGAATATTGTTGATTTGCAGCAGTCCGTTGAATTCAGACAGCTCCAGTGTACCGGCAAAAATTGTGATCCGATCCCAGAGGTTAAACTGGTGGTTGTCTTCAAAACGGATAGCAATAGCACCGCTGGCATCCTGAAGGTAGGCGTTTCGTCCGGCAATATTTTCGTTCATACGGTCCGAGGTTATTACCCCAACAATGGATTTTCCTGCAGGAATAGATGTAGCTCCATCATTAAAAAGCTGCCTTACTTCAGCCAGGGTGATAACATCTTCGTTGTCCTGTTCAGAACATCTGGGCCCTTCCATGTTTACTTCCGAAAGCTCACGGATGTAAAGCTGCCTGTCATTGTTAAATTGCGCAAGTATTCCTGTAATACTTCCATTCCCTTCAGGTACCAGCGAATCGGCAAAGCTTGCATACCCACTGGTTCTGACAATGATTTCACTGCCATTGCAATCGCGAAGGGTTTTGTTTTGTGCCAGCAGGTTTTCACTGTCGGCATAGGATGTACCCAGGTCGTTGGGGTGAAATTCCACATTGTTGAGCCTGACCAGTCTGCCCTGCATAGAAGCATCATTGAGCAGGGTTATGATGTCGGTATCAAAGGGTTCAACAATTACCCCAGTCTTTAGTTTTACAATGTTGTTTCCGGTATGAACCGAATCAATTTGCAACATCTCATTAAAAGCATCCAGACGGGTACCCTTCAGATTCACCCTCACCGAGTCTCCCTGATAGAGCCCGCCGGGCGACATCAGGCGCAGGTTAATGGCGGCGGTTTCGTCCTGGATAAAGGCATTCCTGTATATATTGCCCGATGAGCCGTCCATGGTAATCACACCATGAATGGAGATATCTTCGGTAAACCTGATGGCCTGATCGTCATTGTCGGAAAACATCTGACGAACTTCAGCAATGGTTTTGGGTTCTCCCAGGGGTATATCCAGCGGGTCGGGTGTGTCAAAATCATAGTTGACACATGCATTCATGATAAGCATGGTGGCCACCAATGTGCCTGCTATCATGGATATTTTCTGAATTGTTTTTTTCATTATATATGAGTTTTCTTATTTTCGATTTCTTTTCTTACCAGCATCACCTTTTTCAAAGTTTAAGCAAAACAGTGAATTCTTTTATTGCTGTTTTGCTGCATTGCATAAGACTGGTATTCTGCTTTAGTGGTTTACAGTTAATTTCCAGATGTTATTTTTCTTACATTCTGAAAGCAAGATTGATAAAAAATGACCTTCCGTAAAGATAGAAATACTTAGGAGGGAAGCGGTCAATGCTGGCCGCATCATACCTTAGCTGTTCAAAACCTCCCATGGCAAAATCCTGCTTGTCGAGCACGTTACTCACGCTGATGTTGAGGTTGATGAAAAACTGACGATCTATACGCCATGATTTTCCTGCAAATACATCAAGGGTAACAGCATTGTTTAGTTTTTCCTGTTCAATCACACTCTGCCAGCCCGGGTCGGTGTCAAGAAATCCTTCCAGTGCCTGCGCTGTTCGTCTGTCAGGGTTAATATCTATGTATATGTCACCAAAGTAGTTTACATTGGTTCCCACAAACCAGTATCTTGTTGAATTGTAGCGCAAACCGGCAGAGGCTGCCGTATGGGTCATTCCTCCTACTTTGTAGTTTTTCCAGTAAACCGTTCTTTCTTCGGCAAGCACTTCACGGTCGTTGTCGCGTGTGATGGTTACCGTAGGTCTGTTGGAATAGATATAATCACCTGTACCGGCCATCAGGCTCATGTCGAGGGTTGGAGACAATTTAACGTCAGCACCAAACTCAATACCCAGGTGGGTTTGATCTACGCCATGCATGCTGTAGTTGACGAAAGTACGGTATTCTTCGTGGTAGAAACTTCTGCTCCAGGTTTGATCGGTAAACTGGGTGTAGAAAAGGGTAAGTCTGGTTTTTACGGAGGGACTTCGCACAATATAACTCAGATCTCCTGAATAAACAGATTCGCTGTTAAGTACAGGAATTAAATCATCTCTTACCCTTGAAGAAATGTAAGCATTCCGGAAGAAGGGAGCCCTTGTCATGTAAGCCGCATTGGCAGTAAAATAGTGTCTCCCGGTGAGTTTGAAGGTAGTTCCCCCTTTCAGCCCGAAGTTGGTGAAGTTTTGTTTTTCGCTATCACCGTAGGAATTTTCGGGGAAACGTCCATTTCTCATGTGACCTGTGCGCCAGAAAGTGGTTTGTGATACATTACCACTTACAAAGAAATCCCAGCGGGGCAAAACCCACTCGCTTTGTGCGAACAGCTCATACGAATTGATGTTTCCGGTAAAATCATATCCAAATTTGTCGCCTTCAGCTACCAGGCGATTGGGGTTGTCGAGGTCATTTTGAGAAAAATCAACATCAGAAGATTCTCTCAGGGCAAACTGGTCAATGTCAACCCACCAGTCGGCTCCCAGCAAGTCATCTACGAGTTTGTACTGATGTGTTTTAGCCAGGGAAATGTTGAACCCTCCGCTTATGACAGTTTGCTCGTTAAGCTGAATGTTGGCAATTGAATTGAAAACCAGTTGATTACGGTCGGTTCTGCGGTCTTCCACCATAAACATGGCACGATTGCCTGTCACATTGTTGCCACTGACTCCGTCAACATTGGATTGCGTAAACAGGTTTTTCATATTGTACTGATGCATCAAATCCCAGTTGAGTTGTCTGAAGGTTTCGTCTTCACGCCATAGGTTGGTATATTTATCAAACATCAGCTCGTCATCCTGGTAAAAACTGGGTAAATACCTGTAGTAATCAGGGCGGGGGTCATGTCCTTCCAGGGGTGTATCAAAAGGTTTTGTGGCATCATACCAGTTCAGTGCAGTTGAACTTCCCTTTCCGAAAGAATATGCCGCTGAAGTCTGGATATGAAAATCGGGCGTTACGTCGAAATAATGGTTAAGCATCAGCCAGGGAGTGTGGTAATGGTTGATGCGGGAGTTTCTTACCTCTCCGCCCTGAAAACCCCAGTTGGGATTGTAATAGTTGTTGTCAGCCAGATCGTAGGCTTCCTGGGTAGACACACCGGGTCTTCCGGTCCTGGAAGGAGCACCAAAAGCAATCAGACCAAGGCTGTGTTTGTCACTGAGCTTTCTTTCTACAGAAAGGAAATAGCCATAAGCGTCGTAAAATGTTCCTTTCACATATCCCTCTTCAGCTACCCTGCGGGAGCCACTCAGGGTGAACGCCCAGCCATTATCCTGCATGCCGGTGCTGTAGGTAAACATAGCACGATGGGTATAGGATTTGTTGGAGTTGGAGTAGGTTAATCGCGTGTTGGGGCTGTACATGGATGCACGGGTGGTAATATTGGTGGCACCTCCGATACCTCCGAAATGTTCTCTGGCCACACCAATGCCGCTGTGCGATACCGTATTACGGGTAGCATCATTGAGCCCTCCCCAGGTAGAATAAAAAGCCCTGCCGGTTTCGGGGTCGTTCACCGGAATGCCATTGATCATCACTATCGTGTTTTCACTGTCGTAGCCTCTGATTCGGTAGCGGGCAGAACCAAAGTTGTATCCTGCAGTAGACACATAAATATCACGTGAACCTTGGAGCAGGCTCGAAATATCATGTGATTCTGCATCTCCTTCAATATCGTCGAAACTGATGGAGGGTAAATCAAAACCCTGGGTGTGTTCCACCACGGTGGTGTCACTTTCACTTTCGCCCGAGGGCTCCTGAGCACTCAAGGTGACACTGAGCAGAAGGAATAATCCTGTAAAAAAAGTTATCGTTTTATACATAAAATAATAGTTGGTTATGTTATTTTTAAAGTATTCGGGGTAAAAAGCAAATTGAATAGTTAACTGATTGTAGCTTGCCGAAAAACCAGATTGGTAATGACGGGCAGTTCTTAATACATTTGATCGTAAGCCAGAGGTCAAAATATTTTCCCAATAAAAAATTAAATCTATGTTTGTTTTAAATTGTTTATTTTTGGGGCCTCAAAATTAAAGAATCTTTTACAATATTTACAGGTAACCAGAAGTAAAAAAATAAAGAACCGGGTTGCCGGCAGGCTAAAAGGAAAATTGAGTTGTTTCCAGGCTTGAGGTATTCATCAGACAAACATTATAAAGCAAAGTTTATGACCCATTTACACAACACTGTCAAAGCAATTATCTTTTCATTCATTGTCCTTATTCCGTTTTTTTCGTTTCAAAATGTTTATTCGCAGGAGGGAGGTTCCAATCTTGTTCCGGTGTGTATCGGCTATTACAATGTTGAAAATCTGTTTGATACCATCAACGATCCCGAACGAAATGATGATGAATTTACCCCTGAAGGGAATATGGGATGGACTTCGAATCGGTATAATGAAAAACTGAACCGGCTGGCGGAAGTCATTTCAAAGATAGGCATTGAACTGACACCCGACGGGCCTGCTGTTATGGGGCTTTCAGAAATTGAAAATGAAGAAGTAGTATGGGATTTGGTTCGGGAAGAAGGAATTAAAGACCGCGACTACCAGGTAATATATAAGAGGGGCAGGGACCGCAGGATCGATAATGCTTTTATATATAATCCGAAATATTTTGAAGTTACAGCAACCCAAAATGTCCCGGTAATTATTGAAGATATGCCTGATTTTCGCACCCGTAATCAATTGGTGATTTCAGGATTGTTGCTTGATGAACCTATCCATTTTATCGTGGCCCACTGGCCTTCCAGAAGCGGAGGAGAGAAAAGAAGTATGCCCCTGAGAATTGCTGCTGCAGAAACAGGAAGGTCCATTGTGGATTCGCTCAAAGCTTTAGACCCCGGCGCCAGAATCATATACATGGGTGACCTGAACGATGACCCTACCGACAGGTCGGTTAAAAACCACCTGAAAACAGGACGGGATAAAGATAAGCTTAAGCCGGATCAGTTGTTTAATCCTTTTGAAGACTTTGCCCGGCAGGGAATAGGTTCACTTGCCTACAGAGATTCATGGAATATGTTTGACCAGATAATTCTTTCCCAGTCTCTGCTGGAAGATGACTTTAGCGACTTTACTTTTTACAAGGCAGAAGTTTTCAACAAACCTTTTCTGCGTCAGACTTCAGGCCGTTTTCAGGGATATCCTTTTAGATCCCATGCAGGAGGTGTTTATTTGGGGGGATACAGCGACCACTTTCCTACCTATATTTATTTGATTCGTGAAGCAAAATAAACTCATATGCCCAGGACTATTATTTCTAAACTACAGGAAAATCCTGATTATTTGAAAAATGCTGCAGCAAGAAGCAACGCCGCAAAAAAGAAAACCAGGTACAAGCAGATTTCATTCAAGATAACCGATGCTCAAAAGGAAGCCCTGGAGATAATCTGTAAAAGGCAAAAGACCACTCCTGTGCGTTATTTAAAGTCTGTTATCAGAAAGCAAACTTCCCGCTACAAAGCAACTCCACAGCCGGTAAGTTACGTCACTGAGAATCAATTGCAACTGTTTTAGGATAGTTACTTCTGAGAGATTTTATTTGCTGCGGAGCATATTGAGCGCATGGCAATGCGTCGCATGAGTTTTCTTTGAAGGAATGCAAATTTCTGGCAGGCCTGTAAGCTTAATTATTTTTACTATTTTTTTCCGATACATAGATTATTGAATCGATAAATTAGCTAAATTTGGAAATAAATAAAATAAAAATAGTGCCTTCTGCAAATTGATTTCATGTTGTTGACAAGTTTTTCTTCTCTCGCATATTCCTGTCTGATTCCGGGTGTATCCATCCCTAAGTTATTGATGTCCGAAAACTTTGCCATGACCGGTTTTTTTCAATGGCAATTCATGCAAATCCCGGCTTTTTTCAATGCTTTCTTTTGGTATGCTTTGCTGATATTATTATTGTTGGTTTCAGTTTTTTTACTGGGAAAATTGACATGGAGTTGGGCATTGAAAAGAGAAGTAGATAAAAAAATCAGACAACTACATCAGCAATTTATTGAAGAAAATAATTTAAAAGGAGCCAAAGAACAGAGTGATCCAGGCAATGATTTCTTTTCTCCTGAAGCCATTGCCTTCATCAAACAAAGAAACGATAATCCTTCCTTAGCTGCAGTTAAGGCTGAAGCTCCCTTTTTCAACCCCCATCCAACGAGTTTATCAGATAATCGTTACAGAGAATTTGCACAATTGCTTCCCGATTTGGTTTTTGAAACCGATGCGGAAGGAAACCTGCTTTTTGTCAATCAGGCAGGTTTTGATATTCTGGGGTTTTCTCCTGAAATTCTGAAACAGGAAAAAATCAATGTTTTTGATTTTGTCGATCCACGTGATGTCGATAAGGCCAGAGAGAATTTTCAACGGATTATTGCCAACAAAAGAGCAGAGGATTCTGAATACAGAATAATTGATGGACAAAAGGTCGTGATGACTGTTTTGTCTTATGCATTGCCGGTTATCCGCAACGGACGGGTAGAAGGATTAAGAGGATTGCTGGTAGATATTTCACAAAGGAAAAAGAACGAAGAAACCATACGGATTCTTAAGGACATTGTGAGCCATGTAGGATTGGGAATCAATGTTTTTCGACTGGCAGACTCTGCCAGCCCTGTGCGTTTTATTCTGGAAATGGTTAATGAAGCCTCAGAGAAATTCATGCGGTTTTCCAAACCTGAAAATATTGGGAAAAGCCTTGATGATATATCCCCTCTGCTTCGCAAACAAAATCTGCACGAATACCTCAACCAGGCCATCGTTTCCAATGCATCTGTAGAAGTTGATGATTTTGTTTACCAACCCGATCCTACCATAGAAGCTAAAATACTTAATCTGAAAATCTTTCCTTTGCCACAAAACCGGGTGGTATTGCTCATGGAAGACATTTCAGCAAGAAAAAAAGCAGAACAGCAATCCCAGATGACCAATTTTGGGCTGGAGCATGCGGGGGATATCATTTTATGGGTGGATGAAAACGCCCGGTTTTTATATGCCAACGAAACGGCCTGCCAGAAATACGGAAACACTCGCGAAGAATTACTGGGAATGACAGTGACAGATGTGGATTCGAGGGTAACCATGATGCAATGGTACGAATTGATCCAGATACTTGAGAACAAGCCTTCTCTCACCATGGAGTCCATTCATAAAACCAGCGGCGGCGATACGTTTCCTGTGGAAATTTCTATCAATAAATTTGTTTTCGATGGTAAGGCTTATTTCTTCACTTTTGTACGCGATATCAGCGAAAGAAAGAAAAATGATGAACTGGAACAGAATATCCAGGTTGCCCGAAAATCTGCTGCGCTAAAGCAACAGTTTCTGGCTAATATGAGCCACGAAATTCGTACTCCCATGACCGGAATTATGGGAATGACTTCGTTGCTCATGCGAACCAACCTTAGCCCTGCACAACAGGAATATGTGAGAAATATCAAAATTTCATCCGAGAACCTTCTCAATATTATCAACGATGTGCTGGATTTGAGCAAAATTGAGGCAGGCAAGATGGAGCTCAAGCCCAACAGGATATCTTTTGGTGAGCTTGTAGATGAAATCCATGAGATTTTCCAGCACCAGGCTCAGAGCAAAGGAATCTTGTTTACCACATCTATCGATCCGCTGATTCCTGCCAATATCATAGTCGACGACCAGCGACTAAAGCAGGTGCTGAACAACTTATTGTCCAACGCCTTTAAATTTACCGATGAAGGAGAAATATCAGTGGCCTTTGGTGTAGAATACAAGCGTGAAAAAGAGCTTTTGCTTTCCTGCCTGGTTAAAGATACAGGAATGGGTATCGGGACAGAAAATCAGCGGCAGATATTTGAAAAATTCACCCAGATTGACACTTCCCTCATCAGACCTTTCGAAGGAACAGGCCTGGGCCTTGCCATATGCCGTGAACTTACTCAGCTCATGGGAGGGGAAATCAGCGTTAGCAGTGAGCTGGGAAAAGGAAGTACCTTCTCTTTTACCTTTAAAGCCCAGTACGACAAAAGCGACAATGAAACCTCTGCCGCTGCCAAGGTAAGGGACTTTAATGATTTGAAATTAAATGTACTTCATGTTGAAGATAAGCTCCTTAACCAAAAAGTGGTGGGTTTTATTCTTTTCAATGCCGGCTGCAATGTAGACTTTGTGAAAAACGGACAGGAAGCCATTGATATTTACCAACCGGGCAGGTACGACATCATTCTTATGGATATTCAAATGCCTGTTATGGATGGAATTTCTGCCTACAAAGAACTTAAACGCATACATGGCAGTAGCTTGTGTCCGGTCATTGGGCTTAGCGCCAATGCCTTGGAAGGAGATGCCCAGAAATACATAGCCCAGGGTCTGGATGATTATATCGTAAAACCGTTCCCTCCCAGTGTGCTATATGATAAACTTAATAAATGGGCAGGCAAACTCAAGCCTGGCAGATCATAGCATAGATTTTCTTTTTTCATTATTCTTCTGACCCAGCTGCATGATATTACAGGTATTTGATTGTGAGATGCTTGTCGTGGTAGACTCCTGAACGAAGAGAATTCCAGCTTCTTTTAATCCTGGTTTATAACCTCCTGCACCTTGTATACTTAGGCCTATAGATTTGAAATCCAGCGGATTACGTGATGACATATTTTTTTCAAAAAAATCTGTTGAAAAAAGAAAAATATTGTATATTTGCACTCGCAATTAAACGGTGGCTATAGCTCAGCAGGTTAGAGCATCAGATTGTGGTTCTGAGGGTCGTGGGTTCGAATCCCATTAGCCACCCACCTCCAAACAAAAAAAGGTTGTCCGGAAAACGGACAACCTTTTTTTTCGCCCTTTTTCAAGGGATTCAATATGCTTTTAGTTGATGGTATACCTGAGGGTAACGCCTGCACCAATCCAGAACCTAACATTGGGAATAAGGTTTAAAGCAGGAGTGACATCAAAACCAACTGTAATGGGAAGGTCTTCTATTTTGTATTCAAGACCTACGACTCCCATAGCACCTACAGTACTGAAATTTCCCGATTCATTGCTGCCATACCAGGGACTGTAGCTGCGGTCATAAAATCCCAGGTGTGCTCCGGCACCATAATACCAGTTAAGGCCGGGAGCGTCAAATGCGTTGGTGTGTCTTTGATACATACCAGCCAAAACGACACCACGATAATGTGTTGCAATTACACCTTCTATGGCATCACTACCGGAAATAAAGTGTTTGACCGACAGACCACTGTAAAATCCTCCACGCACACCTAAACCTGTTTTGTAATCCTGGGCTTTTAAACTTCCTACACCCAGTAATAGAAGAAATACAATCAACGATATCTTTTTCATTGGATTAAATTTTAATTTAATAATTGTTTGATTTGAATTAATTTGATTTTGTGTTTTGGTTTTGTTTTACTTTTTTGCAATTTAAGAAGAATAATTCAGATATACAAGGGTAAAAACATCTGTTTGGATTCTGGCCGGAAGCTTATTCTCTCTGTTCTAATGACATGAAATCAATCAGATTGAATATTCAGCCAGACCCAGACAGGATAATGATCCGAGTATACCTGGCTGCCAGTGTTAAAGTTGTAAGGGGTAAACTCGTTGGAGTGCAATATATAGTCAATTCTAAAGCCAGGAATAGCTCCTATGTATGTCTGACCTAGTCCTGTTCCGCTTTTGAAAGCGTCGCTCAGATTTCGGGTCATTTCTCTGTAGGTCCAGGAAGCAGGAGTGTCGTTGAAATCACCGGTCAGGATTACCGGATAGGGACTGCTGCTGATGTGGTCTGAAACGATTTTCACCTGTTCAGTTCGTTCGATATATGCCTGCTTAAGTCGGTTCAGGATGCGCAGGCTCCCTTGTTTAAGATAGTCTGTTTGTGTTATTTGTCCTGCGTTGGTAAGGCTTTCCACGAAACCATAATCCTCCGGACTTAAGCCTATGGATTCAAAATGCACATTGTAAACCCGAATGGTGTCGCTGTCAACCACTATATCAGAATAGATGCCCATATTGCCCATCTGCGAAGGGAAGTTGAGTGTTCCTTTATGAATTATGGGCCATGCCGAAAAGGTTGCCACGCCAAAAAAGTTGATGTCGCGCGAAGATCTGCTGTACTCTGCGTGTGTATGTCTTGCACGCAGAATGTCGGGCAGGGTATCAAGGGTTTTGAAGGCTCCACCCTTATCGTATACAAATTCCTGGAAGCAAATAATGTCAAAATCCTTTTCCTGTAAAAAGCGAAATATATTATTTCTCTGTGTAAAATTAAGTTCCCACCGGGGCCCATAATTGTACAGGTCAAATACCCTCACATTGTAACTTACAACGCTGATGTTTTTCCCTTCGTCGGGCAGAGATGCAGAGGTGTTGCTCCATTGAAAGAAGCTTTTCACTTGTGGCCAGCCCAGAAGAATGGCTATCAGGGATATAAGAAAATATAGTCGAAACCTTATAAGCCAATAGGCAATAAACAGGATATTGATGGTCAGGATGGCAGGATACACCAGTCCGGCAAATGCCAATGGCCAGAAATCAGCCGGACTGATTCTGACTCCTGCATATACAAGCAGCAATGCCAGCACTGCAAGCTGATTAAGCAAGAGTATAATCCATGTAAAAAACGACTTTTTTCTACGCGTCTTCACAAATTTTCCTGATTGAAGTTAATTCTTGTTGCTCAGTTTGAAAAGAATCTCTTTTTCTTCACTGGTCAGGCTCTGGTAGCCGTGCTGTGAAATCTTGTCAAGGATCTGATCCATCCTTTTCTGATTTTCTGCTTTTTGTCGGTTGTATTCCTCGTCGCTGACAGGTTTCTTGCTGCGGTATTCCACCCGCATGGTTGGTCTGGGTTTGAATATACTGCCTATTGCTCTTATCCAGGTACTTGCAAATTTACCGGGATCTTTGCCTTTTTTCAGAAGCATGATATACAAAAATCCCCAAAGAGCGCCTCCCAGGTGAGCCAGGTGTCCGCCTGAATTGCCTTTATCAATGCTCAGCAAGTCTACCACTACAAAAAATACTGCAATATATTTCAGCTTAATCCTTCCAATCAGAATAAGGGGAAGTTCGTAGTTAGGCATATAGGAGGCAATAGCAATAAAAATGGCCAGAACAGATGCTGAAGCCCCGATGGCCACGGCTAAATTCTTGTCCTCGTTGAAAACCGGGAATAAATTGTAAGCCAGAATAAAAAACAGGGCACCAAAAAGACCACCAATAATATAAGTGCCGGTCAGGCGATTTTCTCCCAGGAAATCTCTGAACAACCGTCCTCCAATATACAGCATAAACATATTGAAGAAGATATGGAAAAAATCGAAATGCAAAAACATGTAAGTGAAAAGTGTCCAGGGGCGGGTAATCAGTGTGTCAGCATTTGAGGGCACCCCAAACCAGTTGATAATGCCACTGTAGGCTGATGGGGCATCGAAGAGGAAAAAGAGTACACGGATGATTCCTACCAACACGAAAATGGCTACATTGATGCCGATAAGGCGCGAAAGCACCGAACCCCGGGCAAAAAAATCGCGTATCTCACTGAAAATTGATGAATGCATATTGTCTCCTTTATTTTATCTTTTTAGCAACGTGGTAAAGCTTGTAAAAGTATCTGTCTGCTTTCATTTCCTTCAACGGAATTTGCTGTTTTTATTGTCCCAATCCGGTTAACCGATTCGAAAAGGCATCAAGGAAAATTTAATACAGCTTCCCCTTGCTTTTCCAGTAACGTATGAGCAGGTAACCGAAAAGCATTCCGCCCAGGTGAGCAAAGTGCGCCACATTGCTTCCCGGACGTGAAATCCCAAAGTATAATTCCATGGCACCATAAGCAATAACAAAATATTTGGCTTTGATAGGAATGGCAAAGAAAAGATATATCAATGAATTGGGGAAAAGCATACCAAATGCAAGCAGAATACCAAATACTGCACCCGATGCACCAACTACAACCGGCAGATTCAGAAAGTCAATTTTATATTGATTGAGAAAGTTTACGGCTCTGACCATGGCCTGGTTGGGGGCATCATTGATCAGGCTGTTATAATCTCTCAAAAACAGCCTGAAATTATTGTTGATTTCCTGTGAACCGATTTTGAAATACTCTGATTCAAGAAACATTTTCAGGCTTTCGGGGTCGGGATTGTTGAGCACTTCGTTTATGGCTCTCAATGTTGGGAGCATTTGCCAGTATAGGATGGCATAATGCAGCAAAGCTGCCCCCAGGCCTGTAACGATGTAATAAAGCAGAAATCTTTTGGGACCCCATACATTTTCCAGTACATTTCCAAACATCCACAGGGCAAACATGTTGAAAAACAAGTGCGTAGGGCTCCCGTGCATAAACATGTAGGAGATAAACTGATAGGGTGCAAAATTCTGGGATCCGGGAAAGTGTAACCCCAGTATTCTGTAAAGGTCAATACCGAAGGAGTTGCCCAGGGCGATGGTGGCCAGGTAAAACAAGCCATTGATTATCAAAAGATTCTTTACGATGGGGGGAAGTAATGTAAAACCTCCTGGCCTGAATTGTTGCATAGAAAAAATGTTTATAAACGAAAATCTAACAAGGATGCAGGGACTATGTTTGTAATGAATAAAAAAATACGGGTTTCAAGAGTTTATAATCCCCGGATTATAAAGTCGCACTCTGTCAGTAGACCGGCAAAATTACGATTTTTGTTAAATAATTAATCTCAAAACGCAAGGTACTATTTAAATTTATCCCCTATTTCATCCATTCCCAGCATATGGAGGGTAGGTTTTCCTGCAGGGGTTTGAAAAGGCATTTCGCAAGAGAACAATTCATCGGTCAGCGCATTCATCTCTTCGGTGGATAAAGCTTTACCTGTTTTCACTGCAAGGCTTTTGGCCAGCGACCGGGCCAGATTCACCCTGGTGTCAAGCTTTACACTGGCATCGTTTTTCTTAAAGTTTTCCAGAATAGACTCCATGATCAGTTGCAGATTTTCGTTGTCTGCCAAATCAGTGGGTACTGCATTGATCATGTATGAGTTGTGACTAAAATCGCTGATGTCGAATCCCAGGGCGGCGATTTCCGGTCGTATTTCTTTGAGCAGCTCTGCCTCGGGTTCAGAGAGTTTAATTTGCTCGGGATACAATAGAGTTTGGGAGGACGCTTTCCTGTTCTCAAGCATCCTGAGGTGTTTCTCAAATAGTATCCTCTCGTGTGCCCGCTGCTGGTCTATAACCATCAGTCCTGACTTTATAGAAGTTAGGATATATCTGCCGTGCAGGTGCATAAATTTCTTTCCCTGTGGCTTATCCTGGCTTTCCTGCCAGTCGGGGCTGATGATGGTTTGTTGAGATACCGGTTGCTCCTGCTCAGTTATATGCTGTCTGCTTCTCTGGCCGGAAGAGGTGGAAGGCGGGGGAAATAGTTTCTCCCATTGTTGCGGATTCGCCCGGGTGGTGAGATTTTTTCCGGCCCTGGAGGAGCTTTTCTCCGGTTCGAAAGGATTGAATTCGGGATTTACATCAATGGTGGGAGCAACCACAGGTTTGGTTTTGTCGAATTTTACGTCGTCAAAGGCGGTTTCGCGCTCAAAGTCCAGGCTGGGAACGATATTAAACTTTCCCAGGCTGCGCTTTACGGCAGCTTTGATGATTTGGTAAATAAACTTTTCATCCTGGAACTTAATTTCTGTTTTGGTAGGATGCACGTTTACATCAATCTGTGCCGGGTCTATCTGCATAAAAAGGAAAAAGGCAGGGTAGGCATCATTGGGGATGAGTTCTTCAAAACCGTTTTCTACGGCATGGTTGAGATACGGCGATTTGATGAATCTGTTATTGACAAAAAAGTACTGGTCTGACTTTCGTTTTTTTGCAAATTCGGGTTTGAGGATGTATCCCTGAATGCTTACGATTTGTGTATCTTCCTCGATAGGTATCAGACGTGGCTTGTAATGGCTGCCAAAAAGACTGATAATCCGGCTTCCAAGGTTGCCAGTTGGTGCCTGCGTAACGAGTTGATTGTTATGGTAATAGCTGAATGCCGTTTGTGGGTGGGCCAGTGCCACCCTTACAAACTCATTGAATACATGGGCTTTTTCTACGTTGTCGGTTTTAAGAAAATTACGGCGGGCGGGTGTATTAAAAAACAGGTTTTTCACTGCGATGGTTGTCCCTTTGGGTGCCTGGCATTGATGCTGCGACTCAAGCTTCGAGCCTTCCATGATCATCTCTGTTGCCAGCGGAGTATCTTCGGTGCGTGTTTTCAGTTCTACACGCGCTACCGAAGCGATGGAGGCCAGCGCTTCGCCTCTGAAACCCATGGTGGTAAGTGCCCATAAATCGCGGGCATTGGTGATTTTGCTGGTAGCATGACGTTCAAAGCACATGCGTGCGTCAGTTTCCGACATCCCTTTGCCATTGTCTGTTACCTGAATCAGGGTGCGTCCTGCATCCTTAACAATGAGCTTGATATCGGTTGCCCCTGCATCGATGGAGTTTTCAAGCAGCTCCTTTACTACGGATGCAGGTCGTTGTACTACTTCTCCTGCAGCAATCTGGTTGGCAACTGAATCGGGAAGAAGTTTGATGATATCTGACATGTATAAAGGAGAAAGTTCAGGTTTAGGTTAGAAAGATGTAATAAAAAACTATGCCGATAACAAGCAGAATGGCCAGTACCCTGAGGTTGGCGTTTTTCTGTGCTGTTTGGGGGCTGTTGCGTTTCCAGCGCAACTCCATGCGCTCGCGCAAGGCTTCCGCGTATTCTTTGTCTGTTTCTTCAAAGGCCGTTTTCAGCCGTTTGTTACGCTCTTCCTTTGCTTTGTCCCAGTATACGGGCTTATAATTGTACTGCTTGTTTTTGTTTGTTTTAAAAAATGTAAGTGCCATATTATCCTCCAATCATTGTTTCGTACGTAAGCCCCGGTTTTTATTTCGTTTTCCTGAGTGCAAAGTTACAAAATAATGGGCTTGCAAAAAACGGCATCCTGTCCCATATATCCTTAAAATCCATAGGGAAACCTATTTAAGTCCAACAATGATTTTTTCCCTGTCATCCACAAGAATTTTTCCATTCCTGAAGTGGCTTTTCAGCTCACTGGTATCCACCAGCTTCACGCTGAATCCGGCCCGCTTGATTCTGTCAATATAGTCAGCACCATAAATACGAACATGGTCTTTCTGTCCGAAAACCCTTTCTCTCTCTTCTTTGGAGGTGACAGAAAAATCTTCAAAAGTAGCCTTCATTTTCCAGGAGATGGGAACCTGCAAAATAGCTTCTCCTCCCGGTTTCAACACGCGGTAAATTTCCCTGAGGGCTTTTGCATCATCGGGGATATGTTCCAGCACATGGCTGACAATAATCAGGTCAAAACGTGCATCGGCAAATGGTATTTTGGTCAGATCTATATACACCATCTTCCTGCAAAAGGGATATCTTTCCGTATCAATGTCTCCGCAGATGTAGTCAATATTGGGGTAGGATTGAAACACATGAGTGAAGGCCTCTTCGGGAGCAATATGCAATACACTGTAATTTTTTCTGGTGAAAACGCCCGTTTTTTCCAGGTAAGTGAATAACAGCTGTTGCCGCTTCCCGCTCATGCATACCGGGCAGTTGTCATGTTCCGAATAGCCACCTCCAATGATTTCCAGCTTTGTAAATAAATCTGATTCCACTCCGGATGGATGTAACAACCGCAAATGACTCTTGCATACATTGCAATAGTATTTGTTGCCGAAAAAGAACATCTTTTTGAGCAGGATTTTCAGGTTGCGGGGCAGTAGTTTTTTAACGAACATCATTTTCCAGCGTTTTTTCTTTGAAAGGCGAAAGGGGATAAGTAAGGGCAAAATACAACAGAGCAAATACAACAAACTCCGCCCCGGCCAGTATAAACGGATGGTAAGCAGGAAGGTAAGGTTTTACTATTATGTGAATCAACACCTGAGCAACCATGATGCCGGCAATAACCAGCAGGAATTTCCGGTTTTTGGGTGTGTGCAGATAATTGGATGAGGCAGACAGGTAATAAAAAACGAAAAGCACCAGATAGCTGAACAGGGTAGTATATGCCGCAATGGTATATGCCATTCTGGGAATGAGGTAAAGATTGAGCGATAGATTGACCATTGTGGCAATGAATACGCCCAGGTACAGTAAACGCAACCGGTTGAAGAATTTCAGTTTGATGGATGAGAAATGGCACAAACCATCCAGCATAAATCCGAATGCTATCAGGGGAATAATGTGCCATGCTTCGCGAAAATCAGGTCCCAGCAGCAGGGTGGCAATTTCCTGCGCATACAGCGAAATGTATACTGCCATGGGGAAAATGATATAAAAATACCATCGAAAAGTATTGGAAACATAGGTGTCGGTAGACTTCTTGTTCTTTTCAATATTGTTAATCAGATAGGGATTGAAGGCTGCATTGAGTACCGTGATGATGGCCATTATACTCATCTGGCCCAGCATATAAGTTTGATTGTAAATTCCGGTTTTGTCGAGCCCGTGAAAGTGGTTGATGATCCATCGGTCGCTGGAAATGAGCAGGAAAGTAGCCAGCATGGTCAGGGTACCGGCAAATCCATAATTCACAAATCGCTTCAGATCGTTTCGGGCAATCACCGAAAAGTCAGGGAAAAGCGTAAAGCTGCTCCTGTAGAGTAGGAAAACCAGAAAAGCGGCATTCACCACGGCCGGAGCCAGGAAAAAGGCACTGATCCCGAAATCCAGTCCAAAAGTCAGTATCAGCAACAGGATAAATCCTCCGGCGGTGCGGGTGCTGTTTACGATATTGTAAAAACCCGAGCGTCCTTCAATCCGGTGGGTAATCATCAGGATGGTGATGAGCTCCTGGGTGAGAAGATTGGCAGCCCCGAAAAGGATTAATGGTTTAATGTTATTGTTGGGTGTAAGAAGAAACCAAATGGCGGTTACCAGCAGGATGGAAGCAGCAGAAATAATGAAAAATGCCGAAACGGCATGGTGAAACCGCTTTATGATTCCCCGTTTTTTATATTTCAGATAATATCGCCAGATGGAAGTGCGTATCCATTCCAGCTTCAAAGCTGAGAGATATAGAAAAATCAGGTAAACCAATGTGTATTGTCCGTATTCTTCAGGACTGAAAACCCGGGTAAAAACAGGTGAGCGCAACAGCAATACCGCCATCGGCATGAAGGCTCCGGCAACATACCATAGTAAATCTTTCCTTATCCTGTCAGTACCGTATTGCATAGATTTTGTTGTTCTCTTTTGCTCAGTATCTATTATTCTTTAGGGGTCAGAGGTGATTAACCTTCCGAATTGCTACTTATGGGAAGGGTTCTGGTTGACAACATCGTATGGTAAATTGATTCCAGATGCCGTTCCATTTTTTCCCAGTTAAATTCTTTTTCATACAAATCCAGGCAGTTGCTCTTTTGTGTCTTGTAAAATAGGGTATCTGTCATGAGTTTTTTCATGGCTTCCGCAATTTCAGGAACCTGTTCCGGATCAACGGCAATGCCTGTGTTGTATTGCCGGGTAATGTGCCCCATGTGCCCAACATTGCTGCATACGGCAGGCAATCCAAAGGCAATATACTCGAATGTTTTGATGGGCATGATGGTCTGGTTGACAAGCTGTTTGTTGAAGATGGCAATACCACAACGGGAAGCATTGTACAGCTCCATCACCTGCCTGTAGGGCACCGGCGGCATTATTGTTACGAGGTCATCCAGATTGTTTTCTGCCAGGAATTGCGTCATATCATCCTCCAGCCCTTCATCACAAATTACCCCAACCAGCAATAGTTTAACCGGGATGTCTTCACTCTTTAAAAGTTTTACGGCTTTCAGCATTTCCATGGCACCCCGACGCCGGCGGATTCCTCCGGCATAAATAAAATCGTATTTTTTGTTCTTTGAGTCCTGAAAATCAGCCGCTCCGGTATCGCAATAATTGTAAATGATTTCCACTTTTTTGTTTGGAAAGTGGTGGCGAAACTTTCCTGCCACATTTTCTTCTGTTGCAATGATCAGGTCGTGAACCACAGAAGTTTTCAGCTCCCAATGATGGATGTAACGGGCGTACAGCTTCATGAATTTCCTGAAAAGAAAACCCTTGTATTCACCATCGGCAATAGTAATGGGGTAGGGTTCATGCACGTCGTAAACAAGGAGGGGATTCTGTGGTAGAGTTTTTAGCTGCCGGGCAATTTTGTTGAGCTGCAAATCATGAAGATGGTATACATCGGCTTTCAATTCTGCAGCTACTTTCAGTAGTTTGCGGTATTCATTGCGGGAAGAAAATCGTTTTGAGAGGTTGTTGAGAAACAGATTGCCTGTGCTTTTGTACTTTTTTACCTGTATCATCCTGATGCCATGCTCCGACACGAAATCCTTTTCTTGTTCACCCGCTGCCAGATGAATTACATTGAATCCCGCCTTTTTCAATGAAATGGCCTCCTTCCAGTAGATTCTGTCATCGTACAAAGAATGCAGGCTTGACATCATACATATGGTTTGTGTGTTAGGGGTCATAAGCCTTATTCCTTTGTTTCTGTGGTTTGATTGGTCAAGACAAGCCAATTTCAGTGGGCAAATTTATAGCTTTCCATTTGAATAAAACCGCTTTTGTTGTAAAACATTGTATAGTCTTTAACAATTGGATAAAATTTCACATAGGGAGAAGCAATATTTTTTCTATTTTTAACCTTTCTTAAAAAATCAATTGTTTTTCTATAAAAAAAGGCATATCATGAGGATAGCTACCTTTCGGATTTCGTTTGTATGGGCCCGCTGGGCTTTGTTATTGTTGTTAACCGTTGCTTTTTGGGGTTGTGGCCGGGATTCGGCTTCCCGCATACCGGAGCCACCTGCAAAGGAGTTTAGCCGGTATATCAGCGCCTACAGCGGAGGTGTTTTGTCAACAGATGAAACCATCCAGGTGCAGTTTGCATTTCCTGTGGCGGATACTTCCTCTGTGGGGAATGAGGCTGCAGCAGATTTGTTCAGAATAAGGCCTTCCGTTTCGGGAAAAGCCTTCTGGAAAGATACCCGCACCATTGAGTTTCGGCCCAATGAACCCTTTGCACATGACAAGGTGTTTCAGGTCAGATTTGATTTGTCTTCTCTGCTGAATGTAGATAAGGAACTCAGGGAATTTTCCTTTGGCTTTGTTACCATGCCCCAGTCAGCTAATATGTATATTCGCAGCATTGAAACTTACCGTGAGAATCAGCAGGCCCGTTTTCGCCTGACCGGAGTAATAGAGACTGCTGATGCGGCTGAAACAGAAAAGGTAAGACAAATGGTGCAGCTGAAAGATGGAGGTCAGGGAGCGAGTGTTTCCTGGAAACACGAACAACGCAACAGGAAACACACTTTTACCATCAACAACCTTTCCCGAAGCCAGGGAGAAACACGTATGTCCGTTGAATGGAATGGAAAAGCTATTGAAGCCAAAGAAAAGGGAGTGGAAGAAATTCATTTGCCTGAACCCGGTGCTTTTCAGTTGATACACACCTGGTTTGAGCAGCTGCCCGAACCACGGATTTATTTGCAGTTCTCCGAACCTCTGCAACAGCAAAACCTTTCAGGCCTGGTCTATTTTGCCGATCAACGAAACCTCAATACCCGTATCAGTGGCAACGAAATTGTGATTTTCCCACCGGACAATCTCAGCGGCACCCAAATGCTCAGCATTGAAGCCTCTCTTCGCGACGAATACGGCAACCGACTTGATGAAAAGCTGGTTCGTCAGTTCATTTTTGAAGATATCAAACCTGCAGTAAGGCTTACAGGCAGAGGGGTTATTACGCCTTCTTCCGGAGAACTGTTGTTTCCTTTTGAAGCTGTAAATCTTGCTGCTGTTGATGTGGAAGTGGTGCAAATTCTTGAAGATAATATTCTGCAGTTTTTACAAACCAACCCAATCGATGGGGAAGACCAGCTAAGACGTGTGGGCCGAATCGTTGCCCGACGAACCCTTTCTCTTGCCTCGGGTAATGCCACCAATCTCAATCAGTGGAATCCGTATGCCTTTGATCTTGCCGAAGTGGTGCAGCCCGAGCCTGGAGCCATTTACCGGGTTTACCTGTCATTCAGCAAAGACTATTCTCTTTATCCTTGTGATGGTAGGCCTGTGAACCCTTCATCTGTGCTGGCATCCCTGGATACCAGCTGGGAAACGGTTTCCGACGAGGTGAGTTACTGGGGAGGATACGGACAGTCTCAACGCTATTATTATGATGATTATAACTGGCGTGAAAGAGACAACCCCTGCCACAATACCTATTTTTACAACCAATCAGCCATCAGCCGCAATATTCTTGCTTCCAACCTGGGGCTGATAGCCAAAAAACAGGATGATGGAGTTTTT
>JAABSE010000120.1 GCA_011390575.1 Sphingobacteriia bacterium
CAACAGTTTTTGGCTGCGGCAATAGCTATTGTTATTTTTTTAATTGCCCTGGGATTCTTTACCCGGTTTTCTATCAGGCACACTATGGAGCATAATCAGCTTTCAAGACAATTGGATCATCTGGCATTTTCGGAAGTATCTGTTTCTAAAACTGAAAGAGATTTTTTGCTCAGTAATCAAGAATCTGGTCAACTATCTGGATGTGAACCAGGGTGGCTTGTTTACAGTGGTTCAGGAGGAGGCAACCCAGATGTTCCTGTTGTCAGGGTGCTATGCTTATGACCGTAAAAAATTTATGGAGAAAAAGGTTGAATGGGGTGAGGGTCTCATCGGTGCCTGCGCCCTGGAGAAGGAACCGGTTTATATTACCGATCTCCCCCGGGATTATATTACCATCACTTCGGGGTTGGGCGATGTAACCCCGGATTGTTTGCTTTTAGAAATGAAGGCAACCCAGGAAGAAGCAGACAGAGAAATACAACGCCTGAAGAGAGAAATCGCAAAAAACAACAGCAGATTGGTTGAAAAAGAGCTTAAAAAAGAAGGGAAATATTATATTTCCCAGAGTTGAACAAGATTTTCTTTATTGTTAAAAAAATTGACAAATTCGTGTTTTTTGGTTAATATTGTCGGGTTAAATGGCAAAAGGAGGTATTTTCTTATCCTTTGTTTATAGGTTGACAGATCCGACAATATTTTCAATTTTAAAACCAAAATTCATGACCCGCGAAGAGCAATTACGATTTTGTAAGGTCTGTGTTCATCAGCAACCCGATATGCGTCAGGGCCTTTTGTGCGGACTGACAAGCCAGCTGGCTGACTTCGAAGATAGCTGCCGGAGTTTCACTGAAGATCCTTTACTGACAGAAAAAGTAAACCTAAAACAAGCCCTTTCGCAGGTAGAGGAAGCTATGGCTGACAGGGGACTGAGGTTTGCCAATTTTTTGCTGGATGGCATTGCTTTTTTATTGTTCTCATTTACCTCAGGTATAGTGCTGGGAATTTTTCTGGCTTTTTTCTGGTTTGAAGGGTTGCAGCAGATGGAACAATGGGGCTTTGGCGTGAACCTCCTGGTTAGTGTATTGTCAGGCATCATTTTTTATACCCTTTTTGAAACCATTACCGGGCGAACGCCCGGAAAATATATTACAGGTACCCGTGTGGTAAATGTTGATGGCACCAAGCCTGGGTTTGTCACCATTTTGATTCGATCGCTGGTTCGGTTTATTCCCCTTGATCCCTTCTCCTTTTTGGGTTTGCAGCCCACAGGATGGCATGATCGTGTTTCGCACACCGCAGTAATCAAGCATGGTGCATTGCCGGTGGTGAATCCCCCCCAGGGATATTACCCGGGCGTGGGACAGAGCTTTGCCCTCACAGGGGTGCTGTTGTTGCTGATGGTGGCCTCTACACCGGTATTGCTGCTTTTCGGCTTTTTAAATGAGGACTTTGGATTTATGGTGTATTATATGGTGGTGTTTGGAGTTGCACTGTGGGCTGGTTACAAATGGCGTAAAATGCATACGGGAGAGAAAAGTTTTCCGCTCAATTACCGCTATATGGTTTATCTACCCGTAGTAGCCATTGCAGCAGTTACTCTTCAAACGGGTTTAATTTCTCCTCTCATTGGAAATATTGCTGTGCCTGAAGCTTTAATGCCATTTTTAGAGGAGGATATTTTTCGACTTACTATATTTTCTTTTATTACTGTGGTTTTGCTTGCTCCTCTGCTTGAAGAGTTTCTATTCAGAGGCATTATCCAGGAGGGGTTAACCCAACGAAGCGGACCTGTTGTTGCCATACTTCTTTCCAGTTTATTATTTGGCTTTATGCATCTCAATCCCTGGCAGTTTGTTACGGGTTTCCTGCTGGGGATTTTTATCGGATGGCTGTATTACCTCACCCGCGATCTGTTGCTTGCCATTGGCTTTCACCTGTTTAACAATTTGTTTGTATTGCTGGTAGAGCACTTCCAGAGTGCCACCCCAGCCGAAGGGTATGTTTCAACGGTGCTTAATGCTTTTGCGGGTACACCATTGTATTATATATTGGTGATACTGAGCCTGATGGTGTTTTCTCTCACAGCAGTGTTTTTTTACCGGCAATTTGGCGGTGGCAGGGGGCTGGAATTATTCGTGGTGGCAGAAGAACCTGAGGCGGTTTCGATGGAAGCCTCTGTGGTAACTTATCCAATGGGTGATGAAGTTGAGCCGAGCCATGACAATAACTAAAACATCCAATAACGGATATTGTTGGCGAGCTCTCCCGCTTGAGCGGGAACCGAATTAATAAAATTATAAACAGATGAAAATGAAGAGGGGTTGTCTGTTTGAATGAAGCTAAAATAAAAGGCTTACATTTTTATTTTATTCAGTCACATCCCTCACACACCTTACCGAAAGGCCATTGGACTTGTCCTGGTTTGTTATATCCAACTGACCGCTGGAGGCTCGAACGGAAAAATCTTTGCCGAGTGAATAGCTCTCATTGGTCCACCAACGGCCACGCTCCCCGAGATTGAGAAAGTTTCCGTTGCCTGAACGATATCCTCCCGGCAGGGCTGAAAATCCAAAAAAATCAGTCCCAAAGTGTGATTGGGCAGTATTCCATCGGGGATGATCTGAGGTTTCACAAACTCCTCCCAGGGGAGAATTTTCCTGCCGGCAAGATTTCAGAACGTTGCCGGTAAGTTTTTCTGTTTCTGATGCGAAATTAAAAATATTGTATTCAGCATGCAAGTAGTCCGACAGGTGGTGGAACATCTCCTCGAATCCAGGGGCACGCCATCCGACAGGGCAGAGTTTGTCAGTCAATACTGCATGCATATTATACAAAGCACCATAAAATTGTCCGTATTGGGTTTCATCATTTTCATACCAGCACCAGGCTGGAGAATCCAGATAATACCACCCCTGATTGGTTGTTACGTGAGGTATAGGGGTGCCATCGTTAAATTTTTCCGTTCTCAGGTTTTCTGCCATCCATTCTAATCCGCCCAAGGTAATGGTAGGATAAACATTTCCATCAATATCTATGACTTCTCCGGGCGTACCATCTTCAACAGCAAGAGTTGTGAACGAAACGGTTTTAGTGTAAAATGTGTCCGTGCTGTTAATTGCATAAGCACGTAACAAGTGTTTTTTGTAGGATCCCAGTCCGGACAACTCAATAGAAAACGAGCTATTTCCGGCGCCCCTGGAAATGCTTCCTGTGTGTGATTCAATTGTTGGGTGTAGATCATAAGCACCAGAATTCCAGATGAAGCCTCGTTCCGCAATATTGTCACCTCCATTTGAATGTACAGTGTAGTGTGCGGTAACACTGAAAAAGGAGATATTTTCTGTTGCCAGGCTTATTTCTATGTTTCCATCTCCCGTTGTGAAAGTTAATTCAGGTCCATATCCGGTTCCTGCATCATTAGAGGCGAAAGCCCTGATGTAATAATGTGTGTCGGGTTCCAATCCGGAAATAAGACTGGTAAATTCCCCTATTCCACTTCCCTCCTCAGCTATACCCTCATAATTGCTCATATTCACTTTGGCAGAAGTGCTCCAGATCATTCCCCTGCTAATGATTGTGGACCCCCCATTTTCGTCAATGTATCCGCCTGATGTTGCCTCACTAATGGTTATATCGGTAACAGGAAGCGTATAAACAAGGGAAGGTAGCTTATCTTCCTTGTTGCAGCTTAGAATGAGCAGAAAAGACACAGTCAGGATAAAATAAAGTCTTGTCATAATTATTTCGCTTATGCAGGTGTAGGGTTAATGCAAAAAAGGCATAAATCCGGAGTTAATGGTATTCAGGTCCAAAAACCACATCTCTCATGCAGCGAACTGACATGCCAAATTCCTTGGAGCCAGCTTCCCGGCGAACAGCTTTACTGTCTTCCTCAAACATCCGGTACACAGCATTCCCGGACTTAGTAGTTGTCTGGGTCCAATAATAACCTGAATTCCTTGAACCTTTGTAATTATTGTACGTATCATTAGCGTCAAAGTAGCCTCCCGGAAAAGCACTGAATCCAAAGTGGTTTCTACCCTGGTTGACTGAGGAGGAATTCCAGAGGTCTTCGGATCTCAGATTAAATCCTGCATCAGTTCCCCTGGAACCATGTTTTAACCATTCCGGATGATCTGACCCGAATTGTGAGTCGGAGAGCCCTTCCAGTTGCATCCAGTCTTCGTCAGAAGGGATTCGCCAGCCCGTGGGGCATAGCCCGCGGCTGTCGCCTATCGTATACCCATTGTACAGCAAACCATAACTTTCAGTAATCTCCTCCTCACTGTTGAATCCGTAAACGTTGTAATAGGGGTATATGCCATAGGCTCCTTTGCTAATAACGCCATCTGGCTCCATAGTATCAAAAGTAGAGATAGAATTCCCGTTTTTGTAACGGGTCACACGCAGATTTTCTACCATCCATTCCTGGTTGCCAATAACAATGGTATGGTATGGGTTTCCGTCAATATCCTTCACCTCTGGTTCATTATTGTGAGTATGCATTTCTGCGGCAGCACCCAAAACATTGAATCTATTGGTTTTTGCATATGCCCTTACCTGGTATTTGGTGTCAGGAAGCAGGCCCCTGTCCAGGGTCAGGGAATAATTTTTGTATCCTGTCTCTTTAACAGTGATGAAGTTCCCCGGCAGATAGGTGTCTTCCTTTAATGTGAAAGCAAATCCATATTCAACAATGGAGTCTGCTCCTTCCTCAATTTTTCCGTAAAATGTTGGATAGCCTGAATATCTGTCCATTGTTAAATCCGTAAAAACCAGAGGATAATACCGGGGTGTCATTTCTGCATCTTCCAGACAGCCTTTTAGCAGGAAGGAAATGAAAATGAAGAAGAGAAGTATTTTTCTCATGGTGAATTAAAAATTTATCCCTGTGAGAAGTTGAAAGCCCGATCTGCTCAGCAGGATATTTTCTGATTTATTGTTCCCCATTGGCAGCATATTCAGGTATTGTAGTTCAATGCTTATCCTGTTTCGGAAGTTGAGCCTGTACTCCATGCCTGCTCCGGCAGAAATGCCAAAAAAAAGATTAGGTTCCGGAACAGCGAGTGGAACCTGATCGGTAATAATTACATCCTGTTCGAAATGGGTCTGAAAAACCCGGGTATTGTTGCGTAAATCGTATCCGACAACTCCTCCTGCACTTACAAAGGGCGTGAGTGCATGGGTGTGAATCCTGTATCGGATCATCAAAGGGAGTTGCAGGTTAACTGAGTTTGTCAGGATATCCAAATCGGTATCATCGACTCTGCTGTATTCAGCCACTGAGTGCTCAGAGAGAATGAGTGCAATATAAAGACTGATTGCGTTTCTGTAAAGGGGGGTATCGGCAAAGACTCCCACCGAAAACTGAGAGTAATTCTGAAAGTTGAAATCGCGAAGGATGTTTCCTTTACTGTAATCTGGTACACTGTACACAAAGCTTCCATAGCTGGCAGTCAATCCATACCTGGTTACAGAGAAAGGTAATGGGCTGCAGTTGTTATATTTGTCGAAAAACCCGGCCAATGCTCTTTTGTTGTAGCGGGCTATCTCAAGGTATTGGTGGGTATAGGTGCAATCTTCCAGGTTATGATCAAGGATTTCTTTGTAGGTTTTTTTACCGTTGGTATCCACCCGACGGGGCAAAGCGGTTAATTCTTCCCCTTCTCTCTGAAAATAAAATGTATAACCACCCCTTTCTCTGAAATAATAGAGGGAAACCTCTCCATCTGCCAGCCTCTCAAGAAAAAATCGCTTTCGCTCTCCCTTATACTCTATCTCTTTCGATACGTATACTGTTCCTTTGGTTTGGTATTCGGTTATCTCGTAAGGGGTAAATTCAATCTTCCGGCCACGTTTTTCTACCACGCAAACCCGTGCATTTAAAAAAGCTCCCTGATTAATGATGGTAACACCCACCGAAACTGATGATTCGGTGGCATAATAATCGCCCTGAGCCTTAGATAACAGTGCAGGGAATACAATCAGCAGGGTAAGAATAATTTGTTTCATGCAGGGAGGATTTAAATTATTGCAAACAAAAAGGGTTGTGTGTTATATGTTGATTGTTTTGTTTATTGCAAATATAAGTTAATTTCTTTATGAGATAATCTTTTTTGACTTAAAACTCATCTTGAGTTGTGTTAAAAGATCTTGGGTGCTTATTTTATTTGGTGTATGAAACTTATCTATTCTTCCATAAAAAAGTATTCCTGATGTTTTGCTTTGCCAGCGAAAAGCTTAAATGGTAGGTAATTGCATAAAAAAACCGGCCCCTGTAAGGAGCCGGTTCATAGAACTGATAACATTCAAGTTTAAATGAAGGAAATCATTGTTGTGGTTAGTTTAAACTATTTGCTATCATATTTTCTGCCATTGGCGTAAAAGCTTTTGGTAACCTGTCCTTTATCTTCAACTTCCATGGTTACACGATATACTTGCTCGCCGTTGGGCAGAACTTTTCTTTCTGCACTTTCCAAAGTTGCGTTCCTGTCATCTTTTTCAACTGCATCTTTTACTGCTTGTGGCAGCTCGTCCAACTCTATGGCAGTGAACTCATTTTGAGCTGTTTGCTGCTGTTGAACTTCAGATTGGTTGTTGTTGGCAGCAAAGCTGCTTCCGATAAACGCATTGCCAAAGAACAATGCCATTGCAAATACTAAAATTGTTTTTCTCATGATTTTGGGTTTTTAGGTTTAATAATAATTTGTGTGAACTTCTGTTTAGTTACTTAACCCTATGAGAAAAATGTGCCGTTATCTGAAAAAGAAATTGAAGAACTGGTAAGTGGCAGACAGCTAGTAGTATATGGTTTCGTTAAATCTTATCCTGACATATCTCCGGGAGGAAGAAGTGTGAAAACCGTTGCACAGGTTGTTAGGTTTGCTTCACGAATCTGTTGATAATGTGTGGGTATAAACTAAAAAAGTCCCGCATTGCTGCGGGACTCTTCCAGTTCTAAATGTTATGAAGTTATATCGGGTTACGACAATTTCACGTTCACTGCATTTAATCCTTTTTTACCTTCTTGAAGGTCGAAAGTTACTTCGTCATTCTCTCTGATTTCGTCAATCAGGCCTGTAGCATGTACAAAGTATTCTTTGTCTGATCCATCTTCTTTGATAAAACCAAATCCTTTGGTTTCGTTGAAAAATTTTACTGTTCCGTTATTCATGATAATGTAATAAAAAATAAAAATTTTGATTAATTCATGGCAAAGGTAACACAATATTTTTATAAAACTCATTTATTTTCAGAAAAGTGGGATTAATTCTCAGGGTTTGATTTGTTTTGATAGGGTGTTGCATTTCTCAAAGGTGTTTTCTATGGGTGCAAATTCTTTTCTTCAATGCTATCTTTAAGAAACTCAAAAAGTGAAAATACCTCTTTCTTCTTTTTAACAGGGATAAGATTTTTTTCATCAATAGCGGCGGCATAGGGTAACAAAAGGGTTTTCATTTTGGCCATAAACAGTGCTTGCCTTTCTGCAGAGGTTCTTCCATCTTTGGGCTGCATAGAAGTAATGTCATATAAATTGGCCAGGCCATCGGCAACTTTAATGGCCTGTGGGAACAGGCTCTGTGCATTGTCAGAAAAAGTATGCAGCCGGTTGTGCAACTGCTTGTCTTTTTCTACCGAATCTTTGATGTCGGGGCCCGAAACACTATACACATAATAAGCTATGGAAGGCATCAGTGCGTATAGTTCGTTGAGGGTTTTGGTTTTGTCCGGAGCGTCTTCTACTGTATCGTGCAATATTCCTGAGAGGATGATTTCTCTGGGAAATCCCAGGCGGGCAAGTATATAACCGGTGCTGAGCACATGGGCAAGGTAAGGGAAACCCGATTCACGGTATTCACCAAGGTGCCGGCGGGCAGCATAAGAAATGGTCCTTTCAAGTAAATTCTTGTCATTTTTCAGAAAGTGGCTGTCAGGAAGGTTTTTGTCGAAAAATCCTTTTTTGTTGGCTTTGAGAAAATGATTTTTTGCCTCACCGATAAACCCGGAATGGGTTAAGTTGGCCTGGTGGGCTTTTACCATCTCATGCATTTGCTCAACTCCCTGCTCCAGGGCCAGACTGGTGGCCAGTTGAAGAGAGAAATTCTGCGACAGGTTATTTGAAAGCCTCATTTCCATAAACAATGATACAAAAAATTGTAAAAAGAATGGGCACAAATTGTACTATTGTTTGATGGTTCGCTGCAACTTTGTAAGAATAATTTTTTGTTTTATTATACAGATGTCCTTTGTATCTTTGAACGCAGGTTGTTTTCCGGTACTACATCTGTCATTTTAAAAAGCTTGTATGATGCTATTGATCAAGGTATGAAAGAGATTCTTGCAGGGCGTTTTAATAAAGAGGAACTGGCAAAGCTGCTCAATGCCGACAGGGAAAAGTTTGAAGAGACTTTAATCATTGCCCTTCAGGATATACACCCCGTTTCCTGGAGAGCAACCTGGATGTTGTATCACACCATGGAAGAACAGGACAACCGGCTGCAACCCTTTTTGCCACATTTAGTAGCTGCCCTGAAAGGCAAAGGCGACGGGCACCAGCGCGAATTGCTGCGTATCATCGGCCTGCTGGATATTACTGAAGATTACGAAGGAGTACTTTTTGATGCATGCATGGCAATATGGGAGCAGGTCGGAAAAATACC
>JAABSE010000121.1 GCA_011390575.1 Sphingobacteriia bacterium
ACCTTACTTTAACCTTGTTCCGCAAACCTGGAACTGGAACCAGCACCCCACCAGCACAGGAGCCACCCTGTCGGGACATCTGAAAACCAGCAACGAGGGGGTCATCAAGTTTTTCTCCACCTACAGCCACTCCCAAAGTGGCCTGCAGTATCCTGATCTGGCGGCTTCTCCCGGCGATTTGCAGGACATTGCACTGAACAACCGCAACTTCTATGGGCAGGTTACGACCGTACAAAACCTTAAAGACTGGATACTGCATGCAGGAGTTTCCCTGGGTCACGACACCGACTCCATCAACCTGAAAAGATTGTCGGTGCAGGAAAACTATCTCTCAGCGCAAGGAAGGGTAAAACTCAGCCGCACCTGGTCGGAATATTTCAAACTACATACGGGAATGGAAACAGCAATAACAGATTATACTTTTGATTACCGGGAAAAAGAAAACCACTTTGCTTTCGAAGGTGATTTCACAGAAATCCTTCCTGCTGTTTACCTGGAGGCTGAAAGCAAGCCTCTGCCCCGTCTGGCCTTACGCACCGGCTTACGCCATGAATACTCATCGGTCATTGACCAACATGCCACCGCATGGAGGGCATCTGCGGCCTGGCTTCTGAACCAGGACTGGCAGGCATCGGTAGCTGCCGGCTCCTTTTACCAGACGCCCGAAGAGGACATTGTAAGATATGCTACCGGTCTGAGATTTGAAAAAGCCAATCATTTCATTGCCAATATTCAGTACGAAAAAGACCGTCGCCTGCTCAGGGCCGAAATGTATCAGAAGGATTACCGCAACCTGGTTACCTTCAATGAAGCACACTTCTTCGACCCGACATTTTATCGAAACAGCGGAGAGGGGTATGCCCGCGGACTGGATCTGTTTTACCGCGACAGGAAAACCTTCCGCAACCTCGACTACTGGATCAGTTATTCTTACGTGGATGCAAAGCGCATATACCGCACATACCCGGCAAAGGTGCGGCCCCACTTTGCCCCTGAACATTCCTTATCGCTGGTGGCCAAGAAATGGGTCAACAGCATCAGCACAATGTTTGGCGCCACCGTTTCATGGGCCAGCGGCAGACCGTATCACGATCCCAACAAAGAAGGATTCATGACAGAAACCACCCGAGGCTACAACGATATAAGTGTTAATGCCAGTCACCTTTTGAGCCTGTGGGGACAGCAAACCATCCTCTATGCATCGGTCAGCAACCTGTTGGGCAACGAAAATATTTTCAGCTACCGATTCTATGAACAACCCGACACGCAGGGAAATTTCGCCTCTATGCCGGTAGGCCCTTCGGCCAAACGGTTTGTGTTTGTGGGAGTGTTTTTGACGATAAGATAGTAGCTGGAAGGGGGAAGCTGGAAGGAGGAAGGAAAAGCTGAAAGCTCAAAGGTGAAAGGAAGAGATAAGCTGGAAGATGGAAGATGGAAGGAAAGAGGTGAAAGGAAAAAACAAGAGAGATGTTATGCAGGTTGGCTCCTCCAGCTTCTGAAGGAACTGGAAGCATTCGGATGGGAGAACCTTATTTATCTTCCATCAACCTTAGTAGAATTAAGGAATTCCAAAACATAAGGCGCTGCGAAATCAGAGCCATTTAACAGACTCATCTCTTGACAGCGCAAGGGCAGGAAGGTAAGAGAATAAAAAAATGAAAAGAGAAAATAGGTAAGCGAACACATAAAAGCTCCTTTAAGATTTTGACAATAAAACAAACTATCAATCAATAAATTAATTACCCAAATCTAAAAACAGAAAATTATGAAAACCATCGCAATCATTATCACATTCGTAATCTTTTCAGCGCCGGTATGGGCTGAGAACGAAGAACTGGCGCAGGCCATTGAAGGATCATTACTGAAACTGCACACTGCCGAAACCCTTGACGAGGCCAGGGAAGCCGTGAATATGCTGGAACGCATTTCGCTGGCTGCACCGGACTCATGGCAGACACACTACCATTATGCTTATGGAAATATCATGCTGAGCTTTAGAGAAGAAGACAATGAAACCAAAGACCAATTGCTGGATACAGCCGAAGCAGCCATCGGGAAAGGAATGGATGCTGAAGGAGATGCTGCAGAATTACTCACTTTGCAGGCATTCGTTTACCAGGCGAGAATTTCGGTGGATGGCTCACGGGCTATGCAATACTCAGGCAAAGCACGCAATACTCTGGGCAAGGCACTTGAGAAAAATACTGAAAATCCCAGGGCCTTGTTCCTCAACGGACAGAACATCTTCCATACCCCCGAAGCTTTTGGAGGTGGCAGCGAAAAGGCCCTGCCCTGGTTTGAAAAATCGGTAGAATACTTCAAGTCAAGCGCATCTACATCAGCTATTGATCCATCCTGGGGAGAACAATCGGCGCAAACCATGTTGCAACAATGTAAAAATTTGGAGTAATTTTATTCTGAAATTGTAAGCTGTTCCTGAAGTCTGAATCACCTCGGTGAAATTCAGATTTCAGGGCCAGCTCATCAGTTGCAAATTCAGTTAATCCAAACTCCAAACCCATGAAAAAAGCAATAGCATTAGTCTCCGTTGCCCTCTTGTTCATTTCCTGTCTTAAAGACAACAGTGAAAAATTTGATCCAAGCTATATTCATTTCACCTACGACGGAGTTGAGGTGGAATCCGACTCCCTGTTGCTTCCTCTGAACCAGGTTCATTACATTACTGTTACTGCACAATCCAACATAAGCAGCAAACCAAAATATTATAAAAAAATGGATGGCCAGGAGTGGATTGACATTACCGACTCCGCTGAAACATTCCTTAGAAGTCAGGTTTTCGGAAGTGGGTACAGAGAAATTCGGGATATTATAATCAACCTCTCAGACAGTACATACATTCAGTTAGATTCGTTGCAATATTCTGTAAATATCATGGATAGGGATAAAGGCCAAATCAAAAAGTCCATTCAAATAATAACTGAATAATTAAAAAATTATGAACTTCGGAATTGGCCGAAAAAACCAAACCCATCATTAGCTTGTATTTTCCCATGAAAAAACTGGTCGCATACCTGAAGAAACTCCTCAGAGACTCGCTGATACTGCTGTTGATTGGATTATTCATTACATTTACCTTCAGCGGTAGCATCATATTCACAAACTGGAGTGATTTCCTTAACACGGCAGCATATAACCTGGCTATCGGGTTGAGCCTCTGGCGCGGCATCGGGCTGGTCAGCATCCTGCTGGACAAATACCTGCCCCCCGGTTTAAGTCCTGAAAAAAATCTGGCGCTTCACATGAGCGCAACGCTCATCTATTCCTGTATAGCCATTTTTCTGGTCAATTATTTTCTGTACGAAAGGTTATTCGGCTACCATTTACCGGACAACCCGCGCCTGTTTATCATCATTGGCACCATACAGCTGTTCATCGTCATCATCATCACCGGAGTGCATTACGTTGCCGACTTTCTGCGCAGCCTGCGACAGGCCATCAAAGAGCAGGAAGCTTTAAAAAGAGAATCGCTGCACCACAAATACGAAGCCCTCAAAAATCAGATGAGTCCCCATTTTTTGTTTAACAGCCTCAGTGTGTTGAGCGCCCTGGTAGAACAGGACAAAGAAAAATCCCAGACCTTCATCAGGCAGCTGTCCGACGTATACCGCTATGTGCTCGAACAAAAAGGGGAAGAGCTGGTACCCCTTGAAAAAGAGATGGAATTTGTACGTGCCTATATATACCTCCATCAAATCCGCCACGACAACAGCCTGAAAGTAGAAATGAACATGGCACACCTGCAAGGCTATGTCATCCCCATGTCCATTCAGTTGCTGGTAGAAAATGCGTTGAAGCACAATGAAGCATCGGAAAGAAACCCGCTTACCCTCTCCATTGTAAGAACCGATGCTGATACCATAGAGGTTCACAACACCTATCAACCCAAAACAGGCATTGCCGGAAACGGACTGGGATTGAGCCTTTTAAAAAAGCGATGCCTTTTCATGCTGGGCCGCGAAGTACACATTCAAAACCAGGACGGTATCTACCGCGTGATGCTCCCCATAGCTGAAAACCTGGCAATCTCCGACACGCTAAAAACCACTGAACCCACTCAATAACCTCCGCCACCATGAACATTCTTATTGTAGAAGACGAAAAACTCAGTGCACAAAAGCTACAGGGTATGCTGCTCAAACTTGTGCCCGATGCGCAAATCGCCGGCATTACAGATTCGGTGGGTGCCACCCTTGATTTTCTGAAAACCAACCCTGCCATCGACATCGGATTCTTCGATATCCAGCTGGCAGACGGTATCAGCTTTGAAATATTTGAAAATACCCGCATCCCTTTCCCGGTCATTTTCACCACTGCTTTCAATGAATATGCCATCCGGGCCTTTAAGGTCAACAGCATTGATTACCTGCTCAAGCCCATTGACGAGAAGGGCCTCCGGCATGCCCTGGAACAGTTCCAGGCATCGCGCCCCCAAACCCCGGCAGCGCTTCCCGACGAAACCGTAGCCAATGCCCTACAAATGCTTACCCACCGGCATAAAAACCGTTTCCTGGTGAAAGTGGGCGAACATCTGCGGGTCATTCGCTCCGAAGAGATTGCCTTGTTCTACAGCATGGAGAAAGCCATCTACCTGAAAACCCTTGAAGACAGAAACTATCCGGTTGATTTCACCCTGGATCAGCTCGTTGATTTGCTCGACCCCGAATTGTTTTTCCGGATAAACCGCAAGCACATCCTTTCCCTGGCAGCCATCACCGACATCATTGCTTATTCGGGCAGCCGCCTCAAAATCAAACTCAATGTACCCACCGACGAAGATACCCTGGTGAGCCGCGACCGGGTAACGGAGTTTAAAGAATGGCTGGGAAAATAAGCAACCACACCCCCATATCCCCTGCCCCCCTTACCTGGCAGACAAGTGCCGCGCAACATTAACTCACCCGCACGAGAGCGAGCACGAAAGAAAAAAACCCTTCCATTTATCGAAGGAATACCCATGGTTATGTTAAAATTTGTCTATTGTGGCGCATGGTGGAAAAACCTACTACAATAGAGAAATACCAATTCTTATTTTGATTTTGTTAACAAACTTGTTAACTTTGTCGTATGACCAGAGAAATTCAATTTTACGAGAAATATTTCGTAGACTTTTATTTGTCGCTTGATTCAAATGTTCAAGAAAAAATTGAATATGTTTTCAAAGTGATTCGTACGGTGGATAGGATTCCTCCGAAATTTTTTAAACATATTCAAAATACGGATGGATTATATGAAATACGGATTAAAGTTGGAAGTAATATTTACAGAGTGTTTTGCTGTTTTGACGAAGGTAAGATTGTAATTTTATTTAATGGATTTCAGAAAAAAAGCCAAAAGACTCCGAAAAAAGAGATTGATAAAGCATTAAAATTGCAACAGGAATATTTTAATAAAAAGAAAGGAAAATAGACATGAAACAGATAAGAGATGCACAAACATTCGATGAGCTTCTTGACATTAAATATGGTAAACCTGGGACTGAAAAACGTGACGAATTTGAAGTAAAAGCAAAAGCGTTTGTCGTTGGAGAAATGATTAAAGAAGCGAGAAAAGAAGCCCATTTGACACAGGAGGAATTAGCATCAAAAACAGGAACAAAGAAAAGTTATATTTCTCGACTTGAAAATGGAAAGATTGATATTCAAATTTCCACGTTATTTAAAATTTTCGAAGAGGGATTAGGTAAGAGATTAGGATTCACTATGCAATCAACCACGACGCCATAATCGATTAGTCCTCCCCGCCAGTTGAGACTGACGGGGAGGGCCTCTCACACCGCCGTATCCCGCAGCTGCGGAGGCCACGTATACGGCGGTCCGTTAAACATTGGGGAAAATTGAACTTTTGCATTTAGGATGGATTTTGGTGTAATGGTCTGAAATGGGTTCGTACCCCCTTTTTGTCAGGCGTTCTAAAACAAACAACACTGAATAAACCACCTTGCGACTTGCTAATAGTTACTCACTCAGGATTTTTTATTTTTGTGTTCGTGATTGCTTCGCAATTCCGGAGGTCACTCCGGCGTATAAGGGACTTCCACCCTCCGGAAAAATAAAAAGTGTACACAAACTCCTTGTCATTCAAAATAAATTTGCATATTTGGATTTTCAATTGAGCATACGCAAGGTTACACTGCCCCATGCTGGGTACACACAATGTGTCATATTTCATTGGGCAGAAAGAAGTAAATTGAAACGTGAGAACATTTAATAAACATATCAGCGGTTTGAAAGTGGAGTGCATTGAAACGCCCAATGCCATATACACCAACCATTGGCAACAATAAAAAAAACATGAAAACAATCTTAATCACCCTATTGACTATTGCAATTTCGATAGTTGCTTATCCACAAACTGAAAAGAACATCTTCCGAACATATGAGGAGTTTAAAGAAAATAAACCTTCTGAATTTGCTGAATTTAAATTAAAAAAACGGACAGGTTTTAACGTTTTCATGATGGGAGGAATAACTAATTACAGGCTAAAAAAAATTGACCCGAATGCAAATTCAGAAAAAATGAAAAAAGAGATATGGGGTGTGTTCGTTGACGATTCAGTTTATATTAACAGCTATCCATATTCGCAAATTATTGGCTTCAACAAAATAATTGAAAATGGATACTACAGCTATTTTATTGGAGAACCAGCCAGACTCAAAGACAAACAAATCAGTCTCGGAATTATAAAACCAAATGACCCTCAAAAAGCAGTTTGCTGCAAAACCAGCTACGTTATTTTACCAAATGGTGAAGTGAAGTGGCTAACACCTGAACTTTTAAGCGAACTTATTAAGGATAATCAAAAACTGACTGAAGAATTAAGAGCTGATAACATTCTGCAAGAAGACGCTCATAAAATGTTCGGCTACTTAAATAGATATAATAAGTTGAAACATCCATGATTAACCCGCAAACACACATGAGGATGACTATTTAGGAAACAACCTGTCAGCCAGTGCAGTAAAAGTATATTTGGATGTTCCATCTGACCACTTTAATCAAATTATAAACAGATGAAAGAGGCAGCAGACGACTTAAATAAAGACTACCTAACGGACAAAGAACTGATTTCATTTACAAACCTTGATTTTGAGAACTTCTATGAAACAAGGCGAATTCTGGATGATAAATCTTGACCCGACCGTGGGAGCTGAGATAAAAAAGACAAGACAACCGATAATAGTGAACGACAACGCACTGGGGAAATTACCGCTGAAAATTATTGTGCCGGTTACCGACTGGAAAAACAGATAGGGAACAGCACCTTGGAAGACAAAATTGGAGCTTGACAAAGAGCGTGGATTAACAAAGGTTTATGCGGCGGACAGTTTTCAAGTCCGGTCAGTTTCCCGGGAGAGATTTATAAAACAAATAGGGAGAGTTTCCGAGACCATTATGGATGAAATAAGGATTGGACTTGCCAAAGTCTTATCCATCGACAGTGAATAACTACGCTACACAACATGCTATCCTGATCCCATGCTTGCAGGACAGGAGCAGCGCACGTTGTAACCAATTGTAAAACAACCGATTTGCGCATCAATCACAAAATAACTATTTTTGCAATAATGATAACAAGAAACCGATGAATAGAATATTGACAGACAATATTGAGAACCTAAAAGCATTGTGTATGAAATACAATGTGAAATCGCTATATGCCTTTGGTTCTGTATGTACTGAAGACTTCAATAAAAGCAGTGATATTGATTTGTTAGTTTCATTCAAACCAATGGATTACGGAGATTATGCCGACACATATTTTGAACTAACTGAACAATTTGAAAAAATACTTAAACGCCCAGTTGACTTGGTTACTGATAAATCCTTAGGGAACCCATATTTTATTGAATCTTTGAATAAAACCAAGACTCCTATATATGAAGCTTGAAGTAAAAAAATATCTTTTTGATATAAAAGAATCAATTGATTCTATTGAAAGCTATCTTGGGGAGAAAAGGGATTTCAATATATACATATCCAACAAAATGCTTCGTAGAGCCATAGAAAGAGAATTTGAAATTATTGGAGAAGCAATGAACCGAATTGAAAAGATTGATTCATCAATTAACATTTCAAGTAAAAAGCAAATCATCAGTATGCGAAATCGGGTAATACACGGTTATGACAAAATTGACAATGAGATTGTTTGGGGAACAATTGTACGGCACCTTCCTAAATTAAAAGAAGAAATTAACATCCTAATAGACTAATTATCTACTGGTTGCAATATAAAACACCTGGTCCCGCAGGGTGGGTCGGGTGCAATGCAGGTTTCGGAGTTTCTGCTTCGCGTTATCTTTCGTATCGGGGGATAGTTTAACAGTCAGTAATCCGCAACTGCAAGAATAGCAGTAACGTTAAATACAAGCGTAGAAAAAAGCCTGCCATTGAAGACCGGGTTTTCAGCTATTAATTATCTTTGTTTCTATCATGAACAGTAAATTTCGAAATATCCGATAACATTGACCTTGACAATAAAGATTCAGCAATGTTAGTCGCTTCAACACTTTACTAAAAAGGGAAACTTTCCCCGGGACAAGCC
>JAABSE010000122.1 GCA_011390575.1 Sphingobacteriia bacterium
CCAAATTGCTCAAGTATAATCTCTTCTATATCCGTGGCTATCCGATGCCCCTCTTCAATACTTAAATCGTTTTTTAGTTTGATATGAAAAGTTAATTCCTGATGCCCCACATAATTATGAATGTGAAAATGGTGAAACTGCATATCTTCAACATCATAATGCTGGATTGCGTTTTTGATATTTTCAATCAGTTCGGCGCCTGGTTTCTCTCCCAGCAATTTGTTTATGGCTTCTCTTGCGATTTGATAGGTTGCATAAAAAAGCATCAAGGAAATAATGGCTCCCAAAACACTGTCAATCCACCAGAACCGACTTGCAAACAAAATTCCAATCAACACCACCACCGATGAAAGAGCATCTGTTCTGTGGTGCCAGCCATCTGCCTTAACGCTTACATTATCGGTCTTCCGACCAACATAGAAAGCATATTGGGCCAGTGCTTCCTTGGCAATAATTGAAATGATTGTAACGACGATTGCCAGGGTACCAAATTGGGTAGACTCATGGTTCCTGAATTGAGCGATGGAATCTTTAAGGAAATCGAATGCAATAATTCCAAGAAGAAACGCGATAAACAGAGCTGCAATCTGCTCCCATCGTCCATGCCCAAAAGGATGCTCATTGTCGGGCTTTTTTGATGACAATTTTACCCCAATTATTACGATAATGGAACTCAAGGAATCCGAGAGTGTATGCCAGGCATCTGCGGTTAAGGCAATAGAACCTGTAACAACACCTGCCCAGAATTTTAGTACAAATAATACGCTGTTTACCACAACGGAAATTATTCCTTCCAGATAACCTGCTTTTGTCTTATCCATAATTTTAAATTATAATTACACGCATCTAATCATTATGTCCTTTTTCGGTATTTTGCCAGCGATTTTGCGGACTTATTCAATAATACAATCAGAATCTCTTTTTCCGATTCAGTCATCTCTTCGGTCAGCAATTCTGATATCCGCTTATGCATCTCAGTATGCAAAGAGGCTGCTTTTTCGCCCTCTTCAGTTAAATGAACATGCGAAGATCTTCTGTCATTATCTGAAGCGACTTTATAGATGAAGTTGTTTTTCTCCAGTCTTTCTATCATAACAGAAATGGATGCCCTGGCAATATTCATCTTTTCCGCCAATTCTGACAGGGATGGATTGCGCATTTCTTTTATCAATTCAATACAATACAACTGCCTTGCTGTCAGTTTATTGAGATTTGATTCCTGTTTCATTTCTTCTTCAAGTATTTCACTTGAATGTAAAATTGTATTCAAAATTTGCTCTAAATTTTTCTGCATATTTTAAAATTTTCCGTTGCAAATATACAATTTTAATTAGATATATCTAACCTTATTTGAAAAAAAATTCCCTAACTGCAATAAAGCCTTTTAATTATTCAAATCGGGGAAGGTTCAAGGGGTCGGTTCATTTTCAAGCGATTCTTTCCGAAGGTTGGTTTTGTGCCATTCTTCTCAATCAGTTGAAATTTGCTGATTGTGTCAAGTGATTTGATTCATTCGTAAATATCTCATAAAAGGCAGGTTCACAAAGCTTTGTAAACCTGCCTTTAATACATCTTTATTTTTCAATGTTTACGGAATACAAACATCCGTCGGAACTCCCAAAAAAGATTGAATTATCTTCAACAACAGGGGTAGAAAGGATGGATCCCAGGGAATGAATAGTTCGCTCGGCCTCCTCATAGTCCTGTCCGTAAAGTTCAAATTCCTCACTGAATCCTCCCTCCTCATTAAATATATCAGCATACTTCATTTTGCTGGCTGGCGTCTGGTAGGTCCAGATTATCTCCCCTGTGGCAGGATCAACACCACGCAGAATTCCATCAAAACAGCCAAAATAGATTACGTCGTTATAAGCCACTGCCGATCCGTAAACCCTCATGGGCAAGGGAATTTGCCACACAATTTGACCACTTGACTTGTTCATCCCATAAAACCGGTGTGTATCAGAAGTGCCAAAATAAATATTATCCTTATATACCAGTGGGGTGGCTATCACCCAGCTACCTTGCTCTTTCATGTTCCAGTAGGCACGTCCGGTTTGGGCATTGAGGGCATAAATATTAAAATCGCGGCTGCCAAAATACAATGTTCCATTGTCAAAGGCTGCTCCTCTCTGCACTTCTCCATTGGGAAACCCTCTGGCGCCAACGGTTTTGAACTGCCAGAGTACAGCTCCTGTTTCTGCATGCAGGGCAAAAAAATCGCCGGTATAGTTTCCGATAAAGACCTTTTCATCTACAACCAGGGGTTCCGCATGCACAATGCTGCCGGTCTGAAATTTCCATTTCAGCGCACCATTCCGGGCATCAACCGCATATACATTTCCATCGCCACTGCCCCAATAGACAATGCCATTGCCTGTAGCAGGTGAAGAAAGGTAATAGTCCCATAAATCCAGGATTTTCTCCCCTTCGGATTCAAATTGCCATGCCTGCTTCCCGGTACTTTTGTCCAGGGCATATAGATTGCCGTCTGCACTGCCAAAAATGACGAGGTTGTTATGGATTGCAGGGCTTGAATGTATTGCACCCCCCGTTGGGAATTTCCAGATTTCTTGTCCCGATTTTTTTTCAAGGGCATAGAAATTATGGTCTCCACTTCCAAAATAGATAACAGAGTCATCTATTACAGGAGTTGAATATACCCTTCCCTGGGTGCGAAACACCCAATCGGGATTCTTCTGTGCCTTCCCCGTGCCGGATAAAAGCGTTGCAGCAATGAAAAATAAAAAAATTTTTGTCATAAAAGATTAATTTTTAGGGTTTATAGTTTATTTGTATTGGGTGTTTTTTGTTGTCGTAAGCTCCCGAACAAATAAGCATCTTATGTGTACCTGTTCAATTCGTTATTTACCACCATCCGGATACATGACCCCAAAGTACTGGGTTTACCCTCTGATTTATACAAAAAATCTACAATATCCAAAAAGAACTGCAGTTGATCAACACCCACCGACTCAAAGGAATCACAGGTTACACCGATAATTTCATCTGTTTATAATTTGATTAAAGTGGTCAGATGGAGCTCGCCAACAATATCCGTATTGGTTGTTTTTGACAGTTGTGAAATTATAATCATCCGCGTGTGTGTCAAAAATTTTGTCATGGCTCGGTTCATCTGTTTATAATTTGATTAAAGTGGTCAGATGCCTGTCCCGCGCATGCGTGGAGAGCTCCCGCGAAAAGCGGGATAAATCGTCAAAAATATTGGTATCGTGCTTTTGCGGTGTTGAGAAATTATAATCATCCGCGCGAATAGTTATTGTCATGGCTCGGATCTTCTGTAAAGTCCGGTGGCGACTTTAATGTTCGCCTCCGGACTAAAAAGCGAAGCAATGCTTTAGCCCTGACGGGAACTTAGAGTCCCGACCGGGCGGGAATAACGATCACTTGGTGGCTCGGTTCATCTATAAAGTTTTGCGAAATAGCACTACAACTCTTGATTCCAAACGGGTAATTCTCCATAAATCTCCAGGTGCTTTTGAATAAGCTTACGGGCAATTTTAGAGGAGGCATCCTTGTGTTTTCCATCATGCGTAACCACCCAGTAGATATCCAACCCTTCAATTTGCTCTTCAGCCATTTTTCTTTCAAAAAACTCCTGACGTGTCATGTTGCCATGCTTACCATTAATCCGTTCCCGCAGACTTTGCTTATCAGCAGGATTATCATTGGCCCGTCCGCCGGGGTAATCAATGTAAACCAGATCTATGCGACCACCTGCAAGACGGAAAACATAAAAGACACCCGGCAAATCCGGCACATCCTTACTAACTTCTTTCAAATCACTTTCTTTCATAAAAAAGAAATGACCTTTGTCTTTGTATTTTTCAAGTTCATCAAACATATCTAATAACTATTTATTTGTATTTAAAAAATCCAATTGACTTATTCTTGCTTATCTCCTCAAAAACTTCCGGGCTATTGAATACATAAAGAATAACAAAACTACTCATTTCTGCAATTTAACAAGGTCTCTGAGCTCGTTATCAGAGAGTTCCCCAATCCAGGCTTCGCCGGTATCAACGGTTATATCGGCCAGTTCTTTTTTCACATTCACCAGTTCATCACGTTTCTATCTGCTAAGCCCCCCATGCAGAAAAAGAGGGAGCAAGCCTGTCTGTTCCTGAATGATGCGGGTAAGCAAATAGCCCATCTCTTTGTATTGGGTAAAGATGAGGGTTTTTTCACCATTGATTAGCACGTTATAAAGTAAACTGAGCAGAAGCTGTGCTTTAGAGGCATAGTTTCGCCCGCGGGGCAGTCGGTTGCTGTAGTCAATCTTTTCCAGGGCATTGAGCCATTGCTGACCCCACCAGGTTTTGCCGTATTTATGCGCCATAGAAGGTTCCTTCGTAGAGATTTACTTTTTATTTGGAATAACGTGCCAGAGACCATAGCATCGACTCTTTTCGAAAATAAATGTTGCAGCCATTATCATTTTCATGAATTTGCTTCACCATCCAGTGCTCTTTCCACAACGATTTGAGTCAAACCTATCATTACTAACCCCATAAGACTTTGGTTAATCTCTTGAGGAAGTTGAACATCCATTGCAAACGAACTTACAGCAAGAAGGTCTTCCAGCGAATCCTTTTGATGCATTACAATAGCTAAAAACGTACAATAAACCATTGCCTCGGCGGCATGCAGAAATCTCCGGCCCGAAAACCAGGTTCGCAGTTTCAGTTGCTCTCTGCTCAGAAAAGAAATGTCTTTTGAATCCAAAACACGGTAATACACCTCGAACAACCGTAAAACACTGTCGTCGGGATGCAATTGGGTGTATTTTTTCAGTAACTCTCTGATGGTTTTATCTTTCGGGCTTCTTGAATGCAATGCCACCAATTCAAGAAAAGCAACAAAGGGCTGGTTAGGTACCAGCTCATGCAATTCTTTCAAACTGGCGTCCATTTGCAAAGGATCATCCGAGAAAATATTATCAACAAGATCTTCGACTTTATCCTCCATTTGGCCGTCCATTTCTTCAAAAGGCAAAACCTCATCAGGAACCCAATCTTGATCTACCGTAATTTCTTCATCACCAAACAACTCCTGATACACCTCCTGCAATTTTTCTTCATTAGCCAGATAGAAAGCCATCCGCATAACTATCATTTGAAACATCCCCACATCACGGTCATCCTCTTCTGATTTGCCTTCAGTGCTTTCTTCCAGAACCACTGCCAGATACTTTTTATCCTCTTCAAAATCTTCAGGGGTATAATCTTCAGGATCGATATAGCCCTCTGGGATATTGTCAAAATCATATTCTTCATCGTAGTCCGGGTCAAAAAAATCAAGTGAGCTAATCACCTCATAATTTCCTTCACCTGCATGTTGATTGAGTTTTTTGATGATGAATTCGGGTTTAAAAGCAGAGTAATCGGTAAGGTTTTCTGTCACGAACAAAGGTTTTCCGTTGTGCCCGCAATCGATATCCATTAACGCTATTTCTTCGTTGTCTTCTTCAAGCATATATCTTGTAACCCTGAAATCCTTATGAGGGGGTATGTCAAAATCAGCGGCGTACTCATAACCGGCATAAATGATGTTATGCGCAAGGATATAGGATATTCTTTCAAAGGGTTCTCCGGGAATATCGTCAGTGTCCGATGGTGCCTGCTCCGAATCTTTAAATATTCCAAGAACCAATTCTTTATACTCCTCTTCACTCACATTGAAAACGTGCGTTGTAAAAATCACCCCCAGGCATAACAAATCCACAACATACAAACAGGCTGTGATATTACCATTGGTATGCTTCCTGCTCACGATTACTGCGGGTTGCCTGTCCACTTCCCAGCCGGGAGAAACCAGGCATTCAAACAAGGGCAACTGACGTGCCCGTTTCTGAATGTATTGGTCAGGGTTCATTTGTTCTCCTTTGGAAGATTTGTTTTTTCGGTTCATCAGGGTTAGGTTTTAAAGGGTGTTGAGAAATTTTTTATAATTCTACTTTGACATATTTCCTAAAAGGCAAAATGACTAATTTATTTTAATTCAGCTCGTTGGTTAGGTTAATAATTAAAGAGAACTATGTGTCTATGTGGTGATTGATTCTGTAAACACACATAGAGTCAGACATCGCCTCAAATTTACAGCACCATATCTAATTTACCTATGTGCCTATGTGGTAACCAATTATTTATAGACACATAGAAATTAAAAGTGTTATATTTTTAAGGTATATCGTCTTATTTTCTTCTCTATGTATTAAATTAATCTAATTCAACTGTTTTAAGGAATTTTCTACCAATAGAATACTTGAGACCGCCATCAATCTTCCGAAATGTTCTTTTTATACTCCTGCACCACACTCAATGCTTCGTCATAATCTGCACTGGAAACGGTTACTTTCACCGTGCCTACGCCACCGGTATTGTCCCAAGGGAGATTGAGGGTTCCGGAGATCTCGTCCAGCAACCAGGATTCTATCCCGGCATTTTCCAGGAGATTCTTTACCATTTGCGCCTGATATACAGCGCCTCTGAAGATTTCTACAGAACGAATTTCTTTGTTGTTGCTCATAGGTATATGTTTTAAGCTATAAAAGTAACAAAACTATTCACATCCTGTAGCAGTGGCATGGAGAACTTCACTAAGATTGGGAGTAAAGGTGAGTTGGTAATAAAAAGGGGAAGAGCCCTGGCACTCCATAGGCGATGTATCAGGATTTCTGGGGCTGAACCAGGAGTCAGCCTCGACCATTATATTATCATTCTCATCAAATTCTAAACCGGTAACGATAAGGGTGTTGCTGTTTCCATTGGAAAGCTGTGCAGAAAGAAATGTAGCGTGTTGTACATCTCCGGTGGCCGGGTCAACGGCTGCCAGGATGGAAACTTTTGCTCCTCCCCCCTGCCCGTAAGTAGGTAACCAACCATTAACGGTATATCGGTGAAAGCCTCCTGTAACACTACTTTGCGTGCCGGTAGCACTAAACACTGCATATAGTTTGTTTGCCCCGTCCCAGAGCAGTCCATAGCCCGTTTGATCGTCACCAGAAGTTTCATAATCTGTGCGTGCCCATGTAAGTTCGCCATCATCAAACCTTAACAGAATGGGATCCTGGTTGTTGGCACTCATCTGCCTGTAACCAATATAAAAAGAAATCCCATCCTTACTTACAACAGGTCCGCCGATTTGTGCCACATCATCTTCATTGGTATAGTTGGTTAACTGAACGGAACTACCCACAGCACTTATACTCTGGGTATTTTCACTGACGGGCTCATCTGAATCTCCGCATGCGACCACAAAAAAAAGAAACAGAAATGCAAATGCAGGATTTTTTCGTATCATAATAAAGAGTTTTTTAGGGTAATAAAAACAATGGATTTATCCGTTTCTCAATAAAACCCATCAATTCCATTATTAAGATAGTAAAAATACCCATTCAATCAGAATTTACTTAAAAATATTGATGGCTCACATGGAGTAGCAAAAGGAACAATGAGTCCACTCCGAAAAGTCCAATTCCCCCCGGCCCCGCACGTGCGGGAAGATCGCAACTAACAGAAATTTTGCGCGTTACGAATTTGATTTGTGCGAAAAATATCGTAATAATGCTTTATAAAGTGGTTTCAACAATAAAAGAAAATCTTAACAAAACCGGCAAATCAAAACACGGAATAATTCCGGTTATAATTGATAGATTTGTACAACTTTTTATTCCTGTTTTATGCGACATATTCTACTTGCTCTTATCACGCTACTGCTTTATGTATCTGCTCATTCCCAGATTACCCGAAATGTAGGGTTGATGGTAATGATTGAAGATAGTTTGACCCATCATTATATTGGAAACTCAGCAGATGACAATTTTGTGCAGCGGTATGCTGCCACAGCAGATTATCAGTTTTATGCCGTTGATACCGCCCTGGTATTGCTGGAGGAGAATTTTCCCAAGTGGGATTTTTGCACCATGGAGGGAGATCACTTTCTGGTGTATGAGGAAAACAGGGAGAAACTCAGGCCTACCGAATTCAGGGATTTCAGGCAAAACTGGTTCAATACCTTGAAAGAAGATTACGAGGTGGATGCTATTCTGGTGATACGCAACTCTCCCCGCTTTACCGATGGCATACACTGGAGCAATACCGATATTACCGGCTACGGCATTTACAACGGCTCGCGTCGATCGCACAACAACGTGTATATTCAGCTTGAATTCCTGTTCTTTTCCAGCGGCCGCCCCCTGACCCATATCCAGGGGCCCATTTTCCGGCAGGACAAAAACTATCCGAGAATTGACGAAGAAGCGGAACTTTTTGCTGAAAGCGATTTGCTTCAGACAGAAGAACCCCTTAAAGAGCTTATCGTCAACCAGATTGAAGCAGCTATCAGCAACGCCAATTTATTGCGGGGGCTTAGGTAAGCGGTCTTTGTAGTGGCGGGGTGAATGGTAGTCACCCCGTCACAGGTGCAAGCGACGGGGCCACTCTCAGTGACCCCGCCGCTAA
>JAABSE010000123.1 GCA_011390575.1 Sphingobacteriia bacterium
GGTGTTTACGGTTGAAAACTCACGCAGGTTTGAGTCGGTTAAATTAAGGCTGGATTTAAAAGCCATTGGTGTTGACCCTTATTATACGTTCAACATGAAAGGCAAGGAAGAGACCAGAAAGTACATGGTTCCCATAGCGCGGATTCTGCAGGAACGCAAAGAAGAAGCTCGTTTGTTACCTGGTCTCGACCGAACCGATGAGCCCGTATTCAATGTACCCAAGCTGGGGAAAAATCAGTTGATGGCCTGGCAGGATCACCGTCTGGTAATGATACTGCCCAACGGTGCCAGGGTGTATGAATTTCATCCCTGGGAAAAAAACATCCAGCCGGTTCCCCCTTACAATTATGTGGATGTACCCATCTACGACTACCTGGAAGAGCTTGCAGCGCGCGGAGAGAATATCAGGGATTACCGGAATATCTGGTTTTACTATTGAGATTGAGAAGGAACAGCTCTGTTTACTTACCAGCCCGGAGATGCGCTCAAAGCCTGCTCCGGGCTTTTTTCTGCAGCTGGTTAATTTTGAACTCTGGCTACTTAATACGAAACAACTCCTTGATGGTTTCCACCACCCCGTTGTTATTGTTGTCGAAGCGGGTGACAAATCCTGAGATTTCAAGTATTTTCGGATGGGCATTTTTCATGGCATAACTGTGGTATCCTACCCCCATCATATCCAGATCATTAAGATAATCGCCGAAAATCAGGGTATCATTGGCAGAAATTCCAAACCATTCCTGAATCTTTTCAATGGCAGTTCCTTTGCTGGCAGTTTTATGGGTTATATCCAGCCACACGTCTCCCGCAACGGCCACCTTAAAATCTTTCTCATAGGATTTGAAATGAGGATAGGCATTAAATTCGGCATTTTTATGATCCCAGAGGGTTACTTTCAGCACTGTATCTTCAATCTGAGTCAAATCATCCACAATCTCCAGCCGGCGGTAATAGTTGGAAGCATCCTTAAGAAAAGGTTCATAGCGGCTTTCTACATAAGCTGAATTCTTTCCACAAAGGATCAGATCAGTATCGGGTACACCCCTCCCCTTTTCGATAAAATGACGGGCATCCTCCAATGGCAGTTGGTTGACCAGAATTTCCTCTCCTTTGTACTTTACATAAGTACCGTTCTCTGCCAGGAAGATAATATCATCTTTGATTCGGTCAAACTGATCCAGCAAGTTGAAGTATTGCCTGCCACTGGCAGCCATAAACAATACACCCTGTGAGGTCAATTGCTTATGAACCTCCCAGTAAGAAGGATGGATATTTTTATCATCGTCCAGTAAGGTGCCATCCATATCAGTGGCTATCAATCGAATCATGCTATAAGGTCGTTTTTATACATAAAAACGCAAAGTTAAAGCTTTGGTCACATACCGGCTGTTAAGAATAGGTTAAAGCTTGCCGCACTCATAAAAAGTTATTTTCTTAACATTATTGAGGTTTTTTGAAAAATATTTCACAACTTGCATTTTAAATATTGCCAAAATTTATGTATGTTTGTTGTAGAAAAAATGTAAACGATAAACTACAAAATCAAAAAGTATATGAGCGCAAAAATCGGAATCAGGCACGAAGATAAATACACAGCAGAACGTCGCAGTCCCCTCACCCCAAATCATATAAAAAAACTCATACACGACCATGCCCTTGAATTTGTGATTCAGCGTTCACCCAAACGAATTTTTAAGGACCAGGAATACCAGACCGCAGGAGCCACTATTGCCGACAACCTTGCTGAATGCCCCATCATTATGGGAGTTAAGGAAGTGCCGGAAGATTTTTTCGAACCCAGCAAAACCTATATATTTTTCTCCCATGTAATAAAAGGTCAACCCTACAACATGCCCATGCTGCGCAAAATGATGGAGTTGGGATGCAATCTTATCGACTATGAAAAAGTAGAGGATGAGAACAAACGGAGGCTGATATTTTTCGGCAGGTACGCCGGTCTGGCGGGCATGATCAATTCACTCTGGAGCCTTGGCCAAAGACTCAAAGCGCAGGGGTTTACCAACAATCCATTTCTCAGCATAAAACAGTCATGTGAGTACGATTCTGTGGCCCAGGCCAAAAAGCAAATCGCAGCGGTGGGAGATGTTTTGAAGAAAGAAGGAGTTCCCGATGAACTTCACCCCCTTACCATAGGTATTACGGGTTATGGAAATGTATCCAAAGGAGTTCAGGAGATTACCGATTTACTTCCTGTGCAAGAAATTTCTCCGGATGAGCTTCTAAAACTCCAACATCAAAAAGATACCTCCCGCAAGGTAGTTTATAAGATCGTATTCAAAGAAGAGCATATCAGTAAGCCCATCAATGCCGGTCAGCAATTCGAACTACAGGATTATTATCAGCATCCCGAGAAGTACGAAAATAATCTTGAACAATACATTCCTCATCTTACCATTCTGATGAATTGCATGTACTGGGATGACAGGTATCCCCGGATTTTCACCAAAGAATTTGCGAAACAACTCTATCAAAAAGGTGAACCCAAAATCAAGGTTATTGGCGATGTCACCTGCGACCCGGATGGTTCCATCGAGTTTACACACAAGGGCACAGAAATAGAAGATCCTGTATTTGTTTACAACCCCTTGCAAGACCATCACCGCATGGGATTTGCAGGGGATGGAATCCTTGTGATGGCCGTAGACATCCTTCCCAGCGAACTGCCCAGGGATTCATCAGAAGCCTTTGGCGATGCGCTGTTAGATTTTATCAAACCTATTGCTGCTGCAGACTTTGAAGTTGATTTCCCGTCCCTGCAGCTGCCCGCTCCCATCAAAAAAGCCATGATCCTCCATAAAGGAAACCTGACACCTGATTATGAATACATTGCTGAACATTTGAAAGAATAACTAAATACCCTTATCATCATAAAACCCATCAGGAAGGATATTTTTCCTGACAATCAAAACACAAACCTAAAATCCTGAAATCATTATGAACCCAACCACGAAAAAGATACTCATCCTGGGCGCAGGAATGGTAGTAAAACCTATTGTGAATTACCTTCTTGAGAAGAACTACCTGGTAACTGTAGCATCCCGCACAAAGAGCAAAGCGGAAGCCATGACGGCAAAACACAAAAACGGCACAGCCATTGGCTGGACGGTGGATCAGCAGGACAAGCTGGACCAGCTCATTCTTGATCACGACATAACGGTAAGTTTGCTGCCGTGGGTACATCACATCATGGTAGCCCAGAAATGCATCACCCATAAAAAGAATATGATTACCACTTCATATGTAAAACCTGGCATGCAGGCGCTGCATCAGCAAGCTAAAGATGCAGGTATAATTATCCTCAACGAGCTGGGTCTGGACCCGGGCATCGATCACATGAGTGCCATGCGCGTGATCGATCAGGTGCATCAAAAAGAGGGAAAAATTGAAGAGTTTTACAGCCTGTGCGGGGCACTGCCGGCACCCGAAGCGGCCGATAATCCTTTCAAATACAAGTTTTCATGGAGTCCCAAAGGTGTAGTGATGGCCGGCAACAACGACGGCAAATACCTGCGTCATGGAAAAGTAGTTGAAGTCCAGACAGAAGATCTCTTTAAAAATCCGCTCTCTGTTAATTTCCCGGAGGTGGGTAAGCTGGAAATCTACCCCAACCGCGACAGCCTTCCTTATATTGATCTTTACGGGATACCGGAAACCCAGACCATGATGCGGGGCACTTTTCGCCATCCGGGCTGGTGCGAAAGCATCGATGCCATGAAAACGCTTAAGTTGCTCACCACCGACAGTTACGATTTTACAGGAAAGTCCTATGCCGACATGATTAGCATGCTTATTGGCGAAACCAATGCGACCAACATCAAAGAGAAAACAGCAGATTTCCTACGTCTCCCTGCAGATGCCCACGCCATGAAGGCACTGCAGTGGCTGGGTCTTTTCGACAATAAACCCATGAACCGACAGAAGGATACTCCCTTCGAAATTACATCTGACCTGATGATTGAGAAAATGGAGCTGGGCTGTGAAGAGCGCGACATGGTTGCCATGCAGCACGTATTTCTCGCTTCCTACCCCGATGGCAAGAAGGAGGTCATCAAATCTACCATGCTCGATTACGGAACACCGGATACCGATACCGCTGTTGCCCGAACAGTAGCCCTGCCTGCTGCTGTGGGAGTTGAGATGGTACTCAGTGGAGACATTTCGGAAAAAGGAGTACACATTCCAGTGTTGCCGGGTATTTACAACCCCATTCTCAACAAGCTGGAAGATCTGGACATAAAAATGGTAGAAGAATTTGGCCTGCCCGAATCCGAAATTATCAGGTAACGGTTTCGCGGGTAAGCGGAAACTTGTTGTAAAGCTCCTGCTCCACAATCAGCTTCAACTCCATAACAGCCTCGAAAATATCGAGAAAGGTATTGTATAAGGGTGCTACTCCCAAACGGATATTGTCGGGATCGCGAAAATCAGGAATTACGGCTTTTCGTCCTGTATGGGGGTCGATGAGTGCTTTGCAAATCCGGTAGGCTTCAGGATGCCGGATTGATACGTGTGAACCTCTTTGTTCTTCATCCTTTGGAGAAGCGAGAGCAAATCCGAGAGGCACAAGATTTTCCTCTGCCAGCGAAATCAGATAGTTGGTTTGTAAGATACTTTTCTTTCTCAGATTCTGGATGCCGGCCTCGTTCATCAATTGCAATGCCGGTTCGAGGGCGGATACAGACAGCAAAGGCGGTGTTCCGGCAAGAAACCGGTTTATCCCTGTGGCGGGCTGATACTCCATATTAAAGGCAAAAGGATTCTGTTGCCCAAACCAGCCCTGAATGGGAGATTTTAGCTTTTCCTGCAAATCTTTCCTCACATACAAAAATGCGGGAGCCCCCGGTCCACCATTGAGGTACTTGTAAGTACACCCGATGGCCAGATCTGCATTGCTTTCATTGAGATGCACGGGAACTGCACCTGCCGCATGACTCAGATCCCACAACACCATAGCGCCTTTTTCATGGGCCAATGCAGTCACCGCTTTCATATCATACATGAAGGCACTTTTGAATACCACATAGGAAAGGGTGAGCAGTGCAGTATCATCTGAAAGGTGTTTTTCAAGCTCCTCCATGGTTACACTCAGCTCATCGGCAGATTGTGCCATCCGTAACTTATGCCGGTTACCAAACAACTCCACAAGACCCTGCAGAACATATATATCAGAAGGAAAGTTAAGCTGATCGCTTACAATTCCCTTACGTCCCTTCTGATGATGCAAGGCAGCGTATGCAAGCTTGAAAAGATTTACCGATGTACTGTCAGCAATCATCACTTCGTCCGGTTGTGCTCCGATAAGCGGAGCCAGTTGGGCAGCCAGCTCTGCCGAACGCTCATACCACCCGGTATTCCAGCTGCGAATCAGTCCCTTTCCCCACTCATTGTTTATTACCTGATCCATATGCCGGGCCGTGTCAGCCGGGAGCATTCCCAGCGAGTTCCCGTCAAGGTATAATAATTCCGGATCAGGATTTACAAATCTGGTCCGGAATTGTTTTAAAGGATCATTTTCATCCCGGGCTATTGCATATTCTTTATTGTATGGGTTCATTATTTGTCTTTGCTTTTCAGATTGTTTTTACCAACTTGATACTAAAATCCATTGTATTATTCGAATTTCCCATCCTTCAGCATTTCAAAAGCCAAAGGGAACAGATCGTTTACCCAATACCGATACATCAAACCTGAGGGATGCAAACCATCCGGAGCGAGCAACTCCGGGCGCGATGCCGCTTCACGGGAAATGGCTGTCACATCCACCCATGCCACTCCGGCCTTTTCTGACTCTTCACGGTTGATGGCATTATATGCGTCAATTTCCCGCGCTATTTGCTCTTTGTCTCTTCCTCCGGCAAAAGGAGTCACCCCCCAATCGGGAATAGAAAGCACAATCACCCTCCCGCTGTTATCTCCTGCATACTCCACAGCTCTTTCAAGAAGGTTCACAAATTCAGGCCGGTAACTATCAGGCGTTCGGCCGCGGTACTGGTTATTGACACCAATAAGCAAGGTTACCAAATCATAGGGAATGGACAATTCGGCTTGATCAATAGCTTCCGAGAGTTCATCGGTAGTCCATCCGGTGCGGGCAATAATCTGCAAATCAGAAAGATGAATGCCAGAAGCTTCAAGGCTGTCCTGAAGCAAAACCGGGTATCGCTCATTTTCAGAAACCCCTTCACCAATGGTATAGGAATCGCCCAGGGCAAGATAGGTAAACGTTTTGTTCTCAGATTGTTGTTTCATATCAGAATTACATCCTAAAGTAAGCATACAGAGAAAGGAAACAATAACAAATATTGGTTTCATAACAAGGAATATTTAATACATCAAATCTATGGGATAAAGTCTTCATCAACATTTGATTCAATTTGACTTTTGACTTAGTTTTCAATTAAAAGCCAAATATAACCAAAATTGAAGCTGAATGATTGAATACAGGTTTTAAAGTTCAATCCAGGGAGAAGACAAACAATACGTATTTTCTATTTTACAAATTTTTTCTTGTACAGCCACTTCATGATGCTGCCATAAGCCAGGCCACCCACTAAAGAAGATAACATACCTACCAGGGTACTTTTCAGGGTAATTTCGTCTCCTGATATCCATGGGTAAATAAGAAACATTAAAACAAACAGAATAATTGCAAAACCAATACCTTGTGCAATCCAGCCCCTTCCTTCAAAGGGGTTGGGTTTTGAGCCCGGGCCTTGCGCTTCAGTTCTCGTAGAATTCTCTTTCATCATGCTTAAAGGGTTTTATTTTTGCTTAAAAATACAATAATAAATCGAAAACCATGGGTTCATTCAGTATGCATACATAATAAGGTTAAAAAAGGATAACCTTTTGACTAATATGTCGTATAAAACATAGAATTGCGTAGAAAAAAGCAGATTTAATTCAGAAAAATAAAGATTGTTTGGAATTTCCGGAACAGACCTACCGCTAGTTGGATGGTGGGTTTGTTAAGACAATTAAATCTTGTAGAGCTATGAAGAACTGGGATGCTTTCATTATTGTTTCGACCTCCATTATTGCACTAACCTTATTTGCCAGCGGCAGAATAGAAATGTATAATATGATGGACAATATTACTGTTCAGGATACCGTGGTGGCTATGGTAAAGACGGTAGCAGTGGTGATTTCGGGCAGTCTCATTATTGCTTCTATGATTGTTATTCTATTGGTAGATATTGTAACCTCTGTAATTATGCGAATGGAGTTTCCTATTATCCACTTCCTCTATCAGAATTACTACGTGGGTATTGTCCGCGACTGGTACTGGGATGCCAATACAGGCAGTCACCTTCTGATGGCATGTATCGTCCTGTTTGGAATCGGCCTTATCAATACATACGTGGGCCCGGTGTACCGCAAAAAGACTTTCATCTATTACAAGAACAAGGAAAGCAATTACCATACACACTGACCCCATTAATCAGTGCACCCCTCTGTTATACTTCGATACCAAATTTCTTGATTTTCTGATACAGTGCATTCCTGCTGATGCCCAATGCTGCGGCAACTTTGGTCATATTCCTGTTGAAAACCTGTATGGCATGAGAAATGGCCATTTTCTCCATTTCGCTCAAGGAAATCACTTCCGAAATCTGTTCTGTATTTTCTTCTACTGCGCCATTATTAACCTTCGGCTTGTTAACCGGCAAAGAACCGGAGCGCTCTATACTATCGTTGCGAAAAATGCCCGGATTCATGATTTGATCGGCCCATTCCAGCTTTCCATCAAGGTTGACATACTTCTCAATAAAATTTTCAAGCTCCCTCACATTGCCCGGCCAGTCATAATATACCAGCTTTTTAAAAAGGATGTTGTCCATATCGGGCAGTTGCTTTCGAAGCTTAACGGATTTCAGATTCAGGAAGAAACTGATAAGCATAGGGATATCTTCTCTCCTGTTTTTCAACGGGGGAATATATACAGGAATAACACTGAGCCTGTAAAAAAGGTCTTGCCTGAATTTCCCTTCATTAACCTGATCGAGCAGGTTACGGTTGGTGGCGGCAATAATCCGCACATCTACCGGAATGGCTTTGTCGCCCCCTACCCTTGTGACATTTCTTTCCTGTAAAGCCCTGAGCAGTTTTACCTGCATATCTAAAGGCATTTCGCCAATTTCATCCAGAAACAATGTGCCTCCGTTGGCTAGTTCAAATTTGCCGGGCTTTCCTCCTTTTTTGGCACTGGTGAAGGCTCCTTCGGTATAGCCAAACAATTCACTTTCGATAAGTGCCTCAGGGATGGCACCACAATTAAGCGCTACAAATCCTCCCTCCTTGCGCGAACTGAAATTGTGAATAGACTGGGCAAGCACTTCTTTTCCTGTACCACTTTCCCCCTGAATCAAAACAGTGCTGGGGCTGTCGGAAACATTTTTGCAGTATTCAATAATCCTTTTCATCTCATCGCT
>JAABSE010000124.1 GCA_011390575.1 Sphingobacteriia bacterium
AGGGACAAATGCAGTTAAAGGATCCAATAAAAAATCGGCACTGGAACTCTTTAACTGGCTCATGTTCATTTCGAGGCCCACCAGCCACCTGCCGTGCATGTCCTTTTTGCGGAACACCACTCTGGCAAGGGTCATACCCACCTGATTCAGCAAGCAACGCCCGGGTTCCATGCGAATTTCTATATTTTTACCCTGCAGCAGTTCGGAAACGCTTTCCTTGTTTTTGTAGCGGAAGTTCAGGATTTTTTCCAGGAACAGTTCCCCGTGTTCTTCATTGTAAAAAGGATAGGTTGCCAGGTCTCCCTGGATTGTATTATCGATCATTTCGTATCCAAGTCCATCATTGTTAAAGGTTATCTCTTCGCGTTCGCCCCTGACCGCTTTTTTCAGTTCCTCAACAAAGTTTTCCCACTCCTTCTTGTGTTGCAGGTAATTCATCAGCACCCCTCCTCCTATGTCAATAAACTGCGTGGTAAATCCGTGGGTTTTGAGTTTTTCTGCCAGGAAAATGCATTGACTTAGCGCTGCCCCCCGTTCTTCGGTAGAATAGCCATTTAAGTGAAAATGCAGACCTGAATAGGACAAATGTGAATATCTCCCTCCCCGAGCACAGGTGGAAGTAATAAAAGATTGCACTTCGTCTACATCAAAACCAAACCGGCTGTAGAGCTTTCCCTTATCGGTATAAAATCCGCTTATGCGAAAACCTACCGGGGTATGCTTGTCAGCTTTTTTAGCGATACTGTTCAGCAAATCGCATTCATCCTGGTTGTCCAGCATAACGGTTACAGTATTTTCCACTGCCAGTTGCAGCAACTTTTCTGTTTTTATAGCAGCTGTTACCACCAGGAGTTCAGGTTTAACCCCGGCTTCCAGTGCCTGCAGCAATTCCCTGGTGCTGGCTGCATCCACGCCAATTCCGTTTTCCCGGGCACGTTGTACCACTCTTTTGCTTTTGTTGGCTTTGTGGGCATAAAACAACTGGTGGGGTATTGCGTGTTTTTCAAATACCTTCCGGAACATTTGAATGTTTTTATCGAATGCAGGCAGGTAATGGATGTTTACAGGCGAACCATAAACTTCAAAAAGGTTGTCCAGAAGCTTTTTGTCCTTCAAAAGGTTGGGCATCCAGTCGCTTAACACTGGTGTAAGTTTGGGTAGTTTGCTTTTTGCGTTCATTGGACTGTTAGGTTTTGTCTGTTGGCTGTTGTGTGTTGACCATTCTTGCGGGAATTCAGTATATGCCGGATTACCGCGTGCGCCCATGGCCCGGCAAAGTTGTTGCGACTGCGTGACAAGGTGTCGTTATCGTGCACAATGCCCTCAGTAGGTGTGCCGTAAAGGGTGATATTTTCAGGTTTTCCCTGCGGGTTTATCAGATTGCCGTCATGGTTTATTTCTAAAGTACCCGGCGCATAACTACTTCTATTGTCTCTGTTAATATAAGGTCGTGCCAATCGGTTTTCACACAAATTGAGGGATAGACCCGAGGCTTCTTTTTCCATCGAGTTTTTAGGGATTCGGGCATCAACCAGGATGTCGCAGTAAATCTCGGAAAAGCCATTTTTTAGCATAAAGCCGTTTTCATGTGGTTCAAAAGAGGGATTTTTGGCAAATTGAAAGTCAACGATTCCGGCATATGCCAGGGCGAGCATTTTTTTGAGGTTAACGGGAGGCGGTCCATAAGCCATGCGGTTCAATTTACCGAAATAGTAGCCATCAAACTCCTGATGGGAGGCAGCATCAAGACCACTGAAAGAATAGAGTTCATTGAATACGGGGCTAATCCTTCGCCATACCGCGGCAGCCCGCAAATGAGCCTCATGCACTATGTGTCGGTTCTCGCGGGTAAAAGCCGAAAGGTATTCGACAATATTCTGATGAATGCTTTTTGTGGGATTAAATACCGGTTCCAGTAGATTTTCCAATGAAAATCGTTCGTATGCAGGGTATTTTTGATGGAAGGTGTATATCTGGCGGGCTATTACATCATAATCCGGGTGGTGCACTAGCTCCTCTTTTGCATGCAAGAATAAAATCCTGTACCAGGCATACTCCATATCACGGGCAATAAGCGGGAGAATTTCATTTTTAAAACTTAATTTTTTATGTTTTGAAGAACTGAGACTTTTCACAAAAAGTTCAGGTTCATCATCCCAATGAAAATCATATTTGGGCAACATGGGCCAGCCCGATTTTGAAAAGGGAAAAATACCTCTGGGTTCCTTACCAGATGCCTGGTAGATCAAATTTCCATCATCAGCTTCGGCAAAAAGGCCTCCTTTTCCTTCGGTGAGGGCCAATGCCGCATCTATAAAGGTTAAGCCCATTCCTTTTACCGCAATCGTATCCCGTTCGGTCACCCTGTTCAATTTGTGTTGCACGGGATAGATAAATGAGACTGTATTTCGGTTTGTTTGGGTTGTTTCTTTATGACGCTGGTGCCCGGTAGTTATCAGAATGTATTGAAAACCGGTCAACCGCCCTGATATCTCCTGCTGCATAAAACCGATGGAATACCCTTCGTCCGTCTTTTCAATGGAACGTACTTCGGCGACATGTTGCTGAAGGATGACGTTTTCAGGGAGGTTCTGAATGAGTTGGGCAAAACCATTTTCCAGGTAGCCTCCCACCGCAGCTCGTGACGAATATAACGGATCGATGGCATCAACGGGCACTTGTTTTTCAAGCGCAATGTAAGCTGATAAACTAAAGGGTTGCGGGATTACAGGCGGCGGCGATTCCTCAGTCCACATATTAATATATTTGTTGGCAAAATTCATTAGCATGTACCCGGGCTGATCGCTTCTGTAATTGTCACCAGAGCCCATAAACCCGGTTTTATTGAAAAGGTGGATTTCCACTTTCTCCTTTATGGGATTGGCCTTTAACCGGGCGAGAATTCGTTCAAAGCCATACAAACCCTTAGGTCCCAGGCCTGCGATTGCTATTTTAAAAGAAGGGTTTTGCATCAAATTCAATTAACTTTCACTGTTTTAATTTTTCCCGCTCAGTGGGCTTCAGGGGTTGAAAACTCAAAATCCGGAAAATGTTCCTTAATCCAGGTTTTATTGTACACCGTATCCAGGTAGCGTTCGCCTCTGTCACCAAGAATACCGACACAATTTGCCCCGGCAGGTATCATGGATGCGTATTTTTCCATGGCTGAAATTACCGCCCCGCTTGACCCTCCGCAAAGTACAGCTTCATTTTCCAGCAAATTCCAGCATCCGCGAATGCATTCTTCATCTGAAACATGGACGGCATTGTCAATGAGATCGAGGTCTAAAAAGTTGGAGGGCTTCCCTGATCCGTGGCCCGTTATGAGGCGTTTCTTTTCTTTTTGCCCAAAGGTTACGCTTCCTATGGCATCTACAGCAATGATTTTGGTTGGCAAATGATTTTCATCTATATACCTGGCACATCCCATCAGGGTTCCGCAAGTACTGGTGCTGATAAACATATAATCCACTTTCTGGTTGAGTGCGCGTGCAATTTCACGCATGGTTTGAAAATGGGTATCCGGATTGGCTGCGTTTTCATACTGATTCAGGTAGCGATAACCGGGATTTTTTGCCAGTAGCTCCTGCACTTTTTGAATGCGGCTTTCCAGAAATCCCCCCTGACGTTTCGGATGGGTGACTTTAACCATCTTTGCACCATAAGTTTGCAATAGTTTCTCGGTATGGGCATTAATGTTCGGATCGATAACGACAATAAGCTTCATATTATAAAACTTACATGCTTGCGCCAGGCCCAAAGCCATATTGCCCGAACTGGATTCAATAATCGTATCCCCGGGTTTGACCTGACCGCTTTCAAGTGCCTGCGACAGCATATTGATGGCCGTTCGGTCTTTGATACTACCCCCGGGGTTAAAACTTTCCATTTTCCCGAAAACAGAAAAACCCCATTGTTTTGAAAGCCGGGAAAATTTTACCAAAGGCGTTTTGCCGATGGTAGACAATATGTCGGGAAGATATTCCAGGGTTCCCTTTTCGGGGACTGCAGTTCTTTGCTTTAAAGCCGTTCTTTTTCTCAGGGCAGTGGTTTGCATTGTAGTTATATTAGTTTGCACAACGGAATTAGTGCTTTCATAATTATTATATAAAGGTCATAAACCTATAAACGAATAGCGTTACACAATTTTGGAAAGAAGTTGCAGGATTCACAGATTTTCTATTGAAGAGGATTTAAGGCATCTAAGTACCTGCCACAAAGGGCAGAGAATACAGGAGATTTTCAGCCCCAAACCTGTGAATTATATAATTTTTTTACATGCTAATGTAATTTTTTTTCACAGCTTACACCTGACCTTTGTACACCTGACCTTTGTTCGGTAAAATATTCATACTGTATGTTGACAGACTTTTGGTGTTCCTGAATATCTTCAACCTATAGTCTAAATAACCTGAGTAGTTACAAAACAAATTCAATTATGAACTGGAATCTTTATGTGAATTTTTTAATTGCATTACTTGCCATTATTAATCCTGTGTCTGTACTTCCCATGTGGTCTGAATTAACCAGTGATAAAAGTAACAAAGTGCGATTACGGGTAGCCACCATGCTGATCGGTTTTACAATTATTTCTCTCACCGTATTTCTGGTAGCAGGAAAATACCTCCTGGGGTTTTTTGGAATCGATTTAATCGTTTTTAAAGTAGCAGGAGGCGTACTGCTGATGACCACCGGAATTAAAATGATTGAAGGCAAGAATGTTAAGATGCCTGAAAAAGATGACGGAGAAGGCACTGATTTGCAACTTGCCAAGATACGTTTTCGCCAAATTATTGTTCCTATGGGTATACCCTTTCTTGTGGGCCCGGGCTCCATCACTACCGTGTTTCTTTTTGGCTTTGGTTTGACATCATTTGTTGATATTGGCGCCCTTATCGCTATACTGATAGTTGTTTTGGTTGCCCTGTTTTTCCTGTTTACTTCTTTCCATTGGGTGGAAAGCAAGGTTGATCCTATCGTATTCACTGCCATTACCCGACTATTTGGTATAATCGTAACAGCCATCGCATTTCAGTTTATCCTGGAAGGGTTGGGTGAAATATTTCCGAACTGGGTAAACAATACATCTCCGGTTATTGGCGAAGATAGCAATACCCCCAACCCGGAAACGAATTAACTATCAATTATTATTTTTGTGCGTGCAGAACATAAGGAAATTAAACTCCAAGCCAATGGCCGGGAGTTTAATTTTTTCCTTATAATTTAATTAATAACGAAATATTGCTGCCAGTCCTGCTTCAGAAGGCATCTTTTCGGCTGGAAGCACCATAACCTGTCCGCCCATTTTTATTACCAATTCTCCCATATCATCAAGCAGATCATCTACTCTTGGATTTATCATATCTTTTTTCTGAGTATTTCCCGTCACCAGATTGGTCACCCTGACTGCAATAATCCGATCGGCTTCAACAATAAGCGTATCAACCCGTCCCTCAACTGCCGCAACAGCAACTTCTTTGTAGTCATCGCTGCCTTTTCCATTGGCCCTTGCCTGCTCAAACCGGCCAACCAGATTATCAAGTTTCAGGTTGTACTCAGGCTCCATTATTTCCCAGGCCATTTTTGCAAGTTGATCTGGTGAAACTGATGAAGGATTTATTGCAATACCATCAGGGAGCAAAAGAGGATTTTTGTTTACCTTTTGAAAAAGGTTGTGGTGTTCGGGCAAAGCAGCTAGAATAAGAGGCCAGTCAGTAGGCTTCGAATAGTGTTCGTAAATCGTATTCGCAACTACACGGAAAAATCTTTCGGCGTCTTTCTCCGTTTCTTCTTTTTTACCACCCTGCCCATGGTGCATTGCTGTGCTTTCCCCTCCTGTGCCGCCATACGATGCTGTTGTTGAGTGCTTATCGGTCAGTTCATCACCAAGCGCTTCTGTTATGGTTTTTGGAGTATCAGCATTGAGTTTAATCTCAGTAAGTGAGTGTCGGTCTCCTTGAAAAAGCCTGATATCATGAAGGGTTAATCCCAATAAATGAAAATGGTCAGCCGATTGCAAATAATGCCGGAGCGGTTTGGTATGGAAACTGTCGGCCACCATGGCCAGCTCTTCAACCGATTTGTGAAAACCAACCACTTTAAATATTCCTTTTGCACTAAAAACAGCCAGTCCATCTTTTGTGTAATTCCAGATATCATTGTCATCAGCAAGTGCTTCCAGAGGCTCCAGATATTCTTTTGTCTCATCGGCTGAATATTTTTGCAACAATGATTCTTCCATTTGCCTGATAAGATTTTTAAAAAGGATTATATCCTGAAAATTATCAGGATGTTTTTGATGTGTAGGCATATATAATGAAAGACATGGCGCCTGTTCTGCTGACAGAAGCTCCTGAATTAATTCTTTTGTAGGTAAGTCCATAATATTTTATTCTGAATCTTTCTTATTTATTGAATTGTCGAACTCCTCACGGTCATAAAATCCGTCAACAGCATTCGAACTATGAATTGTGTTATCTCCTTTGTAATGGCGAATTACATCTAATTCGTAATCAAAATCAATAACATCTCCCTTTTTGAATCGTTTGATTTTTGCAAAGGTTGATCTATCAATCTGATTGGCATTCACCAATTTGTTTTCTTCATCCAGCGTTGCCATTCCAATGGGAATAATCAGATGATTTTCCCCATCCTTGTTTAAAAACGCATGAACACCTTCGCTTGCAGCAGTTTGATAAGTATTGTGCCCTTCCTCAATCAATGTTGAATCTACTTCAACATCAAGATAAACTACGCGTTCAGCAGTTTTATTCACAAGCAAATGATCCACTTTTCCAATGGTACGGCTGTTTGCATCTTTCACATCCCATCCTCTTACATCGCTGTAGTCTTCAGCCACTTTATAACCGGATAATTCATCCAGCTTAAAAAGATTTTTATTTGTATCGGTCATTATTTCAATTTTTAAAGAATAATTAATTCATTTTTTTAAGCAGGTCAGAAGCTTTGGCAAAGTAATTCTTCACTGCATCTTTCTGCTCAAGTGTAAGTGTCTCCGGATTAATGGATGCTGATGCACTATTTAATTCATCCACTTCAGCTGTTAAACCGGGATATTTGGCCTTCTGCATATTTTGCAATGCCGAGGTAGAGTTATCAGTAGCATTTCTGATGTTATTGGCATGGGAGGTTTCGAAAGGTTCATTCTCAATCAGATTAGCTGATTCTTTTACCTTGTTCAAATCTACCCGAATATCATAACCAATTTCACCGGCCATCGCATTTATTGCAGCCGTTAATTTTAAAAAGGCTTCATTTGTATAAGCATGATCCAGACTCATCCGGGCAGTATCGTTTTCCACAAAACTTACAAAAGCAGCCACGGTGCTGTTATTTTCCATCACATCCAAAAGGTCGGATTCGTTCTCACGGGACACAGAGCTTGTTTCAGAAACCTGCTCTGTGGTGTTGTCGTTGTTGTCGTAAAATACCAGGAAATAAATGAGCAATCCTGCTATGACAAGGCCAACCAACAGCCACAGCCAACCCCGGTTTTTCTGTTGTTCAATTTTAATTTCTGCCATAATTATTTTCTTTTTTATAAGTGAATATTTATAGTATAAAGTTCAAGGACTTTGACATGATAATTGTTACACAACTTATGTAATAGTTTGCATCATTCACACATTACTCTCTTGCTTGCCCTCTTCAATTTTTTCTTCAACCTCCTCTTTCTCACCGGCATCTGTTTTTTCCAAACCTTCGGCATTATCCGTATCCGGTTCAAAACTTAAACCAATCAGAAGCGGAAAATGGTCTGAACCAATATCTTCAAGTTTCTCAAGGGTTAATAGTCCAAATTCACGGGAGTAGAAAATATGATCGAGCGGATAGCGAAGCAAAGGCACAGAAACCTTGTAGGTATTGAATAACCCTCTGCCTTCACGAGGGTCGACCAACCCACTGTACTTTCTGAAAAGCTTTGAAGTATCCGACCAGCCAACATCATTCAGGTCGCCTGCTACAATGGTTGGATTGTTGGTTTCTCTGATTTTTTTGCCGATAATAAGCAGTTCTGTATCCCTTTCATAGGTATCGGTACCCGGCTTTGGGGGTTCGGGGTGAACACCATAAAAATCAATTTTGCTTCCTGATGGCAAGGAAATCCTGGTATAAATAGAGGGAATATCATCTTGCACTAAAAAATTTACAGCACTTTCAGTCAAGGGTAGTTTTGATAGCAGCATCATTCC
>JAABSE010000125.1 GCA_011390575.1 Sphingobacteriia bacterium
TACTTTGGCTCTCCGGTACTGGAAGCCAAAGAGAAGATGCGCGAACTGGCCATGTTGAAAAAACTTCCACGGTTGCTGGATTTGATTTAGAATTTTTATTTTCAGAATAATAAAAACGGGCTGATCTGTTATCTCAACAGAAACAGCCCGTTCTTTTTTGGGCCACACCCGGAAAATGTAGAATCTTTCCGGGTTTTTTTACTGCTCTTACCGTGTCAGTCGTTCAATCTGATCCAAAGGAAGGGCGCCAGCAAGTTCAGTTACCGTTTTTTCATCCATATCACCCTGAAGGCTTAAGGTTAACAGGGTGGAACCCATGGGTATCTGCACATCCCATGAATTGAGCTCATCCTGCGTGTCGTTTTTTTGCAGCAAGGCCCTGCGTGAACCCAGACGAACTTTTTTCTGGTTCTTGTCGCCAATAAATACCGGCATGGAGAGCAAAGCATTTACCCCGGAAATCATGGGTGAATCACCAATTATTTCGATGGAGATGGAATGGTCGTTTTCCGGAGCAGCATACCTGCGGCTTACGAATAAACCTATATCGCCCGCAGAGGATACATTGTCATTTTCCTGATCGATAGGCATGTTGTGCATGGTGGCAGGCAGCGCATCGAGAATATCCTTTCCAATGGCCATGTCCAGTTCATGAATGGCTTGTTGCAGAGCCATGCGGGTTTCCTGTAAATTGCCTGAATCGTAAGCCGAACCAGCTTCATTGAGTTGTTTTGACACCTCCTGGGCGGATAGTGATCCGAAAAATAGACCCAGGGTAATCAAGGTTGTATATAAGAGTTTCATTATTTGTCCTCCAGAATGTTTTTAATGTTGTTAACGCTGAATTGATTGGCTGCACTCATAAACTGACTCTCATTTTCAAAGTTGATGCCGTTGATGAGAATAACCGATGATTGCCCAAAGGGCACACTTAACGTGTAGCCATCCTCGTCAGTATAATTAATGATGGCTCTGTTGTCCTGAAAACGGATTTCTTTCTGGTTGGGTTGATCCGTGCTTTGCATATACATTCCTTCATGCCAGTACAGCCCTGCCATCCCTAAAATGGCGGAGTCATTTCCGATAGTAGCCTGTACCTGCATGTCATCCTTTCCCTGGTAATGACGGCCAATAACAAGACCCACAAATCCGGCTCCCATGCTGCTTACTTCGTCGCTGGATTCGTCAAAATCAAGTCCTGCTACCGAAGTGGGTAAACTTTCCAGTACCTTCTGGCCAATTTCAATTTCTACTCCCCATAGTGCATTTCGAACCGCTCTTTTGGCGGCAATGTAATCTTTGGTTTCATAAAATGAACCTGCATCGGCAATGCTTTTTCTCACATCGGGAGCATCTGCCTCGAGACCTGCGCCTTTGCGGTTTTTACCCGACATGCGGTCGTCTGTATCATCGACAGTACGTCCTTTCTCATCCTTTTTTTCTTCTTCCCCCAGTACTTCGTTTACGATCTTTTTCTCAGTTTCCTTTTGCAGTCTTCTGATAAGTCTGCTCTGAGCCTGCAGGCTTACCGTAAGCATACTGAAGATGATTAACAGCACGCCCGACTTAATCATAATTCTCATTTGGTTTAGGTTTTGGTGAATGGATTTTTTTACCTGTTAAGCATTCTTAATACCGAAGATCATCGATGCTTTTACTATTCAAAAATACATTACATTTTTAATTTAACCTAAAAAAATGACATGCTGGCGTAATTATTTTGATATTCTGTAAGGAAGGTGCGGCAGGCTTATGAGTGCGCCAATGTGTAGAAACCCTTTTTGCCCTACCCTCTATTGGTCATTTGTTGTTACCTTTGCACATATTTTTTACGATACTGGATGGAATTTCTGACAACCGATTATATAGCCTTTTTTATTATTGTTGCATTGGGCATGGCCCTGGGAAAAGTAAAATTTAAGGGACTTTCCCTTGATATTTCCGCGGTCATTTTTGTGGCCATTATTTTTGGACATTTTGGTGTGTCTTTACCACCCATCTTTCAGCAGATTGGATTGATTCTGTTTATGTTTAGCGTGGGAACCCAGGCCGGACCCGGTTTTTTTGAAGCATTCAAAAGCAAGGGACTGCAGTTTATTGCCCTGGCCATTATAATTATTGCTTCTGCCATGCTTACGGCCCTGGCTCTCAGGTATGCATTCGACATTGATAAGTACATCCTTACCGGATTGTTTACCGGTGCCATTACCAGTGCATCAGGTCTGGCAGCTGCCGTTGAAATTTCCGGTTCCCCTTTGGTTTCTATCGGGTTTGGTCTTGCTTATCCATTTGGGATTATAGGTATTATATTGTTTGTGAGGCTGTCGCCCCGTTTCCTGAAAATCAGTGTAGAAGGTGAAGAGGAAAAATACAACCAGGATATCCAGGCAGATCATCCTCAACTATTTTACAGAAATTTTATTGTTGAAAACCCCAATGTTATTGGTAAGTCTTTGGCTGAACTGGAAGTGCGTCGCATTACACATACCAATATTTCAAAAATTTTGCGCAACAGCGAAGCCATTACACCTACTTCACAAACTACCCTTGAACAGGACGATATTATTCGGGCTGCCGGTACAGAGGAAGATCTTCATACGCTTACCTTTCTGATTGGTTCTGAAACGGAAGTAAAAATTCCTGACAGCAAAAAATACGTAGTGAGAAGCTTCCTGATTTCCAATCGTGAAAACGTGGGGCATACCATTTCTCAAACCGTTTTTCTTCACCGCTACAATGCTACGGTTACCTCTATCCGGCGAAGCGGTATTGATATCATACCTTCGGCCAATACCCGTTTGCGCTTTGGCGATAAAATTACCCTGAGTGCACCGGATGAAAACATTGCAAAAATCGGCGAATTGCTGGGCGATAGCCGCGATGAGCTTGACCAGATCGACTTTCTACCCATTGCCGTAGGAGTGCTGGTAGGGATTTTTATCGGGCAAATTCAGATTCCGTTAGGAACAGGTATGGACTTCAGCCTGGGACTGACCGGTGGAGTTTTAATATCTGCGCTGGTGTTGAGCCGCATCGGCCGAACGGGAAATATCGTATGGAATGTATCAGGCACTACCAATCAGTATTTGCGCCAGCTGGGGCTAATCTTTTTTCTTACCTATATCGGCACCGAGGCCGGACAGATGATATGGAAGACCATCCTTGATCACGGCTTTATGATGATACTTACCGGGGCGATTATTTCGCTGGTGCCCATGTTTACTGCTGTTTTTCTGGGACGAAAGCTTTTCAAAATGAACCTGCTGAGCCTGCTGGGCGCCATTACCGGCAGCATGACCAGTACGCCGGCCCTGAGTGCCGTTGAACCTCTTACCAAAACCAACGCTCCCCAGGAAGCCTATGCTGCTGTTTACCCATTCTCCCTGGTACTGATAATTATCGTGAGTCAGATTCTGGTCGCATTGTAATTTTCACTTCTACCTTGCCTGCCTTTGCTTTTCCTGATATTTTTCCTGAAGTTGGATGTGCTTGCTGCGCATGTCAATCTTCCTCCCTTTTACATAGACCTGTTCGATGATGGTGGAGAACTCCAGCGGATTAACAATGGTAACGATTAAGTAACTTTGTAGCTGAATCAGTTGACGATATGTACTTCGAAATCATTGGTCCTCATCCGGCTTTCGGGTAGGGTTTCATGAATGGCTTCCACATACCACAGACCGGAATGGGCAGGCTCTGCATTTTCAATCAAGAGCATCGGTTCTTCGGTTTCAGCCATTAGTTCACCATCTTTGTACCACAGGTATTGCGTGATATTACCCCTGAGGTCTATTTCGATTTGAAGAGCATTGCCGTTTTCAGAAGTAACATCTTCCAATACCGAAATAGGTTTCTGCTCTGCAGAGGTGAGTGTAAAACCTTGTTCCACAATGTTTTCCAGGACGTCAAACTGGAAATGGTTTTGTTGCATACTGAACGCAGGCTCGTGTATGAACTGGTTTTCCGAAAGGTCAGGAAAGCCGGTGAGTTGGTTGTTGTCAATGAGAAACTCCTTCAGTTGGGTAAGATTCAGCAATCCATCGGGCACCGAACCGGTAAAATGGTTGTGACCCAGGGCAACGGATTGCAGGTTTTGAAGTTCAAACAATTCAGCAGGAATCTCACCTTCCAGTCCGGTATTCCACAGGTATAAAAACTCCAGATTTTCCAAATGAGTAAGCACCATGGGAAATTCACCTCCCAGTTCGTTGTGATTGAATGAGATACCTTTCAGGTTTTGCATGCTGCCTATTTCTTCCGGAACAGAAGTTAATCCGGTTTTGTTGTAATACAGTATCTCCAGTTGAGGCAATCGGGTAAGCATAACAGGAAACTCTTCACCCCAGTTGTTATGTCCTGCATGAAGTCCCTGTAGATTGCCCAGTTCCACCATGGATTCGGGCAGTGGACCCTCAAAGCTGTTTTCTGAAAGGGCAAGGTATTCCAGGCTTTTCATCCCGCCGATTTCTGAAGGGATGGTTCCGGAAAGTTGATTTTGCCACAGGATAAGTTCACGTAAGTTTTCCAGTTGGCCCCATTCCGGAGGGATTTCTCCGGTAAAATTGTTGGAATTGAGTCCCAGGTTTTCCAGGTTGGAGAGGTTTCCCCATGAAGAGGGGAGGGGACCCTCCAGATTATTGGTCTGTAGGTATAAATCTTTGAGATTAGACATCTTACCCCATGATTCCGGAAGGGTGCCCGAGAAATTATTGATGCCCAGGCCAATGATTTCCAGTGAGGGTAAATCAGAGAGAAAGTCAGGAAGCGGGCCGGAAAGTTGATTGTCTGTAAGCGAGAGATCTGCAAGATGCTTCAGGTTTCTGAAAGATTCCGGGATGTTTCCGGTAATATCGTTTTCATTAAAGTTGATTTGCCTCAGATAGGTAAGATCTCCCATTTCTTCGGGCAATCGACCTGTCATGCCATTTCTCCATAAATTAAGCCGGGTTACTCTCCAGCCTTCATCAGGGATTTCTTCTACGGTGACTCCACTCCAGCCGGCTACAGGTCCCGGGCCTTTCCAGGCTCTCCAGAAAGTCCAGTTATCTCCGTCCAGGGCGTCATATAAAGCCAGCAGAGCAAGAGAGTCTTGCTCTGCTACCTGGGATTGGGATTTTTCAAAAGGGGTACTAACAGCTACCACTAAAAAAGCAATGAGGATGAAAAATTGTCTTTGCATACAAGTTTGATTAAGGTTGTTTTAAATTTCTTATCAAAACTAAAATACAAAAACCATTGCCCTGAAGGCTCATAAAATGTCGATAAATAACAAAAAATGTGATATGATAACAAATGTTACAGGTTGAATTCTCAGCGTTGTATTTTGAAATTGTTTTTACCACTGCCTGATGCACTTGTTTCTTTGCTTTCGCTGAAAACATAAGTTACAACATAGCTTGCCCCATTGGCTGTTTGGATGGTTACTTTATCAATTACGCCGGGTGCAGCACCTGGAATTCCAAAATTGGCCTGACCCTGTGCATTTGTGTTGTAAGTTCCGCTACTGGTATACCCATCGGTGCCTATAATGCTGAAGTGGATTTCACAGCCTTCTACAACCGGCATAACACTGCCTGTAACCGAAACATTCTGACCGGGAGCGGGACTTTGGGGAGTGGCATAACCTGAGACAAATGTTATTTCGTTGCAATCATTGCCTGTAGCAAGTTCCTGGATAAAGCAAACCTCAGTAACATTGTCAGAGTTCTTTAAGTTGGCAGGGTAATCCGAGGATTTGAGATCTGAGAGTTTCTCTCCGTCAATTTCGATGGTCATGAGGTTTCCGGTATCCGGATATGGATAGTTTTCTATTAGTACTGGTGCATAACCATCAATGGCAATTACCATGGAGGCTCCATCAGCAAACAATGTTGACGGAATAGGCTCTCCCAGAGTTGCTGTAGCAGACGAGATGTAAATGAATTCGTCAGATTTGGTCCCTCCCCTGTACCAGCTCCATATGCGGTAGGTTCCATATCCTACAGTTCCGCCCACTACTCCTACAGTAACCAGGGCGGGCAAGGTGGCAACCCCTGCTGCACCGCAAGCCAGCGTTGTGAAGGCTCCTGCTCCTGCCCCCATAATGCTGCTGAAGCCTATGCCTACAGCATCCAGGGGCTTGTTGGTACGCACATTGTTCATCAGGTTCATGTACTGGTCGTCATCAATGATTCCCTGTTGCAGGGCAGTATTTAGGGCTGCTACTGTATCTCTTGTGTCACGTATCAAATCGCCCAGGTCCTTTACCATGCCCGGAGAAATACCAGAAACATCAAAAAAGCCAGATATAGCTGATACGCATTCAACAACAGGTTCGTTGAGGATTCCTTTGGTGTTGTGCGAATTCCCCTGGACTTTTTCTATATACTCAATAAAATTTTCTCCTGCCAAAATGTAGTTTTCAAAAACTGTATTAATTTCTTCGGGAGAAAGGATATCAAATCTGGAGGATTCATATACTACTGCATTTTCTACAAATTCAGTAGTTGCATCCACTACATTGGTGATATCATTATGAAATGATTCTATTTCTTCTTTTTTTTCATTATCCTCTTCGCAGCCTGGGAGGAGAAATAGCAAGGCAATCAGCAATATGCTGAAAGCAGGAGGGATAAGGGGTAAGACTTGAAATTTATTTTTACAGTCTCTGTTTTTACCTTGAGGTAATTCTGTGCATTTTGTTTTCCTTTTCATGTTCTCGGAGTTAAATTTGGTTAATAATTTTCAAAATTAAACAAAAAACTCACTGTGTCGTCATAAAAAGTTTGTTTAAGTAAAAAAAGAGTTGATTAAGCGTGAAAAATATTCAGTATGTCGCATTGTTGGTGAGTTTTGATCAGAATATTTTTTTCAACACATCATTGAAGTCATCCTTTTTCAGGGGTTTGGTAAGGTATTCATCCAGCCCGAGTCCGATGTACTTTTCTCTGTCACCCTCAAATGCATTGGCGCTGAGACCAACGATGGGAGGGAGATTGTTGTTGTATTTTTCCCTTAGTGCTTTAGTAGCAGTTATTCCGTCCATGACCGGCATTTTGATATCCATAAGTACCAGGTCGAATTTATCAGGATGGAACATCTCTACGGTTAACTTACCGTTTTCAGCGATGGTAACGTCATGGCCAAGATGATTGAGAATGACTGAAAAAACCTTTTGGTTGATTTTGGTATCTTCAGCAAGCAAAATCCGCAGCCTTTTGTTTTCTGCACCATTGTCTGTGTATTGAGTTTTTAGCTCTTCAGGGTCAGGAATATGCCTCTTTGATTTCAAAGTAAACCAGAAAGTACTTCCTTTTCCCGGCTCGCTCACCAGGCCAATATCTCCGCCATGCATGCTTACAATGCCTTTACAGATGGATAATCCCAGTCCGGTACCTTCGTACGGAATTTCATCGCTGTTTTCCAGCTGGCTGAATGGGATGAATAACTTCTCCTGTTTGTGAGAAGGTATGCCCGTTCCGGTATCCTTGACTGAAATTCTGATCACCACATCTCCTGATGCCTCTTCCATCGAAATGAGTTCTGAGGTTACGGTAATCTTTCCCTCTGAGGTGTATTTTATGGCATTGGAAAGTAAATTGTTGATAACCTGAGATATTCTGCTTTCGTCAGCCATAATATATTCCGGAATTTTGCTATCCGAAATACTTTCAAACTCTACCTTTTTATGTGCTAAATTATGAAACAGGTTTCGGGCATCTTCGTGCAGTTTATTAAACCTGAAGCTTCTGTTTTTCAAGGCAATTTTTCCTGCTTCAATTTTAGAATAGTCCAGTACCTGATTAATTATTTCACGCAGATTTTCACTGGTTTGCCTGAGGATTCCCACGTATTCTCTGGTTTCTGAGTCCAGATCTTTGTGTGCGAGAATATCTGTTATACCAATTACACCGCTTAGAGGCGTGCGTATTTCATGGCTCATATTGGCCAGGAAATTTTGTTTGAATTTGGCTGATTCCCTGGCAATGGCGAGTTCTTTTTCCAGTTTCTCTTTGTTGATATATGAACTTCTGTCCTCCCAGACTGAGATTCCCCCTTCTATGGTGTTTCCTTTTTTTACAGGAGAGAATAAAGCCCTAATGTCAGTGTGCTTTTTGCCAAGGTGGGTCTCATAATGTCCTTCAAAGGAGCTGCCTTCGCCTTTAAGGGCTTTTTGTACTGCCTGATTCATGCTCTTGTCAGGGAGTTGATTCAAATTGAAACCAATGATT
>JAABSE010000126.1 GCA_011390575.1 Sphingobacteriia bacterium
GGATAAATTTTGATAGTTCGGCATCCGTTTTTGGGTATCTGATTCCATTGGGTTCCGTTGCAGGCATCACTGCAGCAACCCTGATACAGCGAAGGATGGACTTAGAGGGGGGACGTCCGGAGTCACCCCTTCCCATTGACCTGACCTTGTTTTATCAGGGTATTGCCACAACCTTCGTCCTGGCTTTTCCCGCTATTCTCCTGGAACATCTTTCCGCCAGGTGGGAGCCCGAATTTATCTATACCATGGTTTGGCTGGTTCTTGCCGTTTCCCTGGGAGCGTATGCACTCATGTGGCTTTTGGTTGAACGACTTGACGCTACCCGTGTAGCCAGTCTGTTTTACCTCGGACCTCCCGTAACCATGTTCATGGCATGGGTGGCTTTTGGTGATAAGGTCCGGATGATGGATTTTGCAGGACTTGCTATTGTTTTCGCGGGGGTCATATTGGCACAGATGAGCAGAATAAAGTCCGGATAAAGATGAATTGAAAATCGTTTTTCTGCATGGCCAAAAATCGAGGTTCATCGGAATGACGCAATAATAAAGAAAAATTAATTTAAGTATAACCCATAAAAAAGGAGGTCATAAATGCATTACAAGCAAATAAAATTAAGTGTGCTGCTCTTGTTAGGATTTGGTCTGACCGGTCTGACGCAGGAAAGCATAAACACCGCAGGAGGCAATGCTTCGGGTAGCGGAGGCTCGGCGAGTTATTCCACCGGGCAGGTAGCCTGGCAAATCCATACCGGAACAAACGGTTCTGTAGCAGAGGGCGTGCAGCAACCTTATGAAATTTCGGTAGTAACCGCCATTGAAGAAACCGAAGAAATACACCTTTCGATTTCAGCCTATCCAAATCCCACCAACGACTATCTTACCCTGGAAGTGAAAGATGCTGAGCTTGTAAATTTAAGCTTTCAATTGTATGATATACAGGGAAATATTTTGCAAAAGGAAAGAATCGAAGGGAATCTGACAAGAATTGCAATGGGTCAGTTAGTTCCTGCCACCTATTTTGTTAAGGTAACCAGGGATGCCAGAGAACTGAAAGTATTTAAAATAGTAAAGAAATAGGTTCTACTGCACTTTTAGTGAAAAGAAAAATGCGTTGCATTGATTCAATTGATATAGACAGAAGACCGGAGACAGAAGACCGAAATGGATTCTCTTCGGTCTATGGACGGACTGCATCTAATTTATAATCAAAATATATAGTCTCATCCACTAAATTAGTAGTAGTACCAAAAAATAAAAGGAGAAAGCAGGGGAGTGGCAGAGTTTGGAAATCTGAAAAATATAAACAATTAAAAAACAATACATTATGAGAACAAATTTATTTAAATCGGTAATGGTACTTTTCAGCTGTACCCTTTTTCTTTCAATTACCTTCGGACAAAGTCCGGAAAGCATGAGTTATCAGGCAGTAGTAAGAGATGCAAACGATAATCTTGTAACCGAGCAATTGGTAGGAATACAATTTAGCATTTTACAAGGTTCGGCAGATGGAACAGCGGTTTATGTTGAAACCCAAACACCTCTTACCAACTCCAATGGTTTGGTAACAATAGAAATAGGTACCGGAACCACCAACGATGATTTTTCGTCCATCGACTGGGCAAACGGGCCTTATTTTATGCAAACGGAAATCGATCCTGACGGAGGCACCGATTACACCATTACAGGCACAAGTCAGTTGCTGAGCGTGCCTTATGCTTTACATTCAAAGACTGCAGATGCAGTTACAGGTTCAATTGAAGAAACCGATCCTGTTTACGGAGCATCACCGGCAAGTGAAATTACGGAAGACGATATTACCTATTGGAATAATAAACTTGACACCGAGACGGACCCTAGCGTACCTACCGGTACACAAGCCGGCGAAATGCAATATTGGGATGGTTCTGAATGGGTAACCATTGAGGCGGGGTCTCACAATCAAACTTTGCATTTTTGCAACGGAATTCCCACCTGGGGACCATGCCCTGGCGATGTAACAAATCCAACAACCGGTGACATATGGATGGATCGCAATCTCGGAGCATCACAAGTTGCCACTTCAAGCACTGATGCCGATGCTTATGGCGATGTGTACCAGTGGGGGCGTGGCACTGACGGGCATCAGCTCAGAACTTCCGGCACGACAACAGTGCTTAGCAACAGCGATACACCGGGGCATAGTGATTTTATTACCAACTCTTCTTCTCCCTTTGATTGGCGTATGCCGCAAAACGATGATCTCTGGCAGGGGGTTGACGGCATCAATAACCCATGTCCAGCGGGATACAGGTTGCCTACCGAAGCTGAACTGGATGCAGAACGCCAGAGTTGGACCAGCAACGATGCAACAGGGGCTTTCGCCTCGCCACTGAAATTTACTGTGGGAGGAGTTCGCAACTTCGGTTCTGGTACATTCTATTTTGTTGATCAATACGGTCGCTACTGGACCAGCACCGTTAATGGAAGCAGTGCGCGGAGCATGGTCTTCACTGGCACAAGTGCCTATTTCCTCAACAATGGGCGCGCAGATGGTAGCTCTGTTCGTTGCATTAAGGAATAACCTTTTTGGATTTACCCCGTGAAAAAAAGCCTGGCCTATGGTGTATAGGTTTTCACGGGGTAAATTTTTTAACATCGCCTTCATTCCATCGAATTTTCATAAGGAGGGCTCTTAGTAGGACGTGCCTGTATTTTGCATGTACAAAGCATACAAGTATTTCTTTACCTGACAATTATCGAATATGCAAACAATGAAAATATTATCCTGTTTAGGAATTTTAGCCCTGACCATGTTGTTTCCCCGGGCAGTAATGGCCCAAAACACGATAAGCGGCAATTTTTCCAGCCTACCCCATCAACAGGTAAAATTAATGGGGTTTGAAGGATTTGATACCTATGTTATCGACAGCACGCAGGTTGGCCAGCAAGGAGTATTTCAGCTCTCCTTCGGTCCAAAAGATTATGGGATGGGCTATCTTGTGGCAGAAGACAGCAAAGCTTTTATTTTGGTACTGGATGAAAATGAGAATGTAAAAATCGAAGGCGAGGCCCTGGGATTTCCTGAAACCGTAGTAATTACTTCGGGAAAGCAAAACCAGCTTTTTGCTCAATATGCTACCGAACATCCACGCCGGGAACAAGCCCTGAGAGCATGGGGTTATCTGGCAGAAATGTACAAACAGGATTCTCTTTTTTTAGTTCATGATAATCCTAAAATGACAATAGCGAAAGAAAAACAAAGAATAAAAGAAGAGGATACCGCATTTCTGGTAAATATAAATCCCCGGACCTATGTGAGTTGGTTTTTGCCAGTTCGTAAGCTGGTAAGTTCGGTTCCCACCATAGCACAATACCGAACAGAAGAAATACCGGAAGCTGTAGCTTCCTTCAGAAATATGGATTATACGGATCCCAGACTTTACAAGAGCGGATTGCTCAGGGAAACCATCGAAAATCATTTCTGGCTTATTGAAAACAGCGGACGATCATTGGATTCCGTGTTTGTAGAAATGAATATCTCCATCGACTACATGATAGAAAACCTTGCTTCTGATGAGAAAAAACTCAACGAAATTACCGGTTACCTTTTTAAACTCCTGGAGAAACGTAGCTTGTTTAAAGCGTCAGAATATCTGGCGTTGAAAGTGTTGAACGAAGTAAGTTGCACCCTTAACAGCGACCTTGCTGCACAACTGGAAAGCTATCGGGCCATGAAAGTCGGAAATGCAGCCCCTGATTTTGAATTTGGGAATGATTATTTGGCTCCTGGGTACAACCCTGAAAACACACCCCGAAAACTATCTGAGCTGAAAAGTAATTATACCGTCGTAGTATTTGGAGCCAGTTGGTGCCCGCAATGCCCTGAAGAGCTTTTACAAATTGCCCGCTTATATGAAAAATGGAATAAGCATAACGTTGAGGTTGTGTACGTTTCGCTGGATGAAGAGGAGGAAACCTTCAAAAGTTTTGCCGGTGTCTTCCCGTTTATCAGTATATGCGATTACGAGAAATGGGAGAGCCCTGTTGTGAAAGCCTGGCATGTATTTGCTACGCCAACACTGTATCTGCTGAATAATAATCAGGAGATTTTGCTGAAACCTCGTTCTGTCCGACAATTGGATTCTTGGGTTGATTGGTATTTGGCAAAACAGAAATCAAATTAACATTTACTTAATTCCCACTGTATTATGTTAATCCTTTTTTAAACTGTTGTTAACTTATCCGTAATATACTACCCTTAGTTTTGTCGTGAATTTAAAAATATACTTCATGACACGACTAAAAATTTACTTTTCTGTTTTATTTGTTGCTTTCGCTATGAGCATACAGGCGGAACAATCCGGCATCATTAAAGGCAGGGTTTTGGATACTGACAACCTTTCCATGCCTGGTGCAAACCTGGTTATTGAATCAATTGATAAAGGAGCCGTCACCGACAACTTCGGTTACTTTACCATTACCGGAATTCCGGAAGGAACGTATGAAATTTCGGTTTCTTATATTGGTTTCAGACCTGCCAGTAAACAAATAATGGTTGAATCCGGACAAACTTCAGTTATTGATTTCACCTTGCAACCGGGGATTGAACTGTCTGAAGTTGTTGTAACCGGTCAGTTGCAGGGGCAGTCGAAAGCACTGAATACCCAAATGAACAAGGGAAACATTACCAATATCATTTCCTCTGATCAGGTGGGCCGTTTCCCCGATGCCAATATTGGTGATGCTTTGAAAAGGATTCCCGGCATCAATGTACAGTACGACCAGGGAGAAGCACGTTTTGGCAACATCAGGGGAACAGCACCCCAATACAACTCGGTGATGATAAACGGAGAACGGATTCCCTCCGCAGAAGCTGAAGATCGCACGGTACAGCTCGACCTGGTTCCTGCCGATATGATTCAATCTATTGAAGTAAATAAGGCTGTAACTCCCGATATGGATGCTGATGCCATTGGAGGTTCGGTTAACCTCGTTACCCGCTCAGCACCTTACGACCGTCGGATTAGCGCAACTCTCGGCTCAGGATATAATATTCTTGCCCAAAAACCTATGCTTAATGGTGCTTTCATAATAGGAGATCGTTTTTTGAATAATAAACTGGGTGTAATTGCCAGTCTTTCCTACCATAATCATCAATTGGGGAGCGATAACTTTGAAGCGGAATGGGATTATATGGACGATAACAATAAAGATGGTTCTGCTTTTGCCGAAGAGCTTCAAATCCGGCAGTACTATTTGCAGCGTATTCGTCAAAGTTATTCCTTAAGCCTGGATTATAAACTTAATAAAAATAATACGCTTTTTGCCAACGGTATGTATAATCACCGAAACGATTGGGAAAACCGGTATCGTGCTGTTTATAAAGATATTGAGTACGATGAAGATACCGATTCGTGGAGTGGGGAAATGGAAAGACAAACAAAAGGGGGTGTTGATGATACCAAATTTGCCCGTCTCGAAGACCAGCGTATGATGAATTTTTCAATGGGTGGCGAACATCAGCTGGGAGCAGTGGAAATTGACTGGACAGGCTCATACAGCAAAGCATCAGAAGAAAGACCCAATGAAAGATACATAGAATATGCAGCAGAAGATTTGGTGTTTCAAACTGATTTTTCAGATCAACGCAACCCGAAAATTGTTTCTGTAACACCCTCTCAATTTGCAGATCTTAGTCCATCTTATGAGTTAAACGAAATAACAGAAGAATTTCAATACACAGAAGATATTGACAGAAATTTAAAACTCAATATTTCATTCCCCTGGCTCGAAGGAACCTATGAAAACAACATCAAAGCGGGTGTTAGATACAAAGGCAAAGAGAAGATGCGGGACAACCAACTCTTTGAATTTGAGCCTTTGGATGAGGACGGATTTAACAGCAATTCATTTAATAACAGGGAAGATTTTTCGAAGGATAATTTTCTTGCAGGAGATTATGTGATTGGTAATTTTATAGACAGAGAATACCTTGGAGGTTTAGATCTGAACAATACCTCTTTATTTGAGAAAGAAGAAGACATTGAAGAAAGATCGGAAAATTTTAATGCCACGGAAAATATTTTAGGTGGTTATGTTATGCTAAATCAAAACATAGGGTCTAAATTGTTCTTAATCGCGGGAGTTCGCCTGGAACAAACTATGCTGGAGTATCAGGGTTATGAGTTCGATGCAGATGAAGAAACGGCCACCTTAACTGATAAAGTCTCTGATTCCTACCTTAATATCCTGCCCGGATTACATTTGAAGTACAACTTTGATGAAACCACGATGGTAAGGGCTGCATGGACCAACACCCTGGCAAGACCCAACTATTTCGCTTTGGTTCCTTTTAAGGCCATTGAACGCGAAGATAACGAGATTGCTATCGGAAACCCCGATTTGATTCCTACTTCTTCCATGAATTTTGACCTGATGTTCGAGAAGTATTTCAGAACCATTGGGATTATTTCTGCCGGGGTTTTCTATAAAGATATCAAAGACTTTATTGTAACCGAAACCCGTGAAAACTACCTCTTCGAAGGGACAAACTGGGATACCTTCAGCCAGCCCATCAATGGCGGAAATGCTACAATTTTTGGTTTTGAGACAGCTGTCCAGCGACAGCTCGACTTCCTGCCTGGTTTCCTGAAGGGATTTGGCGTTTACGCCAATTATACCTACACTACCAGCAGTGTAACAGATTTTCGTATCGAAGGCCGCGAAGATGATGAGGACATTTCGCTGCCCGGTACTGCAAAGCATACCCTTAACGGTTCCTTATCATACGACAGCAGGCGTTTTTCATTCAGAACGTCGGTGAATTATGCTTCCGATTTTGTGGATGAATTTGGCGAAGAAGCATTCTATGACAGATACTATGATGAGGCCATTTATTTGGATGTAAATGCGAACTATGCCATTACTCCAAAGTTGAGAATATATGCAGAAGCAATCAACTTGTTGAATCAGCCCTTGTATTATTACCAGGGAATAAGTTCAAGGGTAATGCAGTCGGAGTATTACAACGTGCGTTTTCAAATGGGTTTGAAACTTGATTTATAATTAGGCAAAAAAAAAGATATTATGAACAATACAGGATATATAATTTTTCTTGCAATGCTGTTATTTTCGGCTTGCCAGAATACGCCTACCCCAAAAGAGTCGCCGGAGCAAAATAAGAAATCCTTATCGGTACTTCCTGAAGTTGCCCTTATAAAAGAGGCTTTTACAACCCTTCGCGATGAGAGCGACAACGTGGACAGCCCTGCCTTGTGGCATGGAGATGACGGTCAGAACTGGTTGCTGGCCACAGCAAAAGAAGGAAATGCCATTATTGTTTATGATGCGGCAAATGGTGAGCAAATAACCCGGTTTGGTGCAACCGGAAATGGTTTGGGAGAGCTAAGCAGACCCAATGGGATTGCTGTAATCGACAATTATGCTGTAATTGTGGAAAGAGACAATCAAAGGATACAGGTTTTTAGTCTGCCCGATTTAGAGCCTCTGGGTTTTTTTGGTGAATCAGTTTTACGGTTGCCCTATGGTATTACCGTTGACCAGTTTGAAGGCAAATACCACCTTTACGTAACCGACAATTACGAAACTCCGGATGAAGAAACACCTCCGGCGGACAGCCTGGGGCAAAGGGTGCAACACTTTGTTTTTACGGTTGAAAACAATCAGGTCGCCCCGGAACACATCAAAGCTTTTGGCGATACCTCAGGTGAAGGCATCTTGCATAAAGTTGAATCCATTCTTGTCGACAGGGTGCACAACAGGTTGCTCATTGCCGATGAACACGAAGAGCATCGCAATGTAAAGGTGTATGATGTTGATGGCGTGTTTACCGGAAGGGTCATCCCACATAACTATTTCTTTTATGAACCCGAAGGAATTGTGGTATGGGAATGTGAAGCTGATAGCTCCGGCTACTATATCATGGTTGATCAGGGTAAAATAAACAATACCTTCCAGGTGTTCGACCGTAAAACGCTGGAATACATAGGGGGTTTTGGCGGTGAAATAACCCTTAATACCGATGGTA
>JAABSE010000127.1 GCA_011390575.1 Sphingobacteriia bacterium
GTCTCCTTTGGTTTTGGCCAGTGACCGGAGGTTTGTCATCGCGGGATAAGCCCGGGTAAGTTCACTGAGTCTCTGTTCCATCTGGTTATGGTCAGAATAATCAGTCCTTACCGAATTTTGATCGTTTGATTGCTGACCTGCTGTCACGCTCAAGGGTATCAGCCCGTGCAGAAAACACAGGCTGACAAGTAATAGTTTGAATTTCAGGAAGTTCATTTTGTTGTTATTGGTTTAGCTTTTTTTGGAAGGCCTAAAAATAACAACTTATTTTGGGTTAGGATGGTTTAAGTTTAAGTTTTTCAGATTTTTTGCTGATTCCTGCTGCAAATAGCAGTTTTATAATCACTAAAACTTAAGCACCAGGTTTCCTGTGCAATTCCAGCATTCCGATTCAAATCTTGCCAGGATGGAGTTGGTTCCGTTGAGCTCTTTTAATGGGTTGCTGAAAGAAATTCTGATCCGGACAGGGACACCGGTTTTTACCTGCCCGAAACAGTCCAGATTCAGTTTCCTTCCCCAAATGGGCATTTCCTTCTTCTCTGCTTTCATCTGATGGAGGGCTGCCACAATTACGGCATCACCAAAAATCCTGATGGCAAAAGGCATAGAAATAAAGTTGACCCGGGAGTGGGTCATTACATCTACTTCATAACTTCTTTCTCCCGTGCGGGACATGTTAAGGTATTCAAACCGGTCTTCTTCTGACCATTTGGTAAGATAAATGGAGCTGAGATCGCTGATTTTTTCCGCGCTCAGGGTTTCGACGGGCTTAGCTTCGTTTCGCAAATCCCAGAAATAATTGGTAAGATGGGGGTTGTCGTAGCGTCCCTCGAAATTGATTCTTTTTTGGTGTCCTTCCTCATCAATAAGAATCCATGCAGGTGCCTGCCTGCCGTTGAACCTGCTGGACAGCGAATAGGTATAGGCTCCGGCGTGGGTAATGAGCAGGGGGTCGCCGGGTTTGATTTCTCCTGCATTAATATTGTCAAGAAGAATATCGCCGGCAAAGCACAGGGGGCCGGCAATGGCGTCATTCCCTTTGGCGGAAAGAGGCTCTCCGTCGGGGCTTAAGATACGGTGGGGCCAGCGAAGCAGGGTGACCTTGGCCAGTTGATCGGTGCCCACATCGGTAATGAGCCACCTTTTGCTGCGCGATTTTTTGATGGTTTCTACTTTGGTGAGCAAACCCACTGCATTGCCAACCAATGCATGACCGGGCTCTACATAATACTGAAATCCTTTCTTTTTTAATGCTGTCATTTCTTCCACCCAATGCGAAAGTGAAGGGAATTCATCTCCCTCCATAAATGGAATCCCCAGTCCGCCACCTACATCCAGATGCCGGGTTTCATGACCCATGGCGATGAGTTCTTCTGCCAGCTGGTGCATTTCGTTCATGGAATTGACAAAGCTGGTGAGGTTGTCCATTTGTGTTCCAACATGTACATGAAGCCCGGAAACCTGCATATTCATTTCTTCAACCAGGGGAATAAGATCTTCTGCCGGAATTCCGAATTTCGAGGAGGAAGCTGCATGCGACATGAGTTCCTGGTTGTCGTTGGTGTTTTCATACCGGATGTCCGACCCCGGATTTACCCTCAACCACAATTGGCCGGGGAAGGGGCGCCCTTTTAACCTTTGCTGAACTTTCAGGATGGCCTCAGGATCGTCCATAACCACGATGGCTCCTTTTTTCAACAGATTCGTTGATAAGCAAACATCCTGCACGGGGCAATTGTATGAAATGCGTTCGTAAGGAATTCCTGCAAACAAAGCCAGGTCAATCTCCTGCCGGTTGGCACAGTCTGCTCCTGCACCCAGGCTTGCCAAAACCTCAAGAACCACCAGCGAGGGGTTGGTTTTTACCGGGAACATGATGTTGGCTTCGTTTCCGGTAAATCGTGTAAATTCAGTCACGTTATGCTTCAACTGCTTTTGGGAAACAATATAGGCCGGCGAACCATAGTTAATGAAGAACTCGCGAATATTAATCTCTGCGCTCCAGTTTTCCAGTAAGGCATTTTCTCTCTTTATGGCAATTTCTTCAGTTGGGTTTTTCATTATAGGAATTGTTTTCAGGGTTTGTGGCTATTTTCAGGTGCTTGAAAAAAACATTTAAACAACAGGTATGGTATGCGAAAATAAGAAAAAAACGACAAATGAATGCAGAGAATTAACTGTGAATCAGGATGGTTTGCCGTGATAAGTGAATAGGTTCAAACGCTTGTTTGGCAACTGGTAGCGGTAATTTTTGCATTAATAGGATAAAGGTGAAAGTCAGTCATAGAAACCCTGTTGCATAGGAATATGTAAAAATACGTGTAATTACTGATTTATAAATAAGAAAAAATACTTATGGGGAGTTGTGTGTAGGAAAACCTGCGAGATGAATGATATACGAAAGGGTTTTATTCCGAATTACCCAAACATTTAAATTGTTATTTTTGCAGAAGATTTAGATGCAATAAGAAACCCAAATTAACTTTCCCATGATTCTTTTTTTTGGCGGCAACGCCCAACAGGTAATAGCAGTTGATGTGAAGCATCAGCTGCCTGCAACAGATATTGCCAAACTGGAATGGCTCTTTAGCGACGCAAAGTTTAATGAGCAACCCAATCTGGATGGATATTTTATCGGACCCAGGCGCGAAATGATTACACCATGGAGTACCAATGCCGTTGAGATAATGCAGAACATGGGAGTAGAAGGCGTTTTGCGGGTGGAAGAGTTTTTTGAGGTTGAGGGCCCTGAGGCTGAATTTGACCCTATGCTTCAGGCGATGTATCATCAATTGGATCAGGAGGTTTTTACCATCAACATCAGTCCGGAAGAAATTCTTTACATCGATGATGTGGAAGCCTATAATCAGAAAGAGGGGCTTGCTTTGAGTGATGAGGAAGTAAGTTATCTTAATGGTCTGAGTGAGAGACTGGGCCGAAAGCTCACCGACAGTGAGGTGTTTGGGTTTTCCCAGGTTAATTCTGAGCATTGCCGGCATAAAATATTCAATGGAACCTTCATTATTGACGGAGAAGAGAAAGAAAGTTCCCTGTTTCAGCTCATCAAAAAAACTTCCAAAGAACACCCTAACTACCTGGTTTCTGCCTATAAAGACAATGTCGCGTTTATCCAGGGGCCTTATGCCATTCAGTTTGCTCCTGTTAGGCAGGATCAGCCTGATTTTTTCACGGAAAAGGAATTTGAAAGTGTAATATCCCTGAAAGCGGAGACCCACAATTTTCCCACCACGGTTGAACCTTTCAACGGCGCTGCTACCGGTACAGGGGGGGAAATACGCGACCGTCTGGCCGGGGGAAAAGGTTCGCTGCCACTGGCCGGAACAGCCGTTTATATGACCGCCTACCCCCGTACCGCAGAAGGAAGAAACTGGGAAGAAAATGTTGCTGCCCGTCCCTGGTTGTACCAAACCCCGCAGCAAATCCTTACCAAAGCCTCCAACGGCGCCAGTGATTTTGGTAACAAATTTGGCCAGCCCCTCATTTGTGGCTCGGTTTTGACATTTGAACATACAGAAAACCAGAAAACCTGGGCATACGATAAAGTAATCATGCTGGCCGGAGGAGTTGGTTTTGGCCGGAAGGAAGACAGCCTGAAAGATATTCCGGTGAAAGGGGATAAGGTCGTGGTGCTGGGTGGCGATAACTACCGCATTGGTATGGGTGGAGGAGCGGTTTCTTCGGTGGCTACCGGCGAGTTTGCCAATGCCATCGAACTCAATGCCGTGCAACGCTCCAATCCCGAAATGCAGAAACGTGCCATGAACGCCATCCGCGCCATGGTAGAACAGGATATCAATCCGGTTATTTCGGTGCACGATCATGGTGCCGGCGGGCACCTCAACTGCCTGTCGGAGCTGGTGGAAGCTACCGGAGGAACGATTCATCTGGACAAGCTCCCTGTCGGAGATCCCACATTGTCGGCGCGCGAAATCGTGGGAAATGAATCGCAGGAACGCATGGGACTTGTGATGCATGAAAAAGACCTTGACACACTGAAACGTGTGGCAGAACGGGAAAGATCTCCCATGTACGTAGTGGGTGAAACCACCGGAGATATGCATCTTAAGTTTGTGGATGGCAAAGGAAATGCTCCCATCGACCTGAAGCTGGACGATATGTTTGGCAATGCACCCAAAACTATCCTGAAGGACGAGAAAGATACAGACCGGTTTGCTCCTTTGAAATATAATGCGGAAAAAATAGAAGAATACATTGAAAAGGTTTTGCAACTGGAAGCTGTGGCCTGCAAAGACTGGCTCACCAACAAAGTGGACCGTTCGGTGACCGGGCGCGTTGCCAAACAGCAGTGTGCAGGAGAAGTACAGCTGCCACTGAACAACTGCGGAGTCACCTCCATCGACTACCGTGGCAAGAAGGGAGTAGCCACTTCCATTGGTCATGCGCCTGTAGCAGGTCTTATTGATCCCGCTGCCGGTTCGGTATTGTCAGTGGCAGAAGCCCTAACCAACCTTGTATGGGCACCCCTAACCCATGGCCTTTCCGGTGTTAGCCTGAGTGCCAACTGGATGTGGCCCTGCAAAAATCCGGGAGAAGATGCCCGTTTGTATTCCGCTGTGGAAGCCCTTAGTGATTTTGTTTGCAAACTGGGAATCAATGTACCCACAGGCAAAGACTCTCTGTCCATGACCCAGAAATATCCCGACGGGCAAAAAGTAGTGTCGCCGGGAACGGTAATCGTAAGTTCCGTTGCTGAGGTATACAATGTGCGCAAGGTCGTTGAACCGGTTCTTGTGAATGATGTGAACTCACAGCTATTGCATATTGACTTTTCCTACGATGACTTTAAACTGGGAGGCAGCAGTTTTGCCCAGTATATTCAGCAACTGGGTGATGAAGCACCTACCGTAATTGATCCGTATTATTTTGGCGATGCCTTTGACGCTGTACAGGAATTGATTGGTGCAGGACTGGTGCTGGCAGGACATGATATTTCTGCCGGTGGTTTGATTACCACGCTGCTGGAGATGTGCTTTGCCAATACCGAAGGAGGTATGGAAATCGATCTTTCGCCTTTTAATGAAGAAAACGATTTGATTAAGATCCTGTTCTGTGAAAGTCCGGGTGTGGTGATTCAGGTCAACAACATGACAGCCGTGGAAGAAATCATGGAGAAACATGATGTTTCTTATACGGTGCTGGGCTCACCTGTAAACCATCGCAGGCTTACTGTGAAAGGGAAAGGGGAGGATCTGGAGCTGGACATCAATGCCCTGCGCGACCTGTGGTACCAGTCATCGTTCCTGCTCGACAAAGAACAGAGTGGTGAACTTCTGGCAGAAGCAAGATACAGAAACTACAAGGAGCAAATGCTGGAATACCGGTTTGAACCTGAATTTAAAGGGACCCTGGAGTCTTTGGGATTGGCAAACCTCCCTGAACCGGGAAAGCGAAAAGCCAAAGCCGCCATCATACGTGAAAAAGGGGTGAATGGCGATCGTGAAATGGCCTACTCCCTCTTTCTTTCCGGCTTTGACGTGAAGGATGTGCACATGACCGACCTTATCAGCGGCAGAGAAACCCTGGAAGAAATTGATTTCATCGTTTTCGTGGGAGGTTTCTCCAACTCGGATGTATTGGGTTCTGCCAGGGGTTGGGCCGGCGCATTTTTGTACAATGAAAAAGCCCGCACTGCACTCGATAATTTTTACAAGCGCGATAATACCCTAAGCCTTGGGATTTGCAATGGTTGCCAGCTTATGGTGGCGCTTGATCTGATATATCCCGATCATATTCATAAACCCCAAATGCGGCACAACGACAGCCATAAATTTGAATCCGGATTTGTAAACATGGAGATCATGGAGAGTGAATCGATCATGCTCAAATCGTTGGCGGGTACCAGGCTGGGTGTGTGGATTGCTCACGGTGAAGGCAAGTTCAGACTTCCTTTGCCTGAAGATCAGTACCATATACCGGGCGTTTATGGGTACAATGCGTATCCTGCCAATCCCAATGGCAGCGACTACAACGCCGCAGCGATTTGTTCTCCTGATGGCCGTCACCTGGCCATGATGCCTCACCTGGAAAGGGCTGTTTTTCCATGGCAATGGGCCCACTATCCTGCCGAAAGAAAAGGGGATGAAGTGACTCCGTGGGTGGAAGCTTTTGTCAATGCCCGTAAATGGGTGGAGGAGAGGAAGTAATTGAAACCGATTCTGAACCTGCTAAAGGCTGGTGTCAGGTTCTTCGTCTGAGGGTTTCTTCGCTGAGAGAAAGTCTATTACCTGGTAAAGGTTTTCCTTCATTGCCAGTAAATCCTCAGCTTTCATGGGGCTGTCCATTAGCCCGGCAACCAGTTTTTCCGGTATTGCTGCAGCTTTGTGCTCCATTTCTTTTCCTTTGGGGGTGAGGCTGATCATTACCTTTCTCTCATCTTCTTCCGAACGCTTTCTGTTAATGAATCCAAGCTTTTGCAGGCGCTTCAGCAAGGGGGTGATGGTATTGGTGTTGAGGATGAGTTTTTTCCCAATATCATTTACCGTTTGGTCATCTTTTTCCCATAAAACCATCAATACCAGGTATTGGGGATAGGTAATGCCCAACTCATCAAGGTAGGGCTGATACTCCCGGGTAATCAGCCTGGAAGCGGCATATACAGGGAAGCAAATCTGGTTGCTAAGCTTTAATTGTTCGTATGACATCGTTTGTGAGTTTCAATAGGTAAATTGAAAGTATAATTAACCGAAATTTTTCAGGTATTTTTTTTTGATACATCACCAAAATGGGGCTAAAGACAACTGCAATTATTATACCGGGTATTGCTCCTGTCTATTACCGTCACTTTTAACTGACTGGGATGAGTGCTCATGAGAACAAGGGGCTTTGGCCCAATTGTTTTATTGTTTTAAGATTGCAGATTATCGCTTGCAATGAAAGCGCGACAACATCTTTTTTTCAAATTCCCATACAAAACGAAACTGCCCGAAAACAGCCCCGAAAAAAAGAAACAGCAACTGATAAACGGGGAAAATTATCAATATGTATAGTGGGATTGTAACCAGCAAACTGGTTTCCGACGATAAACCCATCCAGTCAAAAATGAACCTGCGGGCAATCAGGGTTGAGCTGCCTGTAATGGAAAAAATAAACAGAATCACCAGAAACTGCCAGTTGCTGGTGATATTCCATTTAGTTTTTAGTCTGCTTATCATGGTGCAAATATATGCAATTTTAAGTATTGTAATACCTGATTAGGATGTTAAATTCAGGACCTTTGCTTCCGAAATTTTTCAATTCAATAATTTCTCCAGGTATTTCTCTATTTTTTCGGGTTGGGTAGTGGGGGCAAATCTTTTTACCGGCTTTCCACTGGCATCTACCAGGAATTTAGTGAAGTTCCATTTAAGCTTTCCACCCAAAAGGCCGGGAAGCTCTTTTTTCAGATATTTAAAAAGTGGATGGGCACTGTCACCATTTACATCTACCTTCGAAAACATCTGAAAGGTTACGCCATAATTAACCACGCAACCTTCTGAAATAGACTTCTCATCGCCGGGCTCCTGGTTGGCAAATTGATTGCACGGAAATCCAAGGATTACCAAACCTTTATCTTTGTATTTCTTGTTTAGGTTTTCCAGCCCTTCAAACTGTGGGGTAAGGCCACATTTGCTGGCAGTGTTAACTATCAGGACTGTTTTTCCTTTAAAAGAGTCCATCTTGATTTCTTTGCCTTGCAGGGAGGTAGCCGATAAAGTATAAAATTTATTTTCCATA
>JAABSE010000128.1 GCA_011390575.1 Sphingobacteriia bacterium
TAGTCCAATGCAATACCGTAAAGCTTGAGTTTGTTGTAAAGTGTTCTGCGGTCTATGTTCAGCAACCGTGCTGCTTTGGATTTGTTGTACCGGGTTTTCTGCAGGGTGGCCAGTATGATTTCCTTTTCTGTTTTTCCGGTTTGAGCCTTCAGGTTGCTTTCATCTATTTCCGGGTCTTCAGTTTGCTCCATAACGGAGGAAAAAACAATTTCCTGAGGCAGTGCATTTTTATCCAGTTCACTTCCTTTGGATAACAGAACTCCTCTTTTGATGACATTTTTTATCTCTCTGATGTTGCCCGGCCAGCTGTAATTGAGCAACACATTCATGATGTTTTCGGGTATGGAGGTTACTTCTTTTTCAAGTTCCTCATTGGCCTTTTCCAGAAAGTGGTTGATAAACATGCGTATATCTTCCTTTCGTTCTCTTAGCGGTGGTACGTTGATGCTGAATTCGTTGAGCCTGTGATAGAGGTCTTCTCTGAAATTTCCTTTTTTCACCTCCTGCTGTAAATCTTCGTTGGTAGCTACAAGAATCCTGACATCCACCGGAATGTCATTGTTGCTACCTATTTTTCTGATTTTTCGTTCCTGAATGGCTCTAAGCAGTTTGATCTGGATATCGTAAGAGAGGTTGCCGATTTCATCCAGGAATAGGGTGCCTTTGTTGGCTACTTCAAACTGACCTGTTTTGTCGTTGATGGCGCCGGTGAATGAACCTTTGAGATGTCCGAAAAACTCACTTCCTGCCAGCTCTTTTGACAAAGATCCGCAATCTACTGCCACAAAAGGTTTTTGATGGCGTTTGCTTTTTTCATGAATTTTACGGGCAATAAACTCTTTACCCGTACCACTTTCCCCCTGGATAATAATGGAAAAATCGGTGGATGCCACCAGGTTGATGTGCTCATGTATCAATCGGGATTCTTTACTGCTGGCTTCAAGATAATTTTCGGATTGATCTGCAGAACTGGTTTTGGATCTGGAAGGACTGCCTTGTACAGACGCTTCTTTCTCTTCTGCCATTTTTTTTAATCCGTTTTTGATATACGACAATAATTCATCAGGATTGACCGGTTTGGCCACATACTCGTAAGCGCCAAATTTTATTGCCTGCACAGCCATGCGAATATCTGCGTAAGCTGTCATAAGAATTACCAAAGAATCGGGCGATTTCTCCTTGATGATTTTTAACAGCTCGATACCATCCTGGTCAGGTAGTCTGAAATCTGTCAGAATAACATCGTAGCGGGAGGAAGATATCTTTTCAAGTGCTTTCTGGAATGTATATACCTCAGTAGTTTCAAAACCCTGCCGGTTGAGGAAGGTTTTAAGTGTTACAGAAAAGCTGACATCATCTTCTACGATCAATATTTTCTTCATATCCTGCAATTGTTAGCTGTTTACTGCTGTGATCCAAATAACCCTGTTCGAAGTACGAATGCTCAGGATTTTGAATTCCATATATTACAAAAATAGGTATAATTGTTTTATTGTTGCCCATTGGTATTGCTAAAAATCTCGCTTAATTGTTAAAAAAAAAGCCACTCCGCCGAAGCGGAATGGCCTGAGGAAACAAACATACAGGTAGTGGTTTACATGTATCTTATTCAATACTTACTATCAGGTAGCGTGTATTGCTCCAGAACTCTTCAGGTTTTTCTATGAATATCATGGAGGATCCCTCTTCGGTGGTTTCTACAACGTAACTATCGGCAGGATGCAGGCTAAGCAGATTAGGGTTTTCTCCTGGTATGTAAACCTGTCCGATTTGTGAGATATCCAGTTTATTAAAGTGGTCTTTTGGAAGATCTGATTTTACAACTGTCGTTCTTCCCAGTCCCAGCAATCCACCTTTTCTGTCGATGATTTCCTGGTCGCGTAGTTCCTGACGGGTGCCAAAAACGTAATAAGCTGTGTTGAGCAGTTCGGTTTTTTCTTCAATAACCTGTTGCTTCTCAGTACGGTCTTCTTCCAATTGCTCAATGGTAGTGGCCAGTGCTTCATTGGAGATGTTCAGCTGATGCATATTGTCGCGCAAGGTGCTGATTTCCATGTTGCGTTGTTCAATTTCATCGGACAAGCTGGCTACAATGTTTTCAAATTCTTCAATTTTCACATTGGAATCCTTAACCTGGCGGTTCAATGAGGCCAGCCTTTTACGGTTATCATCCATAAGATTGCTGATGGCTGCCAGGTCCTGCTCAATCTGAGCGCGCATATCTTCGTTAATGTTGTCTTTGTCGCGGGTTTCCTCAGAAATAAGATTTTGCTTTACTTTGATTTCGTTCAGGTTTTCCCTGATTTGTGCCATACTTTCAAAGAATTCGTTCAGGCTGGAAGTTTGCTCTTCTGCCTGCTCACGCAGTTTTTCGTTTTCTTCTGACAGCTGCGTTATTTCCTGTTCCTGTTGATCTAATTGCTTCTGATTGCAGGATACCAGGAACAAACCTGCCAGAACAAATACAGATATCTTAATGTAGTTTCTCATAGTGATTAGTTTTTTTGTTTACACCTTACGGGCGAAGAAGAATTGTGCCAATACAGAAAACTGCTGCTCTTATTTTTGTAAGTGCCTGTTTATCTGCTTTGTAAGAAGTGCAAAGGATAAAAACAATTTGAGCCTGCAAAAATTGTCGGGAAGAAAAATTCACAGGTTGCTACATCTGCTGTTGGGAAAAGAGCTACAGGGCAATAGTTCAGCGATAAATCAGTATCCCAGGTTGGGCATCAGCAGCTTTTCCGCATCCTGCAATGCGATTCCTTTTTTGTCTGCATATACCTGCACCTGATCTTTTACGATTTTTCCCAGGTTAAAGTAGCGCGAACGGGGATGGGCAAAATACCATCCGGATACCGACGCACCGGGTACCATGCTGAAGCCCTCTGTCAGACTAGCTCCGGTATATTCCTGTGCATTAAGCAGTTCGAAGAGTTTGATTTTTTCACTGTGTTCAGGACAGGCAGGATAACCGCATGCCGGACGGATGCCTTCATAGCGCTCTTTGAGCATTTCTGCCAGGTTAAGCTGCTCGCGGGTGTCGTAAGCCCAAAGTTCTTTCCTTACTTTCTCATGCAGCAATTCAGCAAAAGCTTCGGCAAGGCGGTCGGCCAGCATTTTGGTCATGATGCTGTTGTAATCATCTTTTTCCTGTTTAAACTGCTCTGCCAATTCATCGGCGCCATGAATGGAAACCACAAAAGCACCCAGATGGTCTTCAATTCCCGACTCAGCGCTTGCAATGTAGTCTGCCAGGGAGAGGTTGAATTTTCCCGGTTCGTCTTTGATTTCCTGTATTCGCAGGAAATTGAAGCGCATTCTCTCTTCGGAGCGTTGTTCGTTTGTGTAGATGATGATATCTTCCTCTTCACTGTTGGCAGGAAAGATACCTGCCACCCCACGGGCTTTCAGCGACCCTTCTTTAAAGAATTGTTGCAGGAGTGTTTGGGCATCCTCAAATAATTTGCGTGCTTCATGCCCTTTCAACGGGTCTTCCAGCACTTCAGGGTATTTTCCTTTGATTTCCCACCCATAGAAGAAAAAGGTCCAGTCGATGTAGGTTGCCAGTTCTTCAAGCGGGAAATTGTCGAGCACATGAATTCCCGGCTGTGCAGGTTGTGTTATATTGGCTTGCTCAGCTATATAGGGGAATCTCTTTTTACGGGCCTGCTCAAGGGTAAGGTATTGCTTGTGTGCATTGCGCCGGTGGTAATCATCCACCATGTCGCGGTAACTTTGAGCGGTATCATCAATAAACTGTTCTTTAGTTTCAGTAATCAACTGGCTGCACACTTTGGCAGCACGCGATGCATCTTTTACATGAATAACACCGCGATCGTAAGCCGGTGCAATTTTAACGGCTGTATGCAACACACTCGTGGTGGCTCCTCCAATTAGCAGAGGTAAGGAAAATTCCTGTTTTTTCATTTCTCCGGCCACATGCACCATCTCATCAAGTGAAGGAGTAATCAGGCCGCTCAGCCCAATGATATCCACCTTTTCCTCGCGGGCAACCTGAAGAATTTTTTCACAGGGTACCATTACCCCCAAATCGATGATTTCAAAGCCGTTGCAGGCAAGTACGACCCCTACAATGTTTTTTCCAATGTCGTGTACATCGCCTTTAACGGTGGCAAGCAAAACTTTTCCGGCACTGGAAACGTCGCCATGCTTTAGTTTTTCCTCTTCAATGAAAGGGGTAAGCCAGGCAACGGCCTTCTTCATCACCCTGGCGCTTTTAACCACCTGTGGCAGGAACATCTTGCCAGAGCCAAACAAATCCCCTACCACGTTCATGCCGTCCATCAGGGGGCCTTCAATCACTTCCAGGGCTTTGTCCATTTGCTGGCGCATCTCTTCCACATCCTTTTCAATAAATTCATCTTTCCCTTTAACCAGGGCATGCGACAAGCGTTCACGGATTTCCAGGCTGCGCCATGCATCCTTATCTTTTTCCTCTTTCCTGTTTTCCTGTTGATCTTTCACCTGTTCGGCATAGAGCAACAACCGCTCTGTAGCATCTTTTCTTCTGTATAAAACGGCATCCTCCACCAGGCGCAGCAGATCTCTGGGGATTTCGTCGTATACCTGCAGCAATGCCGGATTTACAATTCCCATGTCCATACCTGCTTTGATGGCATGGTAAAGAAATGCGGAGTGCAGGGCTTCCCTGATAAGATTGTTGCCCCGGAAGGAAAAGGAAAGGTTGCTGACCCCTCCGCTGATGTGAACATGCGGAAGGTGCTCCTTTATCCATTTGCAGGCCCTGATATAATCCAGGGCATAGCTATTGTGCTCACTGATACCTGTGGCTATGGCCAGCACATTGGGATCGAAAATGATATCACGGGGGGGCAAAGCTACCTGCTCTGTGAGAATTTTGTAAGCCCTTTCCGCAATTTCGATTTTTCTCTCAAAAGTATCGGCTTGCCCTTTTTCATCAAAAAGCATTACAACTACCGCTGCCCCATATTGTTTCACAAGTCGTGCCTGACGGATAAACTCTTCCTCGCCTTCCTTCATGCTGATGGAGTTAACGATTGATTTTCCCTGCACACATTTGAGTCCTTCTTCAATGACATGCCATTTGGAGGAGTCGATCATCAGAGGTACTTTGGAAATATCGGGCTCTGCGGCAATAAAATGCAGAAAAGTAGTCATGGCTTTGGGAGCATCAATCATGGCATCATCCATACAGATATCAATGATCTGAGCTCCATTTTCCACCTGATCAAGGGCTACGCTCAACGCTTCCTCGTATTTTTCTTCCTTGATAAGGCGGGCAAATTTTGCTGAACCGGCCACATTGGTGCGTTCACCGATGTTGACAAAGTTGGAGTCGGGCCGGATTTCCATATATTCAAGCCCACTGAGCAACGTATTGGTATTGGGTTGGGGAATGTTGCGAGGTGCATACTGGCCGGCCAGCCGTGCAATTTTTTCAATGTGCTCCGGAGTGGTACCGCAACATCCTCCAATGATATTTACCAGTCCGTCATCCAAAAAGCTTTCAATAATATCTCCCATGATGCGGGCCGACTGGTCGTATTCTCCGAACTGATTGGGAAGGCCGGCATTGGGATGGGCACTCACTGCAAAAGGAGCCATCCGGCTGAGAATTTCCAGAAATGGTTTCAACTGCTCAGCACCCAGGGCACAATTGAGTCCGATACTCAACAGCTCAACATGTGAGATGGAGGTGAGAAATGCTTCGGTGGTTTGTCCTGAAAGGGTTCTTCCACTGGCATCGGTAATGGTTCCGGACACCATCACCGGAATACTGATCTCTTTTTCGTCCTGGTATTGTTGGATGGCCATCAGGGCGGCCTTGGCATTGAGGGTATCGAAAACCGTTTCCACCAGAAGGATGTCGGCTCCACCATCCATCAAACCCCGGATTTGCTCATAGTAGGAATTTTTCAACTGATCAAAACTGATGGCTCTGTAAGCCGGGCTGCTCACATCCGGCGACAGGGAAGCGGTTTTATTGGTAGGACCCATGCTGCCGGCAACAAACCTGGGTTTGTCAGGGGTCAGTGCATTGAATTTGTCGCAGGCAAGTCTTGCCAGTCGGGCGCCTGCTACGTTGAGCTCATACACCAGATCTTCCATCTGATAGTCGGCCATGGAGATGGATGTGGAGTTGAAAGTATTGGTTTCAATGATATCCGCACCTGCCTCTAAATAAGCTTCATGTATTTGCTGAATGATGTCGGGTTGGGTAATGGACAACAAATCGTTATTGCCTTTTATCTTTTGTTTGAGATGGGCAAACCTTTCACCCCTGAAATCTTCCTCTTCCAGTTTATGCCGTTGAATCATGGTGCCCATTGCACCGTCGAGAACCAGAATTCTTTGTTGCAATAGATTTTTCAGCTGCAGGTATGACATGGTGTTTTTTTTATGAGTTAGCAAAGTATTTTCTTGATTTCAGGAAATTCTTATTTGTCAGACAGCACATTTTCTGAGATGCGGCAAATATGGTCGACCTTACCCATGGTGTAAATATGAACAAAATTATGTCCATTTGCCATGAGTTCTTTGATCTGGTTGCTGGTCCATTCTACTCCCAACTCTCTTACCTCAGCATTGTCTTTGCATTTGTTCATCTCCTTTACCAGCGGAGAGGGGATACTCAGGTTAAAAGTCCGGGGCAATACATGCAGGTGCTCCTTGATGCTAACGGGTTTAAGGCCAGGGATGATAGGAACATCAATACCCGCATCTCTGCACTTTTTCACGAAGTTAAAGAAAACTTCATTATCAAAAAACATCTGTGTAACAATGTACTCAGCGCCTTTGTCTACTTTTTGTTTCAGATAAAAAAGGTCTTCATCCGCATTGGGTGATTCTGCATGCTTTTCGGGATATCCGGCAACACCCACTGAAAAATGAGTGTGGGTAGGATTTTCGACATACTGCTCGTGATAAATGCCATTGTTCATGGCGATAATCTGCTCAATCAAGCTTGATGCATTGCGGTGACCCTGAGGGTTGGGTTTGAACCTTCCTGTTATTTTATCTCCATCACCCCGCACCACCAAAAGGTTTTTGATGCCCAGAAAGTCCAGGTCGATCAACGCATCTTCGGTTTCCTGCCTCGAAAAACCTCCGCAGATAATATGGGGTACAACATCCACCTTGTATCTGGCCTGAATGGCAGCCGCTATTCCTACGGTTCCCGGTCTTTTTCGCACCACCGAGGGTTTAAGACTTCCATCGGCTTGTTTAACAAAGGATATTTCCTCCCGGTGATAGGTGATGTTGATGAAGGGAGGATTAAAGGGCATAAGCTTATCGATGGTGGCAAAAACGGAATCGATGCTGCTTCCTTTTACGGGAGGAAGCAATTCGTAGCTGATACGGCGACTGCCATTGCTTTGAGATATAAGTTCGGGTATGGTCATTGGGTAGCTTTTTTAATTTTTTGTTTCAAAACCTGGTAAGTTTTTGTGGTACTATTACTAATTTGGTGGATAAGACTATATTGTGATAATAAATCAGAAGCAGTTCGTCCGTAGACGGAAGACTGAAGAGAATCTACTTCGGTCTTCTGTCTCCGGTCTTCTGACTATTCGAATC
>JAABSE010000129.1 GCA_011390575.1 Sphingobacteriia bacterium
ACTCTATGGTTTTATTTATATTTTTATTATGAATCACAAGTTCTGTTTCTGTACTTGCCGATCCGCCTATTCCCATATTTCCGTTTTTAAGGATCATCAGAGCATCACTGGGATTCAAGTCACCATTTCCAATAACAAAAAGACGGTCTTCTTCATGCCAGAACTCTGTTGCATTTGGAGTGTATTCTGTATTGTTTTGTCCCAAAACCGTTTCAGCAAAACTTGCAGCTTCCGTATAGGCTCCCATAGCGGTGCTGTAATCCCCTGATGCTTTCGTGCCTGTGCCCCACGTGGTAGTGTAATTCCCTGAAGCTTCCGTACCAGTGCCCCAGGCGGTGGCACTAATCCCTGAAGCCTCTGTATTGACACCCCAGGCGGTGGCTTGCACTCCTGAAACTTCAGTATTGTATCCCCATGCGGTGGCTCGTAAACCAGACGCTTCCGTATTCCATCCCCAGGCAGTGGAATAACTACCAATGTTATCTGTATTCCACTGTTCAGCACTTACATATCCGGCTCTGAATGCAGCTTTATCGGGATACCACATCATGCGGGTTCCGGCCCCTTCTACCGGCGCGTCACCGGGAGTGCTTTCCACATTACCGGTATGAACTACATTGCCTTCTCCCTGTCCTATGCCTGCTGTGTGAAGCAATGCATTGGGAGCGCTAATGCCTATTCCGATTTTCCCGACATCATAGTAAATATCATCTCCATTCTCTTGCCACATATCCGAGCCAGGAGGGCCTTCCGGTCCCTGAGGGCCCTCTGGCCCCTCGGGACCCTGTGGCCCTTGCGGGCCAGTGTCACCCTGGGGTCCCTGGTTTCCCTGAGGACCCTGCGGACCTTGATCACCTTGCGGTCCCTGCGGACCGGTTTCTCCCTGCGGGCCTTGTTCACCCTGTGGTCCGGGAGGACCTTCAGGTCCCTGGGGTCCGGGCTCTCCACCGTTTTCTGCGTACAATGCATAAGGCACACTTAACAATGGGCTGGTACCCATGGGTATGCCATTCACACTGATTCTTATAAAGTAAGGACCTGCAGACCAATCCAGATTTTCAAAATCTCCTGAATTTTGATTCCCTATCTGCAGATTCACAACCCCAAATCCATTGGTTTGAGTAATATGCAGCTCGTTGAAGACAACACTGCCTTCAACATTGCCCTGAAGCAGTTCAACAGCCAGGTTCACATTTTCGTTCTGCATCAGCTCCCCATCACTGTCGCGTAATACTGCCTGATAATTAAATCCCTGGGGGGCTTGTGCAAAGGATTCAGATAAACCCGGCAAGATAAAACTGTAAATTATCAGGTTTACCAGCAAAAGGTTTCGAAAGGAATGAATAATTGATTTTATATGACAGTGTTTTATTGTTCGTCCATTAAACATGTATAAGTTTTTCATGACAGATAGTTTAATTGTTTTTTGGGGAGCTGTTTTAAGTCAGTAATAGAAGCTGAAATTTAATAATTGCCTATTGCTTTATGATTTTAAAGACTTTAACCGATTTTTCCTCGTGGGTAATTCTGATAAAATAAGTTCCGGATTGAAGGCCGTCAAAAGCAATAAGAGTTTGTAAACCCTCAATTGGATTACTGATTACTAATTGCCCCTGCATATCATAAACCCGGTAAGTCAGATTGTCAGTGTGTTTCTTGCCGGTTGAAAGGATTACATGCGCTTTCGTTGGGTTAGGGTAAGCCGATATTTGAAAATCGGCATCCAGTTCCTCCGTATATGTACTTATGATAATAGCAGGTTGCTGAAAACCTTGTGTGAGAATCATATCGGCTGAACTATAGGTTTCTATTGCGGTTTCCCCAAGAGTCCAGCTGATCGTGCCGTTTTCATTTTGATAATAATTACCCGAGGAAGCAATTACCTCCTGGGCCTGAAGGGGGAGAGAAAACATTATCAATAAATGTGTTAACAGGTAAATTATTGCATGTTTCATGTTATATTGAATTGAGGGTTTATGATGAAATGAATAATTTCAGACAGCAGGTTGAGGTATTTGCTCATCAGGGCAGTGGCCATTGCCTCGTCTGATTTTGTTAAGTATAAAGGTATTATGGGATTGTAAATCAGTGCATAAGGATTGTAACAGTGCATGTCATTATTGTAACAAGGCATGTAAAAGTTGTAACAGATGATATGAATTTTGTAACAATTTCTTTGAAACCATGAAAAGTATAGCTTGAAATATGATAATGTTATTCGAATGCAAAGTGTTGATGAAGCGCATGTGTAATATGTTTTTTTATATGAAAAGATTGATTGCTATTAATTTTTTATTTTTCCATCAACATTGTTTTTTATTTAGCGTTTAAATGGGTAGTTTAGTGATAAAACAACCATCTTATGAAGCAACCATCAAATAAATTTAATCCGAAAATTGTATGGAAGGGGTGGTATGATTATGGAATAATTCTCTTGCTTCAATGGAGCACTTTATTTTCCGGATATTCTCAGCAAGACCTTTCTTTCAGGCAGTTGTCTGTAAATGAAGGCCTTTCTCAGAATTCTGCTGTCTCTATAACCCAGGACCAGGATGGTTTTTTATGGATAGCAACGCAGGAGGGGCTGAATCGTTACGACGGCAAAAATTTCAAAGTGTATAAAAAGAAATTTGTTGATATTACGCGGCTTACGCATCTTCAGTTGGGAAAAGTATTTGCCGATAGTAAAAACAGAATCTGGATCATTCCCAACACATCCATCCCGGAAACGCTGGATCCCGCAACCGATGAGTTCTACCCCGTACCGGGAATTACCGAAGCAAGTTGTTTTACTGAAGATTTCCATGGTAATATCTGGGCAGGAAGCTTTGGCGGGCAGCTTTGTCTTTACAATGACAGTTTACAGGAGTTTGAGCAGGTATGGCATGACCCCGATAAGGAAATTAAGGACCTGGAAATAGTGGATGATAAACATCTGCTGCTCACGTTCAAAAATGGTTTAGCCCTCTGGAATACAGAAAATGATTCTCTTACAAATTTTGAACTCCCGTCCGATGATGTTTTTTATTCCTGCAGCAAAGTGGATGTTGATGGAAATATATGGGTGGGAAGTTTGACCAATGGGATTATGTTGATACCTGAAGGAAAACAAAAAGCCTTTCCGGCCAGTGATTTTTTCGATGCACCTTTTTCAAAACTGCAAAATACGATGGTGCTTGATATTGCCAGTGATTCTAACGGAAATATGTGGATTGCGACCTATGGAAACGGTGCCTATTTGTTTGATCCTGAAAAGTTGCTTCTGAAAAATTACAATTACAGCAAGCAAAATCCGCGTTCCATGCATTACAATGACATCCTTTGTATTTTTGAGGATTACACAGGTACATTATGGTTTGGTACCGACGGGGGTGGTTTAAGTTATTACGATGCTTTTTTGGAAAAATTCAATTATTTTCATAACCAACAGGTCCCGGAAGATGTGAACATTGATGTGGTTAGATCACTGTTTGTTGATGAAAACGAGCATGTATGGGTTGGAACCTCTGGCAAGGGGCTTACAGAATATAACCCCGTTCAGAAAGAATGGGAAACCCACAAGGCTGAAACGAATCATTCATTAGCCCCGGCAAGTAACCGTATCATGAGTCTTTGGGGCGATGGGAAAGGAAAACTCTGGGTTGGTTACCAGGGGGAAGGATTAAGTATTCTGGATTTGAATACCAGGACCTCTCAGCATTTCACTACTGAAAGTGAAATACCCTTGCCTGCATCAACAATATGGAAAATATTTGAGGATTCCCAGAACCGGGTTTGGCTTGCCACCAGGAGCAGCGGACTCATCTGGTTTGATCCCGGTAAGGGAGTTGTTGAGCAATATACGCACGACCCCGATGATCCCCACAGCCTTCCCGGCAACAACATCAGAACCATAGAAAAGGGCAATGAAAATGAGCTTTGGATCGGGGCCGAGACCCGGGGGATTGCAAAGTTTGATATGCAGACAGGCCGGTTTTCTTCCTTAAAGCATAATCCGGATGATCCTAAATCTATTTCTTCCAACAATATCAAATCATTATATTATGATGAGGATAATTATTTATGGATAGGAACAAACGGTGAAGGGCTCAATGCACTCAATCTGGAAACCCGGAAAGTAACACGAATAACAACCGCGGATGGATTGGCCAATGATGTGATTTACGGAATCTTGCCGGGGAATCGGGGCAGTATCTGGCTGAGTTCCAATATGGGTATTACCAGACTGGATTATGATAATCCTGATTCTCTATTATTTACTATCACCAACTTTACCAATTATGAGGGTTTGGCCAGTGAATTCAATACGGGTGCTTATTACAAACATCATGACGGAACCCTCTATTTTGGCAGTCTGGAAGGATTTTACTGGTTCAGGCCCGAAGATATAAGTTTCAATGAGATTGCCCCTAAAACAGCCATTACGGAATTTCTGGTTTATAATAAACCCATGAATCTGAACGCTCCCATTGTATTATCACATAATGAAAATACCATCACCCTCCATCTGGCAAGCCTTGCTTTTTCCTCTCCCCAAAAAAATGAATTCACTTATAAGCTTGTAGGTCATGATGATAATTGGGTGGAAGTCGGAAATAATCATCGGGCACGATATACAAATCTCGACCCGGGAGAGTATACTTTCCTTGCAAAATCGAGCAATTATGACGGTATCTGGTCTGATACCCCTGTATCCTTAACTTTCACCATATTGCCGCCCTGGTATCAGACATTATGGGCCAGGGTGTTGTATATTCTGGTCATTGTTGCCTTGTTGTTTGGATTCTATCAATACATGAAATGGCGTTGGTTTATGCAAGTCAAATTGCGCCTCAAAGAAAATGAAGCAGCCCGTTTGCAGGAAATAAATGAATTTAAAAGCACCTTTTTCACCCATATTTCTCACGAGTTCAGAACCCCCTTAACTCTCATTTCCGGACCCGCAGAAAGACTGCTTTCACAGTCTGAGAATCCTTTGTTTAAATCGCAGTTACATCTGATCAGGCAAAATGCAAACAGGCTGGTGAATCTGGTTGATCAACTTATGGAAGTCTCAAAGATAAAATCGGGCAAGCACCAACTGAATGTTGAACAGGGTAATGTTTCACTGTTAATACAAACGATTGTAGTGAATTACTACCACCTGGCCATAGAAAAAAACATGAGAATAAGAACCGATATACCCGGCATAACAGAAGTATGGTTTGACCCGGATAAGCTGGAGAAAATTGTTGGCAACCTGATTCATAATGCCATAAAGTATGGAAGACCAGATGCCGATATACTAATACAAAGCCGGTTAACGGATGGGAGTCTTATGTTTGTTGTGGAGAATGAAAGTGTGATTGAGTATGATCCGGAAGATATGGAAAAACTGTCGCAAAAGTTTTTTCAGAAAAACCGGAAAAGTGAAGGATATGGTATTGGAATCTCACTTGTCAATGATCTTGTGCAGATATGCCATGGTCATCTGAATATTGATTTGACAGAAGAAAAAATCTTTCGTGTTGAAGTTAGTATTCCTGTTACAAAGGAGGCCTATACATCCGGAGAGCTCAGGGAAGATGAAAAAAGTACTGATGAAGAGCATATCAGCGGGCCCCGGCGTTCCCGTGGAGTTACCCAGAACAGCCCACTTTTACTTGTGGTGGAGGATAATGAAGAGCTAAGGAATTTTATTGTGGAAGGTCTTCAGACACATTATCGCATTCTGCAAGCCAATGATGGTAAGGAGGGATTGAAGTTGGCACTGAGAAAAATTCCGGATCTTGTTATTTCAGATGTAATGATGCCTGAATTGGATGGGATAGAATTGTGTAAAACCCTTAAATCAGATGAAAAAACTTCTCACATCCCCGTTATTCTTCTTACTGCAAAGTCAGATGAAGAAAGCACCCTCAAAGGACTGGAAGCCGGTGCAGATGATTACTTTGTTAAACCGGTATCATCCGTAAAGCTTCACCTCAGAGTAGAAAAACTGATCGAGCTGAGAGAAAGGCTTCGTAACATTTACAATTCCAAATTTCATGTTTCTCCCGGCGAACTTGCCCTCACATCCATGGATGAAAAGTTCCTTGAAAAAGTACAGAAACTTATCGATAATGAGATGTTTGACATGAAGTTTTCTGCCGATGATTTTGCGAAAAAAATTGGAATGAGTCGTATGCAACTCCACCGTAAATTAACCGCACTTACAGGATTATCAGCCAATGCATTTATTCGCGACCAAAGACTTAAAATGGCCATTCAAAAGCTAAAGAGTAAAAGTGGATCCGTTTCTGAAATAGCATATTCTGTAGGTTTTAGCTCTCCTTCCTATTTTATAAAATGCTTCAGGGAAAACTATCAGATGACCCCGGCTGAGTATATGAAAAATCTCAGGAACTAATGCCCTGATTCCATCATTCATACCCATGGGAATCCGGCAGTGTCCCGAATGCTTGTCAGAACCACGTTTTAACCCTGTTTTTTCTGATAAATTAATTCTTCCATTTTTTAAATGCCCATATAAATTTGTATCTTTGCAACAATGTTGCAAAAAATTAAACATATTCTTCCGCTGCTCCTGGCTGCTTTGTTTCTGTATCCGATGGTATTCCAATCGGTGCATGTTTTTGAGCATGACCACCAAACGCATTGTTGCGGCTCTTGTTCTACCACACAGGAACCCATTCCGGTAAGCTCCGCCGATGATAACCATCCGCATTACCAGCCACAGGAAGATGAATGTTCCATTTGCGATTTCCATTATGCCAAATTACAGGTGATTGCTTCACTGGTTTCTCCTGAAGTTGATGAGCATCATCTCTGGTTCCTCACGCAAAACTATCCCAAACCTTTTGTCCTTTTTCAGGGGTTTATTTTTTCTCTTCGCGCTCCGCCCGTAGGGTAATAATTCCCTGATTCTTTTCTTCCACAGTTCCAATGGTTTTTTGGCCGGGGATGAATAACCCATGTGTTTTCTTCCGGAGCCTTCATTATTATTAGTTTAAGATGTTTCGTTTTTTTTATGCCATGGCATTATTATGCCTGGGTGGCTTGTTTCCTGTGTATGCATCATCGTTTTCAGGAAAGGTAACAGACCTCAGTAATGAGCCTCTGGCCGGTGCTGCTGTGCAGCTCAGTATGGAAGATGCTTTACAGTCAACTGTCACCGATCAGCAGGGGCATTTCTATTTTTCCGACATACATGCTGAGAATTTTCAGCTGAGGGTTTCTTTTCTGGGTTACAAAACAGTTACCCGCACCGTAGCAGCAACCGACACTTCCTACCAGCATGTTATTCTTCCTCCTGATTCACGGATGTTGCAGGAAGTAACGGTAGAAGATCGTTTTCAGCAGCAGCGCAAGAGAGAAGAAACAGTTGCAGTGGATGTAGTGGGAGCCGATTATATAAAGTTGCACAACAGCGGA
>JAABSE010000012.1 GCA_011390575.1 Sphingobacteriia bacterium
TTGGGTTGCTCAAACTCTTGATGGCCCATGGTCTTACCTGGGAGAAACCTGCCTGAGCGGTGCTTTCGACCTTTCCAATGGTGTTGATGACACTGGTGCTTCTTTCGTTCTTGACTGGGCACGTTATGTAAAAGTTGTGGATGTAACTGACGAAGCTGATTTCAGCAACGGTGACGGTTTTGACGTTAATGGCATCTCTATTATCAACACTCCATCAGCACCTGAATTTGCTGCACTCCAAATCACCATTACTCCTGAAGTAGAAGGTGCGGTATATACCGTTCTGAACGAAGAAGGTGAAGAGGTTGATATCAACAACATCAGCGAAAGCGGAACTTACACCATCTTCTTTGAATTCGAAGGTTGTTTTTCCAACGAATTTGATTTTGACGTTGAATTCCCCGAGCCTATCATAGTTGAAGCAGAAGTGGCTGATGTAAGCTGTTTCGAAGGATTTGACGGTTCTGCTGAGATCAGCATCACCGGAGGTACTGCTCCTTACACCATCATTTTCGACGGTGAAGAAATTGAAGGCAACATGATTACCGGTCTGGCTGCAGGCACTTATACTGCAACTGTAGTTGATGACAAAGGTTGTGTTGAAATGGTTCAATTTGATATCGATGAGCCGACTCAGCTGGTTGTTGGGCAAGACAATGGAGAAATCCTTTGCTATGGAGGCACTACAACAGTAAGCCTTGACATCACAGGTGGTACTGCTCCTTATGTATTGACTGACGACGACAACAGTGACTTTGAACTGGAAATTGATGAAGCCGGACTGGTTGAACTTGACGGTTTTGTATACGGACAGTACAACTGGACTGTAACTGACGCCAACGGATGCTACGTTGGTGTAGAATTCTTCCTTGACCAGCCTGAAGAGCTTGAAGCTGAAGAATCCTATGCTCCTATTGCCTGCTTCGGTGGCACTACAGATGTAACAGTAACCGCCACAGGAGGCGCAGATGAAAGTCCATACATGCTTTATGACGGAGTGATTTCTGAGGAAACCCTGGTTGCTGAATTTACTGACTTCACAGTAATAAATAATAAGGGTGAAGGTAGTTACTACTGGATTGTTGTTGATGCTAACGGTTGTGAAACTGTTGTTGAATTCGAAATAGAGCAGCCTGAAGAGTTTACTGCTGATTTTGAACTTGACCCTGAGCAAATCCTTTGCCACAACGGCCTGACTGACGTTATCGTTACGGGTAATGGCGGAACAGAACCTTACCTGCTAAACTTAGGTGATGGCAACGTAATTGAATTCTACGGTGGTTCATATACCGTTAATGAAATTGCACCTGGTATGGCTTACAGCTGGACTGTAACTGACGCCAATGAATGTGTTGAGATTCCCATCGAGTTCGAAATTGAGAATCCTGATCCGATTGAAGTGGTTTCTGTTGACACTGAGGATATCCTCTGTTTCGAAGGAGACAATGGCTTCATCAACATCGTTGCTCAAGGCGGCACAGGTGCTCTTACCTACGCACTTGACGGAGGCGATGCACAAGACAATGGTTATTTCGCAGACCTCACTGCAGGTGACTATGATATCACCATTATGGATGCCAATGGCTGCTTCATAGTAGAAACAGTAACCCTGACTGAACCTGAAGAACTGGTTGTTGACCTTGTCATCACTTATGCAACAGGTATGGACGAAAACGACGGTGAAATCGAAGGTATGATTTCCGGTGGCGTTGGACCTTACAATGTATGTCTGTTTACTGATTGTGATTACAACCCAGACGAAGCCAATGAAGACTATGACAAGTCTCAGGGATTCCTGCACTTCGGATTAGAACCAGGAAGCTACCAGGTAGTAGTTACTGACCAGAATGGTTGCCAGTGGATCGAATGTGTTGAAATCGGAATTGAAGAAGAATACGAAGTTGACCTTGTTACCCAGAAAGACGAAGATCCTTTGTCTGATGGAAACGTCATGGCAACTGAAGCACAGGTTAGTGTTTATCCTAACCCCTTCACTACCCAGGCAACTATCGAGTTTAGCCTTACTGAAAATTCTGATGTAACCCTGGAGATCTACAACCTTGTAGGTGAAAGAGTAGCTGTAATATACAACGGTCATGTGAATGCATTTGAAAGCCACAAACATACTTTCAATGCTGAATCACTGCCCAATGGTATTTACATCTACAGACTTACTGCAGGTGAAAAAGTATTCCACGACAGAATTATCCTCACCAGGTAATCAATCCTGACATAAACATAAAAAAAGCCATCCTTCGGGGTGGCTTTTTTTATGACTTTTTCTCAGGAAAAACCCTGGGTTGCAAAAAATTGAATTACGAGAGCAAATCTTTCACTATGTCAGAAACCAGCTTATTATCCGCTTTTCCTGCCAGTTCTTTGGAAGCAGCTCCCATTACTTTACCCATATCTTTCATACTGCTGGCCCCCAATTTCTCAATCAGTTCTTTCACTACCTTACGAATATCTTCTTCAGACAACTGCTCGGGAAGATAACTATTGATAATCTCAGCCTGTGTCTCTTCCACTTCGGCCAGATCTTTTCTGTTTTGCTGCACATAAAGTTCTGCAGCATCCTTTCTCTGTTTTACCAGTCTCTTCAGAATCTTTATCTCCGCATCTTCATCTATGGTGTTTCCACCACCTTTCTCAGTCTTTTGCAACAGAAGGGCGCTTTTTACTGCTCTCAATGCTTCCAGTTTTTCTTTCTCTTTGGCAAGCATTGCCTTTTTAACATCCTGGTCAATTTTTTCAAGTAAACTCATAATTACCGGTTTTAGATTTATCACAAAAATAATAAAACATAACAAGGGTTTGAAAATAAAGTTGAAACGTTGATTGGCTAAGGCTTATCCCCAAAAAGGCCCTACCACAAACTTTTACTTCTCCCGACTTTTAAAATTTTTCCTAATTCCCTGCCCGAACCTTATTTAATTCCATTAAAACAACATTAATTATCCATGAGCTGTAGATTATGCCAAATATTTTTTTTAACTTTAACTAACTATTTTCAGTCATCTAAATAATCATACGTTTGAACAAGAATAAGCAACAGCAGAAAGAACTGCAACGAAAAGAGCAAGCTCGTCAAGAATATCTCAATAAATTGAAGCCCCTGCTTTACGCCTTTGTCGCATGGTTTGGAATTCTGGCCATCCTTCACATTCCGTTTGTCAAGGATTACCTTAGGCAAATCATGGTAGGCTTTACCCATAGTTCAGCTATTATTACCGGCAAACTCCTGTTTTTACCCATCAGCGACAAAGGGGGCCCTATTCTTGATTATGACGGATTTGGCATGAAGGTAATTCTGGAATGCACCGCTTACAATTTCTACCTTTTCGCAGCTATGATAACCATTTTCTCCCAATGGTCGTTAAAGGACAAGCTTATCAATCTGGCCCTTTTCCTGGGGGTTATCTTTATTTTGAATAATATGCGATTTTTTGTCATGGGAGTAATTGGCAAAACTCACCCTCATTTATTTGTTAGCATACACGATTATTTCTGGAATATTATGTTTGGTTTAATGATTTTCCTCATTTATGTATGGGCCGATCGCAGGGCGGGAGGCATTTTTGCACCTGTAAAGAATATATCCTGACAAATTCTGACTTCCACCGAAGTACAAGAACTAAAAGGAATGCTATTAACTGACTCAATGACAATTTGAATTTATGGTAAAAAAAATCGCTATACTGGTAACAGCCTCTGTTTTGATTACCGTTTTATGGTTTAACGGGCTGGAGAAAGTCTACGGCCATATACTTGTCTTCACCACCAATACCATTGTAGGTATAGGCAGCAGCCAGACCGATATCAAGGTGGAGACTACAGACGAGGATTTAGTATTCCGTGTTACCACTATCATCGATGGCAAACGGGGATCCTACCCGCAGCGTGCACAAAGCCTGCTGCTGCCAGCAGTAATTGTGCTGAGCTGGATTCCACTTTTATTTTTCAGTTTGCCGGCAAAACAGGCAGCAAAGCAAGGGGCCTTCGACTTTGGCTTATTTCTTCTTTTTCAGGTACTGTTCATGATCTTACTTACATTTTATTACAATTCGGAGCTGGCCAAATACCTTTTTCATCTTATGATGGAGGCTTTCTATGTTTTTGCGGTTATTGTTATCATTAAGGATTCCTATAAGTATCCTGCGATCTGGAAAACAGAACCTCATCAAACTACAATAGAAAGAAAATGATTGCTGAACATCTACATATAATCCTTTTTTCAATTCCTGTTTATCAGCTGTTCTATTTCACAACGCAGGTGATAATTGCAAAACACTATCACGCACAAAGAGTCCTGGGAGGACTGTTCTTACTTTTGATCAGCATGATGGCTGTTATAAATGCTTTTAGTTTTTATCAATCTCCCCCTCAATATCTTTATGAGGGTCTGTTTTACACCTTATTTGTTGCAGCTGCATCAACTCTGTTTTTTTATAGTTATTGTGTGGAACACCCCGGCAGAAGGTTTGTTCATGCAGATATACTTAAACACTACATCATTCCGGTTGCTTTTATATTTGTTTGGTTGGGTGTGCTTTTTATTCCCAACGAAATTCAAAACGCAAATGCTATGCGCACAGAGGCCATCGGCAGTAGTTTTGTGTTCTCTCATAAGTTTTTCAGTCTCGGTTTTTCTGGTATTGCCATTCTGTATTTCCTGGGTTTAATCTTCGCCAATCTTTTCTCCATAGCATCCATTACGAAGAGAAGAATTATAGCTCCGAAATCATTTACTGTATGGGAAAAAGAAAAAAAACATTTACCAGCCATTTACCTTCTCTCATTCATTGTTCTCTCAGCGCTAGTTCTGTTTCATATTCCCGGCATGAAGAATAATCCTTCATTACTCATTACTTACAATTTAATACTTCTTTTGCCGGGAGGACTTCTCGGGCAGCAGCTGACAAACCTTCTCAACAACAGTCAACCTGTTTCTCTCCCTGAAGCACGAAAAAACAGAACGAACCCCAACCCTGCAAAAGAACTCTTTCCTGATCCTGAATTCTCTCCAGCCAAAACCAGTGATGCAATCCCACCCATCATCACCAGAGAGGAAAAAGATCTTTTACAGGAGAAGCTTCAAAAGGTGATGGATGAAAAAAAACCGTTTACCAATCCCAGGTTCAGCCTTGATGATTTATGTCTGCTGTTGGGAATAAATAAAAGAAAGGCAGGTTACCTTATCAATCATGTCATGAACAATAACTTTTACGGATTGGTAAATGAATACAGGGTAGAAGAAAGCATAAAACTGTTAAACAGTGATGAGCATAAGAAATTCACCATAGAAACCATTGCGTTGATGTCCGGCTTTCAGTCTAAATCTTCTTTTTACGCTGCCTTCAAAAAATACAAGAATATCACCCCCGGGGAATACAAAGAGATAAAAGCACTGTGAATTTATAATCAATCATCAAAACCTCCCGGCAACCAAAACAATTGCAGTTTCCATAATCCAAACCTGATTTGTATTCAATATTATTCACATTGAGAACGAAATATGGTTTTTACACAAAAACATTTAATCTGCTGGTTAGATGCTATTTAAATGTTCATGTAAATTTATTCAAACAAACCTACTCATTTTTATCGATTTTTTTTGCTGTCTTATGGCATCTTAAACATATCTTTGAGGAAATTTATTTTATTTAAAATCCAAAAAGAAAAACGCATGAAAAATCTAAAACAAACTTTGACATTCCTTCTTTTCTTGCTGGCATCTGTTTCATTTCTCACAGCCCAGCAAGTGCAAACCATTCATGATCCCAATGTCACTCCTACTATCACACCGGAAGAAATTTATGAGATGGGTCAGCGAGCCACTCCCAAATCGGATCTTATAGTTCTTGACTTTGAAGGACTGGGAAACACGCAACCCATTCTTGATTTTTACAACGGAGGTATGGCCGGCGGTGGTTTTGGTCCCGGACCTGATTTTGGTGTAACATTTTCGGGGGCAACATTATCCATTATTGCCGGATATGCTGGTGGTTCAGGAAACTTTCAGAATGAACCTTCACCGAGTACCGTTATGTTTTTTCTGGATGAAAACAATGCTATTATGAACGTTGAAGCAGGTTTTGAAACCGGTTTCTCATTCTACTACTCAGCCACCGATCAGCCCGGCAGTGTAGAGGTTTATGACGAAGTAGGAGGAGAAGGTAACCTGCTTGCTTCTTTGGACCTCCCAGCCCTGGGTTCACTGCCTATTCCGGGAGGAGATTACAACATATGGGAACCTATAGGAGTTACCTTTGAGGGAATTGCTAAATCTGTAAAATTTATTGGTGCGGCAGACTTTATTGCTTTTGACGATGTTACTTTTGGCAGCGAAATTCCCGGAGGAGATGAAGATGATGACGATGACGATGAAGAACCTGCAATTCCTTTATCGAACTGGGCATTATTGCTGGGTCTTGGACTCATCCTGTTATTTACCATGATGAGGCTCAGGAGAATTCTGTAAGCACAACTTTATTCTAATACAGACCAAAAAAAAGGCCCTCGCTAAGGGCCTTTTTTTTGGTTTTGTCATTCAACCGTTAATCAACATTATCATGCAGAAAAGAGTTGTTGGACTTTATCTGGGTTTTTCCTTCCCCATCAAAAAGAGTATATCTTGAGATGTGAGATTCATTGCTGGCAGGTACTTTATTAAGCTCAACCTTTCTCCTCAGGTAGGCAGGTTCCTTTTCAAGATCCTGCAGTCCTTCGGGAGTTTTAAGTTTAAGACTCAACTCACGCAACCTCTGTTCTCTTTCCCTGGCTTTGGCCTTGAGCCCCAAATCATCGCTACTGCTCTGTTCATCATCATTTAACACATAGCGCTTAATTTCGGCGGGAGGTTCCTGCTCATTTCCTTTTTCAGGGACAAAATTAGGTTTAAAGATTTTATCGTCTCGCCGGGTTTCTACATCAACATGTGTAGGCGTTGAAGGTTTTTCATTTCGCTGATTGCCGGCAGCACCTTCCTGCTGCGTTGAAGAACTCCTGGAAATAACCTTCATTTCCATATTCTCTTCCTTCCTTGATTCTTCTTTGGGCTGGGCATTGGTATCAAGTGATACCACTTTTTTCTGAGCAGGTTTACTTTCCAGGTTATACCCCAGGTCTGAGCTTTCCCCAAAACCTGTTGCCACCAAAATAACGGTAATTTTATTCCCCAGGCTCTCATCTTTGCCATAGCCCCAGATAATATCAGCAGTAGAACCGGCTTCGGTCTGGATATAATCTGTTATCTCGGTGATTTCATCCATTAGTATTTCTTCCTTACCACTGACAATGTTCAGCAGTACATTGCTGGCACCTCTGATATTGTTGTCATTAAGCAAGGGTGAAGCCAATGCCATTTCAACGGCTTTTATTGCCCGGTTATCTCCCTCGGCACTTCCGCTACCCATAATGGCAACACCACTGTCTGACATTACCGTTTTTACATCTGCGAAGTCAACGTTTACACCACCAGTAAGAGTGATAATTTCGGCAATCCCTTTGGCGGCAGTTGTAAGAACGTTATCAGCTTTAGAAAATGCATCCGTAACAGAGAGGTTCCCATAGAGTTCTCTTAGCTTGTCATTGCAGATAACAATAAGAGCATCCACATTCTCTTTAAGCTCCTGAAGCCCTTCTTCTGCCTGCAACCGGCGTTTTCGACCTTCGAAAGCAAACGGAATGGTAACGATTCCTACCGTAAGAATACTCAAATCCTTACAGGCTTTGGCAATGACAGGAGCTGCACCGGTACCGGTTCCGCCTCCCATTCCGGCAGTTAGAAAGATCATCTTGGTATTCACTTCCAGCAGTTCCCTGATACGATCAAGGTCTTCAATGGCTGCATTTTTTCCAACAGCAGGAATGCTGCCTGCTCCACGTCCTTCTGTCAAACTCACACCGAGTTGAATCTTATTGGGTACAGGGCTGCAGTCAAGGGCTTGCGAATCGGTATTGCAGACAATAAAGTCTACGCCTTCAATACCCTGGCTAAACATGTAATTAACAGCATTACTACCTCCGCCGCCTATTCCTAAGACTTTGATGTGTGAAGATTGGTTTTTTGGCAAATCGAAATTTATCATGTCTGAGTTCATATTTTCTGGTTCTAAGGTAGTTATTAATAAAAAAAATATTTATTCGTTACGGATTTTTTATCAACAGATTTTTAGGCTAAAATGTTAATAAAATCACACTAATCGCTATTGTCATTTTCGAAAAATTGTTTCCCTTTTTTTAGGATTACATCAAAAAAGTTGCCCTTATTTTTTTCTGAATGGGTAGAAACTTTAGGTTCTTTGCGTCTTCTTTGTGTTTCTGAGTTTTTGAAACCCTGGATGACTAACCCCACTCCGGTAGCATGCATAGGTTTAGACACTTCATCAGAGGGAGCTTTGGCCAGATGCTCGCTGGGATAACCAATGCGGGTATCCATTCCGGTAATAAAGGAGGTAAGCTGGGCGATGTGCTTAAGCTGACTCCCACCACCGGTGAGCACAATACCGGCAATAAGCTTGTTTTCAAAACCTGAATTGCGGATTTCATAATATACATGCTCGACTATCTCTTCCGTGCGTGCCTGAATAATATTGGCAAGATTCTTCAGTGAGATTTCTTTTGGCTCCCTTCCTTTCAAGCCGGGAATGGAAACAATTTCTTCGTCCCTGTTTTCGCTTGCCAGGGCCGAGCCAAAGTTTACTTTGAGGGCTTCTGCCTGGTTCTTAATTATGGAGCAACCTTCCTTAATATCTTCAGTTATCACATTTCCACCCAGAGGAATGACCGCGGTGTGGCGAATAATATCATCCTGAAATATGGCTATATCCGTTGTGCCTCCTCCGATATCGACCAGAACAACTCCGGCTTCCTTCTCTTCTGCGCTGAGCACAGCCTCGGAAGAGGCCAGAGGTTCAAGGATAAGGTCATCTATCTCCAGGCCTGCTTTGGTAACACATTTTTCAATATTCTTGGCAGCAGCCAGCTGTCCGGTAATAATATGAAAATTGGCTTCCAGGCAGCGTCCCGACATACCAATGGGGGCTCTTATCCCCTGCTCATTATCAATGATGTAATCCTGCGGGATAACATGAATGATGTCTTCGCCGGGGGGCAGAACCAGTTTATACATGTTTTCAATAAGAAAATCCACGTCTTTCTGGTCAATCTCCTCATCTACAGAGTTTCGCATGATGTTACCCCGGTGCTGTAAACTGCGGATATGCTGTCCGGCGATACCCACGTTTACCACTCTGATTTCCACACCTGCGCGTTGCTCTGCTTCTGTAACAGCAGCACGTATGGAATCGACAGTATGCTGGATATTGGCAACTACTCCACGGCTTACTCCCAGCGAGGGACTTTTGCCTAATCCAAGGATTTCAATTTTTCCATATTCATTTTTCCGTCCAACGATACATGCAATCTTCGTTGAACCAATATCTAAGCCTACAATAATTTCGGAAGGTACCATAGCAGTATTCATTTAGAACAAACAACCTGATTTTTAAATTGTAAATTAATTCTTTTATAGCTTCCCCATCCCACATGGGTAAGCCCGTTGGTGTAAAACTTCATCAGTTTCTCAAACTTCTGCTCCATCTCGTCGGCATAGCCAAACTCGATGATGTGCGCACCATTGCGCGGTACGAGTTCGAACTGCCCTTGTCTTGTTACATAAATCTGATCAATCCAGGCATCTAGAAATTCATCCTGCCGGATATAATGTATCAGTTCGTTGAGCTCTTTAAGCACTCTTTCAGATGAAGTTAATTCTGATTTGGATTCAAATTCTCTGATATTAATATTGGGAGAATATCTTGTATTGACAAACCCGGAAACCACCGGCACCCTGGCTGTGTAATTGGTTGTGGGCTTCATAAGTTTGCCATACGTATCAATGTAAAAAGTTTCATTGACTCTGTTAATTACCCTTGCAACAGGAACCCGCTGGGTGATATCAACATTCAGATGTCCGTCAATGGTTCTGTAAACACGGCTTTTATCAACATAATACATCGTATTGATAAGTTCCTCAATACGATTCAGAGAGATATCTTTTAAAACCTTTCCTTCCAGGGTATCAATGGATGCATAAACCTGTTTTACAACAGTAGCAGAATCCAGAAACGACATACCCTCAGAGGTATCGATATGGATGCGAAAACTGCGACATGGCATTGACTTATTGTTTTCCATGGCAAATCCAAGCAGAACAAACACTCCTGCGGGCAATAAGATATAAAATGCTATGACGGCAATTTTTTTGATCATTTTTTTAATAGTTCTTTAATGGGTTTTACAAACTTATCGATGTTTCCTGCCCCCATAGTTATGAGTACTTCAAAGTCATTCTGCTCAACAAACCGGAGCACTTCACTGTCGTTTACATAATACTTTTCTGCTTTTTTTATACGTTCCAGAATGATTTGAGATGTTACTCCTTCAATGGGAAGTTCTCTTGCCGGATAAATATCCAGTAAGACAACCCTGTCGAGTCTATCCAATGCTTCGGCAAAACCCTCAGCAAAATCTCTCGTTCTGGAGTACAAGTGAGGTTGAAAGATGCCGGTAATTTTCTTGTCCGGAAACAATTCAATGACAGAGTCAATGCAGGCTTTTATTTCCCGGGGATGATGCGCATAGTCATCAATATAAACAATATTCTCTGTTTTAAGAACCACCTCAAATCTTCTCTTCACTCCCCTGTAACTATAAAGCGCCGTTTGAATATCCTCCCACTGTATCCCTGCATTAAGGGAGGCAGCGGCAGCAGCAAGAGCATTTTCAAGATTATGTCTGCCTGCCCCGCCAAATTCCAAAGGAAAAGAATCTTTGCCATGCTTCATTCTGCAGCTGTACTTACCATCGGAGATTTCTATTTCTTCCAAAACGTAATCAGCTTCTTCAACAATGCTATAGGTTTTCTGACCGGGCACCAAATCTTTCAGCAAACCAATATTGCAATGCGTGATTAAAACCCCACCGGGCTTGAGATTCTTTACAAAAAGCTTAAAGGAGTCTTCCACCTGCTGCAGGGACCCATACACATCAAGATGGTCAGCATCTACTGAAGTTACTACCGTAATATCCGGATGAATATGTAAAAAAGAACGATCATATTCGTCTGCCTCTACAATCACATACTGAGGGGTGCCTGACACAACAAAGTTGGTGTTGTAGTTTGCACTGATTCCTCCGGCAAGCGCCATGAAGTTCATCCCTGCAGTTTTGAAAATATGAGCAAGCATGGTGGTAATGGTTGTTTTGCCATGGGTTCCGGCTACAGCGATGGTAAAAGTGTTTTCTGCAATCTTACCCAACACATGAGCACGCTTGTACATAGGCACCCCGGTTTTGAGCAAAAACTCAAACTGGCGGCTGTTTTGGGGAATGGCAGGAGTATATATCACCATATCAGGATTATCAGGAATCAGACCGGTCAAATCCTCATAATTGATATCCGCTCCTTCCTTTTCCAGTTCAAGGGTCAGCTGGGTCTTTGTCCGATCATAACCTGAGACCTCTTTACCCTGCCAAAGAAAATACCTGGCAAGGGCACTCATACCGATACCCCCGATTCCCAAAAAGTAAATTCTATGTATACTGGTTAAATCCATTTAAACTATCTTATTTAATTAATCCTAATGCAACACTGGCAATATTTTTTGCAGAATCCCTGTAATAGAGCCGGGTAATATTCTCCTTTAGCTTATCCATCTTCTTTTCATCTGCTATAAGCGAACCTAAAACTTCTCCCAGTTTTTCTCTCACCTGATTGTCGGCCAATAAAACAGCTGCCTGCATATTAACCAGGGCCATGGCATTTTTGGTCTGATGATCTTCAGCAACATTAGGTGATGGAACCAGTACCGAAGGTTTTCGCAATGCACATATTTCACTGATGGCAATAGCCCCGGCCCTGGAAATAACCACATCTGCTACCGCAAAAGCCAGATCCATCCGGTCGATAAAAGGATGGATACTCAGGTCTTTTCTTCCGGCAGCAAGTTGATGAGCTTTTTCGGCGTAAGACTTTCCGGTCTGCCATATTATCTGCAAATCCAGCTTAAGAAGATCATCTATATGTTTTTCAACTGCCTGGTTGATGCTCAGTGCCCCAAGACTCCCTCCTACAACCAAAACCACCTTTTTTTGCGGTGACATACCAAAGAATTCAAATCCCTCATCCACTCTGTCGGGAGCCTCAAGGATGTCATTTCTTACTGGATTGCCTGTAAGATAAATTTTTTCTGGAGGAAAGAAACGTTCCATCCCCTCATAAGCAACGCATATTTTGTCGACCTGTTTTGCCAGTAATCTATTGGTTAAACCAGGATAAGAATTTTGCTCCTGAATAAGAGTAGGCACCCCATATTTGGCTGCTGCCCTCACCAGCGGTCCACTGGCATACCCTCCAACCCCTATTACCAACTGAGGTCTGAACCGCTTAACTATATTTTTTGAACTTACAATACTCTCACACAGCTTGAAGGGCACCTGTAAGTTTTTCAAGGTTAGTTTTCGCTGCATCCCCATAATATTCAACCCGATGATGTGATATCCGGCAGCGGGAACTTTTGACATTTCCATGCGTCCTTTGGCACCCACAAACAAAATGCGGGCATTAAAAACCTTTTCCCTGATTGCATTGGCTATAGCAATAGCAGGAAACACGTGTCCTCCGGTACCTCCGCCGGCTATGATAACTCTGATGGGTTCAGGCTGCAACATGTTCTTCTCCTTCCTGATTTTTTATTTCTTCAACTTTTCTGCTCACACTTAAGATTATCCCTATGGCAAGACTTGTAAACCACAATGAAGTACCTCCCATGCTCAACAAGGGCAAAGGTTGACCCGTAACCGGCAGCAGATCAACGGTTACTGCCATATTAATCATGGCCTGAAAAACAAGACTGAACGTCAATCCTGCTGCAAGAAAGGCCCCGAAAGTGCCCGGACTTCGATGGGCAATCCGCACCCCTCTGAATAACAGAATCAGATATAACATCACAACCACAAAGCCTCCTATCAATCCATACTCTTCAATAATAATGGCAAAGATAAAGTCGGAGTAGGCTTGTGGCAGGAAATTCCGCTGAACCGAATTTCCGGGCATTTTACCGGTAACTCCTCCCGTAGCAATGGCAATTTTTGCCTGGTCTGACTGGTAGGTATCCGCATTCTCCCGGTCAACGAACCGCTCAATACGGTTTTTCCATGTATAAAACCTTCCTGTTTCCGGAGAATTGAGAAGAATAATAAGAAAAATACTCAAAAATACAACACCCAGGGTAATCATGGCAAATATATACTTAAGACTGATTCTGCCAATGAACATCAACACAATGGAGGTTGCAAAAAGGATTACAGCTGTAGAGAGGTTAGCAGGCAGAATCAGCGCACACACTATCATTACCGGAAGTACGACAGGTATAAATGAAGACCTGAAATCCTTGATTTGCCCCTGTTTTTTGGTTAGTATACGCGCAACATACATAATCAAAGCAAGCTTGGCAAAGTCAGAGCTCTGAAATGTAACATTAATCACCGGCAGGGTCAGCCAGCGATTGGCTTCGTTGATATTGGTTCCCATAAACAAGGTAACCAACAGCAAGGGCACAGCTGCGAACAATGCAAGCTGCGAAATTCTTGAATAATAAGTGTATTTGATTTTATGTGCCACAAACATCAACAACAATCCCATAATTAGAATGACAAAATGCCTGATCAGATAATACTCTGTATTGCCTGCCTGAAATCTGTATGCAAGAGTTCCTGTTGAGCTGTATACAGCCAACAGGGAGAAAAGCGACAGAAATGCCACTACAAACCATATCACCTTATCTCCTTGCAATCTTGAAAGTACAGACTTCATAAAAAAATATTTGGATGTTTTTTGATTGGTATACTAATTCTTAAAAAAATATCCTGCAATAACTCAAATCATTGATTATAAATCAAATACGTGTTGTTTGAATTGCCGGCCACGATCTTCATAGTTTTCAAACAAATCAAAGCTGGCGCAAGCGGGCGAAAGCAATACAACATCACCGGGCTCTCCCAGGTAGTATGCTGCTTTCACTGCATCAGCTGCATTTTCTGTTTCTACAATATCCGGGACAACAAATTCAAAAGAACGGATTATCCTGCTATTATCTTTTCCCAGGCAAACGATTGCTTTTACTTTATCCTTTACCAGGTCTATCAGCGGGCCATAGTCATTTCCTTTATCTATTCCCCCTACAATCCAGACCACCGGCTTTTTGATACTTTCCAGGGCATACCATGTGGAGTTTACATTGGTAGCTTTGCTGTCGTTGATAAATTCAATACCTCTAACCACCGCCACCTGTTCCAGTCGATGTTCTATGTTTTCAAACTCTGACAGACTTTGTTTGATAACCTCCTTACGTATGTCTACCAGTCTGGCCGCAATTCCTGAAGCCATTGAATTGTAAATATTTTGTCTGCCTGTTAATGATAAGTCTCTGGTTTCCATTTCGATAATTTCCTGGTTTATATTAATTATAAAAGTTGATTCATTTTTCATGTAACCTCCACAACGGGAATCAGTATAAGCAGTATAGGGAAAAATACGTGCTTCAGGTTGTATTTTTGTGATGTAATCAGCAATCACACTGTCATCTCTGAAATATATAAAAGCGTCATCAGCGGTTTGATTTTGCAGAATCCTGAATTTTGACCTGACATAAGCTTCAAAACTGTCATTGTATCGGTCAAGGTGATCCGGTGTAATATTGAGCAAAACAGCAATCTCAGCTTTAAAATCAAACATCCCGTCGAGTTGAAAACTTGAAATCTCGAGTACATAATAATCGAAATCGTTTTCTGCTACCTGCCAGGCAAAACTTTTACCCACATTGCCTGCCAGCCCTACATGATATCCGGCCTTTTTCAGGATGCTGTAGATGAGCGTGCTGGTGGTTGTTTTTCCGTTGCTTCCTGTGATGCAAATCTTGGTAGCATTTGTGTAACGTGCAGCAAACTCAATCTCTGAAATAACAGGAATTGCCTGCGCTTTAAGATTCTTTACAAGGCTTACATTATCTGGAATACCCGGGCTTTTAATCACCTCTGAAGCAGAAAGGATCAGATGCTCCGTATGCTTTCCCTCTTCCCATCTTATACCATTATGTGTAAGAACGTTTTTGTATTTCTGTTGTATTTGTCCTATATCAGAAACAAATACTTTCAATCCTTTGGTTTGAGCCAGCAATGCTGCTCCTGTTCCGCTTTCTCCGGCTCCCAGTATGGCGATATCAGGATAACCCATGACTATCGCACCTTTAGGGTAATTATGGATATAATGGCCAGCAAAATGCCAACGATAAGAAAACGGAATACGATTTTTGCTTCATGATATCCAGCCATTTGATAGTGATGGTGCAGAGGAGCCATTTTAAAAATCCTTCTTCCTTCGCCAAAACGCCAGCGGGTAAATTTAAACCAACCCACCTGCATCATTACCGACAAACTCTCCACGAAAAAGATACCGCACATTACAGGAATAAGCAGTTCTTTTCTAATAATGATGGCAAATACGGCAATAATACCTCCCAGCGACAGACTACCAGTATCGCCCATAAAAACCTGGGCAGGATAAGAATTGTACCACAAAAATCCAACACATGCGCCCACAAAGGCAGCCATAAAGATTACCATTTCTCCGGTGTCGGGTATGTACATGATATTCAGGTAATCCGAGAAAATCACATTACCCGACACATAGGCAAGCACTCCCAGGGCCACGCCAATGATAGCAGAAGTGCCGGTGGCCAGCCCGTCCAGCCCGTCGGTCATATTGGCCCCGTTGGATACAGCCGTAATTATCAAAATCACAATGGGTATAAAAATCAGGAAGGCCCATTTTTCATAACCCTCTCCCATCCATCTTAGCAAAACCGAATAATCAAATTCATTATTCTTGAAAAAAGGAATGGTCGTTTTGGTTGACTTAACCGTTTCTCTTACTACTTCATCTTTGGCCTTAATCATTCCATCAAGCTCAAGCAATTCATTGGTGGTAACAAACTGAAAATCGGGAACAACATTTTCACGTATAACTACCGAATCATTGAAATAAAGGATACTTCCCACAATGATTCCCAGCCCTACCTGGCCCAATATTTTGAACTTACCGTGCAACCCTTTTTTATCTTTTCTGAACACTTTGATATAATCATCAAGAAATCCAATCATACCCAGCCATACCGTAGAAAACAGCAATAACAATACATAAATATTGGTAAGGTTGGCAAAAAGCAACCCGGGAATCACAATGGAAGCAATTATTATCAGTCCTCCCATGGTGGGTGTTCCCTGTTTCTGCATCTGCCCTTCCAGTCCGAGATTACGTACAATCTCACCCACCTGCTGCTTTTGAAGATAGTGTATAATCTTCCTCCCAAAGATCATGGAAATAAATAAAGACAACAGTACAGACATGGCCGCACGGAATGAGATATACTGAAACAGCCCGGCTCCGGGAATGTCGAAGACTCTGTCGAGATATTCAAAAAGATGGTACAACATAACAATTGAATATTTAGTGGTCTCAGGCCAATGCCTCTTTGAGAATCAGTTTATCATCAAAAGGGTATTTAACACCCTTAATTTCCTGGTATTTTTCATGTCCTTTACCGGCCACCAGCAATACATCTCCATGATTAGCCAGGGCCGCTGCCGTTTTGATGGCTTCTTTCCTGTTTTCTATCACAAGGATTTTCTTTGCTGCTGTCAGTTCAATGCCTTTTCGCATATCATCGATGATTGCTTCGGGATCTTCAAACCTGGGGTTGTCGCTGGTGAGTATCACCCTGTCGCTGAAATTTGCGGCAATAGCAGCCATTGCGGGTCTTTTCTCAGCATCCCGGTTGCCTCCGCAACCAATTACAGTAATAACCTTTTCGGTCCCTTTTCTGAGGTTTTGAATCGTTTTTAATACATTTTCGAGGGCATCAGGGGTATGAGCATAATCTACAATCCCTGTTACATTGTTTTCACTGATAAAATAATCAAACCTTCCTTCTATCGGTCCCAGTTCACTGAGCGCCGTGAGTGATGCATCACTTTCCATCCCCAGCAAACGGGTGCACGCATATATGGCCATTAAATTAGCGGCGTTAAACTCACCCACAAGCCTGCAGTACACTTCCTTTCCATCCACATGCAATACCAAACCACTTAAGAGGTTTTCAATCACCTTCCCTCGGTAGTCTGCCATATTTTTCAGCCCGTAGGAATATTTTCGGGCTAAAGTATTCTGCAGCATAACCTGACCATTTTTATCATCACTGTTGGTAAGAGCGAAAGCTTTCCTGCCCAGTTGATCAAAAAAGGTCTTTTTCACTGTCAGGTAATCTTTAAAGGTTTTGTGATAATCCAGATGGTCATGCGTGAGGTTGGTAAAAATCCCTCCTGCAAATTTTATCCCCTCCACCCTTTTTTGATGGATGGCATGGGAGCTTACTTCCATAAAACAATAGCGGCAGTTTTGATCAACCATCTTTGCAAACAATTCGTTCAGAGCAATGGAATCAGGCGTAGTAAAGGCTGCAGGAACTTCATCCTCACCAATTCTGTTACTGATGGTACTTACAAGCCCGCACTTTATTCCGGTTTTGCGGTAGAGATTGTACAATAAGGTGGCAATAGTAGTTTTTCCATTGGTGCCTGTAACTCCAACAATGGTAAGTTTTTCGGAAGGATTATTGAAGAAATTGGCGGCTATCCGGGCCATGGCCACCTGGGTGTCTGCCACTTTAACATAAGTAACATCAGGAGAAAGGGCCCCGGGCATTTTGCTGCACAACACCGCAACTGCGCCATTTTTCTCTGCAGCGCTTATATAGTCATGCCCATCAACATTCAACCCGGATAAGGCAATAAACAAAGTGCCGACAGATACCTTCCTGGAATCGTGAGCAAGATCATTTACCCTTATGTCGGTAGAACCTGTAATGGACAACAGCTCACACTTGTATAATATGTCGCTTAACAATTTCAAAACACCTGAGAATTAAGATAATCGAATTACTATTTCATTTCCGGAAACAATTCTTGTCCCCGGCCTTAAACTTTGGGATCTGACTACGCCCCTGCCGGAAAACCGAACGCGCATTCCTGCGTTTTCCAGCACATACAATGCATCCCTCAGCCCCATTCCCACAACATTGGGCACAAGATTGGGAATCATTTCTCTTTCAGCTACCACAATGGTATCAGAGGCAGATATTCTGGCATTGACCCATTGACTCTGCTTGTCGTCTATCTGTAGTTTGCAATCGAAAACACTGTAAATAGCTTTTAAATCGTTAATCTGCCCTGATAAAACATCAGGATAAGAGGCCATAACCGGTGCTTCCAGATAGTTGTCATTAATATTTAATTGTGTGGCAAAAATCTTATCTGCTATTTCTTTGAATACCGGTGCAGCAACCTGACTGCCGGTGTAAACCCATCCTTTAGGGTCATGTACTACCACAATCATTGAATACTGAGGATTATCGGCAGGAAAATATCCAGCAAAGGAGGCTCTGTATACTACCTGATTATGGGAACGATACCCGCCAGCCACATTGGCCACCTGTGCAGTCCCGGTTTTGCCGGCAATCTTGTATACAGAGGATTTAATACCGGAAGCAGTACCGCTTTCCACGACTTCTTCCAGCATATCTCTTACAATTCCCACGGTGGAACCCGAGCAGACTGAACGTTGCAAAATCTGTGGCTCGAACCGTTCCAGGGTTTTTCCCGTTTGCCTCACTTCCTCCACAAACATTGGCTTCATCATTTTGCCATCATTGGCAATGGCATTGTAAAGAACAAGGGTCTGCATAGGAGTCATGGATACATTGTAACCAATGGACATCCAGGGCAAGGTTACACTTGACCAACTGTCGGAATCCGGAGCCGGGATAAACGGTTTGCCTTCACCACGTATTTCCAGACCCAGTGGCTTCCCAATTCCAAGGGAATAGAGCCTGTCAACAAAAGTTTGGGGGTTGTCTTTAAAGTTTTCATACACCAGCCTGGAAATCCCCACATTGGAAGAAAGAGCAAAAACCTCTTTTGCCGTAATGGTTCCGAACCCTCCTTCTTTTGCATCACGCATCACCCTGTCGTAATAAGTAATGCTTCCCTCATCGGTTTGCACAAAATCATCAGGTGAAACAACGCCTTCTTCCAGCAAGGCAATCATAGATGCCAGTTTAAAGGTAGAGCCGGGTTCAGCAGATTCACCCACTGCATAGTTGAAGGTTTCTTCGTAATACCCCATTGGATTTCGTGTAAGATTACTGATGGCTTTTACCTTGCCGGTAGACACCTCCATTACAACCGCTGTTCCGTGCTTTGCACTATAACGGCTGAGTTGTTTTGTCAAAGCACTCTCTACAATATCCTGCATATTGATATTGAGCGTAGTGATAATATCTTTTCCATTTTGCGAACGAATTTCATTCTCATCGTTCACCGGCATCCAGTTTCCTCCGCTGATGCGTTGCATGAGTCTTTTCCCTTCCACCCCTTCAAGGTACTCTCTGTAGGCCCCTTCCAACCCCACGTATATTCCCTCTCTTTCGTATCCAATGGTACGCGAAGCAAGGGATTTGAAAGGAGTTTCGCGGCGGTTATTCTCAAGCACTACCAATCCACCTCTGAAACGTCCCAACCTGAAAACAGGAAATGAACGAAGTTCCAGCAGCTGATGGTAATTTACATTTCTTTTTACAAGATAATAACGCTCCTGATTGCGGCGTGCCTGCATCAATGAACGTTTGTATTCGGTCTGTGAGCGATCCCGGAACAAGCGCGAAAGATGTAAAGCCAGCGAATCTACTCCTCTGTGAAACACATCATCAGACACTACTGTCCTGCTCAAATCCATTCTTATTTCGTACACGGGGACGCTTGTTGCCAGCAATCGCCCATCGTCAGCAAGAATATCTCCTCTTACAGCATCGATGCTCATGTAGCGCATGGTTGCGTTGCGGGCAATATCGCGCCATTTGTCCCCCTGAACAAACTGAATATAACCGACCCTGAGCAGAATTGCCACACCGCAGGCAACGGTGAGGAAATACACCAGGTAGATTCTCCATAATATGTCACTTTTCTTGTTGGTCATTGTAACAATTTGCTGTTCAGTTATCTATTATTTCCCACGGGGAAATATGCGTAATAAAAAATTCCTTCGCGATTCTTCCTCTCTAACAATTCTTGGAGGAATTGTAGACTCAACAATTCCTTTCTCTGACAGTCTGCGGGCAATCTCAGACTGGTTGCTCAAGTACATGAGCTCTGCCTTATTGGATATATATATGGTTCTTAGTTCGGTTACTTCATGACGCATATTCTCGATATTGCGTACTTTCTTTTCCGCATAATAGGTGTTCCCAATAAAAAACACGGCAAGCAGGCTAAGAAACAACAGAAAAGGCAACAGACCGGGCGATTTTTCAAAAGTCAAAAAGCTGCCGTTCAAAAGGCTGCTCAGCACCCCTCCTCCCTTTTTCTGCTTTTTACCTGTAGTTTCTTTTACAGGTTCTTTATATGAATTTTCGGCCATAACTATAATATTTCTGCAATTCTTAATTTGGCACTTCTTGAACGTGGGTTCTGTTCCTGTTCATTTTCATCCGGTATTATAAGTTTACCCACTTGCCTGACAGGAGATAAGGTATTTCCAAAAAAATCCTTTTCGGCTTCCCCCCTGAAATTCCCTGACCGCATGAAATTTTTCACCAACCGATCTTCCAGTGAGTGATAGGAAATAACCACCAGTCTGCCTCCCGGCTTTATTACTTCGATGCTTTGAATTAAAAATTCTTTCAGCACTTCAAGTTCACTATTTACCTCTATGCGCAAAGCCTGAAAAACCTGTGCGAAAAATTTATTTTCTTTACCTCTGGGCGCAAGCTTTTGCAATGTCCTCTTTAAATCATCCGTGCTGATTATGGGCGTATGCTTTCTTTGAAATACAATTTCTGCAGCAATGCGCCGGGCATTTTTTAATTCGCCATACAGTTTAAAAACATCAGTCAATTGATCCTGCCCGTATGTATTGACCACTCCTTCGGCAGTAACACTGTTTTTCTTATCCATCCGCATATCCAGGGGTCCCTCATAGCGGGTGGAGAAACCCCTCTCAGCCTGATCAATCTGCCATGACGAAACACCCAAATCGGCCAGGATCCCATCTACAGGTATGGCCCGGTAGAGTTTGAGGAAATTCTTCAGATACCTGAAATTTTCGTTGATAAAAATAAGTTTATCATTTTCAGGCAGGTTTTCTTTTGCATCAGGGTCCTGGTCAAAAGCCAGCAACTTTCCTGCATTGAGCTTCCCGAGAATCAACGCAGAGTGACCACCCCCACCAAAGGTAGCATCCACATAAGTACCCTCCGGACTGATGTTCAGCCCCGAGATACTCGCTTCCGCTAAAACAGGAACATGGTACTTCATAGATTAATCCTCGGTTTTGTGTTCATTTATTCGACCCATAACATCTTCAGCCAGGTCGGAGAAGTCTTCGGGCTCAATACTCATAGTGTTTTCGTACTGCTCTTTCGACCATACTTCAACCCGGTTACCGTAAGCAAACAGAATCACTTCCTTGTCGATGGCGGCATAATCAATGAGCGTTTTGGGCAAAAGCAGCCTGTTGGCTGAATCGCAGTTTAACTCGGAAGCCCCTCTGTAAAAATATCTTACAAATTCACGGTTCTTTTTATTGTACAGGTTCAGAGAATTGATTTCTTTCGTGATTTTTTGCCATTCACTATCGGGGTATAAAGTCAGGTTTTTTTCAAAACCACGATTGATGACAAACCTCTCCTGATCAGCTTCGGAAAGCTGTTTCTTGAGTCCGGCCGGTAACATAAACCGGCCTTTAGCGTCAAGCTTGCATACATATTCGCCAAAGAGGTTCGCCATTTCGACTTACACTATACTGTTTGAAAGTGTAAATATAGCTCAATTTTTCCCACATTTTACCACTTTTCCCCACATTGTTGATAACTTTTTCTCCATCCAAACCACAACAAAACACCAACAAACCCCTATGCGTCTCATTTTGTGGGTTTTACATAAAAAACAGTAAAAATACTGAAAAAAACATGCTGCAGGGAATTATGTTAAAACAGCGCAATTTTTATCTTTAAAGGCACTATCCCATGTCGAATCAGTAGTTTAAAATGACCAATGAGATGAAAAAAACTCATCTGTTTCGAAAAGAATAAGCTATTTTGACTCTTAGTTTTCAGTATGTTCGGGATAAGAGGAAAACCCGATGTTGACAAAAAGTATTTAAAGGATTGCGACTACTAAGCGAGCCTGGTTTTATACCCATACTACTTCCTGCAACGGAAATCGATGACTGTAAAAGCATGGGGAATGAAAAAAGGTGCTTAATTCAAAAAAAATATCCTTAATTTTGTTTTTTAAGGCAGAAAAAAAACGATAAATGAGCAAGGCTAATAAGAAGGCGACACCCCCGGGTCAATCTTCAAAAAACTTTATAGACGTAGAAGAGGTTTTCAAAAAGAAGGGAGGAAAGCTCTACCCTCTGATTCCAGGGTTTCTGATTAACTATCTGAAGAGAACCATTCATCAGGACGCCATCAATGAAGCTCTTTCTGCATTCGAAGATCAGATGGGGCTTGAATTTATTGAGTCTGTTCTTACACGTAAATTCACAGTGGACATTGAGGTTAAAAACCTGGACAATATTCCTTCAGAAGGCCGTTATATAATTGCTTCCAACCATCCTCTTGGCGGACTTGATGGCATGGCCCTCATGCATGTGGTAGGGAAGAAAAGAAAAGACATCAAGTTTATTGTTAACGATATTTTATTAGAACTCAAAAACCTGCAGGATATTTTCGTACCGGTAAACAAACACGGAAGAAACAGTTCAGAGAGTGTACGTATTATTGAAGAACTTTATCAGTCGGAAGATGTGGTGCTGATTTTCCCTGCAGGGTTGGTATCACGCAAGCAAAAAGGAGGAATCATAAAAGATCTGCACTGGAAAAAAAGCTTCATAACCAAAGCCATACGCCACAAGCGCGATATCATACCCGTGCATATTGAAGGAAAAAATTCTTCATTTTTCTATAATCTTTCCCGCTTGCGCAAATTATTAGGCCTTAAGGCCAACTTAGAAATGCTATACCTGCCTGATGAAATGTTTAAACAAGCCAATAAGAAAATGACCATTACCTTCGGTAAACCTATACCCTATACTTTTTTTAGCAAGCAGCACACACATGATGAATGGGCACAAATTGTAAAAGAGAAGGTTTACGAACTGGGAATTGAACCTGAAATATAAATCAAAATATCCGACGGATACAAAACAAAGACTTATGCAAAAAGAGATTATACAGGCAATTGAAAGAGAAACGCTGGAAAAAGAACTCAGCAAGGAGAAATTTTTGCGTACTACCAATTACGGAAACAACGAGATCTATGTGATTACCCACCACGACTCCCCCAATGTAATGCTTGAAGTGGGCCGCCTGAGAGAAGTTTCCTTTCGGACTGCAGGAGGGGGTACCGGAAAAGCCGCAGATATTGATGATTACGATACAGACCCTGTACCCTATAAACAGCTTATTGTGTGGGATCCCTGCGAAAGAGAAATCATCGGAGGATATCGATTCATTCTGGGTAATGAGGTGGGTAAGGATGAGCAGGGAAAACCAAAGCTGGCAACTTCAGGACTACTGGAGTATTCAGAAAAGTTTATCAATGAATACCTGCCATTTACAATAGAACTTGGCCGCTCGTTCGTTCAGCCCAAATATCAGCCATCCAAAGAAAGCAGAAAAGGACTGTTCTCTCTGGATAACCTATGGGATGGCTTGGGAGCCCTGGTGGTTGATTACCCGGAAATTAAGTATTTCTTCGGAAAAGTAACCATGTATGACCATTTTAATCCCGTTGCCAGAGACATGATTCTTTATTTCATGCACAGGTTTTTTCCCGATACTGAAAAACTTACCTGGCCCAAAGACCCACTGCCTTACAAAACAGATACTTCTTCCTTCGAGCAACTTTTTACAGGAAAGAATTTTGAGCAAAACCATAAGATTCTGTTTCAAAAAGTACGGGAGCTGGGAGAAAATATCCCTCCCCTGGTCAACTCCTACATGGTTATCAGCCCCAGCATGAAGACCTTTGGTACTGCCTGGAATGAAGAATTTGGCGGAGTTGAAGAAACCGGTATCCTTATAACAATTGCGGATATTTACGAAAACAAGACTGACAGGCATATCAACACCTACAAAAAGGGAGTGTAACAAACCAGGTGCGGGGTTACAACAACAGAAGAAATAAAAAAGGAAGTAATGGAAATACAAAGTGCAGAGTTCATCAAAAGTGCTACACATTATAATGATTGTCCCGCTCCTTCCTTTCCGGAATATGCGTTCCTGGGACGCTCCAATGTAGGAAAGTCGTCATTAATCAACATGCTTACCAATTATGGAAAACTGGCCAAGACTTCCTCTACGCCGGGGAAAACGCAATTGATCAATCACTTCCTAATCAATGGGTCATGGTATCTGGCGGATCTGCCGGGGTTTGGGTTTGCCAAAGTATCCAAGAAAATACGACAGAAATGGGAGCAAATGATCCAAAACTACCTCCTGAACAGGGAAAACCTGATTTGCAGTTTTCTTTTGGTTGATAGCCGGCATGAGCCCCAGAAAAATGATATGGAAAATATGGAGTGGTTTGGCAGCAAGGGAATCCCATTTGCCATTGTTTTCACCAAAACCGATAAGCTAAGTTCCACAGCCTTGCAATCCAACCTGGCCTTTTACAGAAAAAAACTAGCTGAAAACTGGGATCCTCTGCCCGATATGTTCATCACTTCAGCAGAAAGCAAAACCGGCCGTGACGAAATCCTTGGTTTTATAGACCACTACAACAGGGAATCAAAGCAAAAATAAACAGTTTTATCAGGGCCTGTAACTTGCCCCTTGAAGGATTTGCCGTGAATCGTTCTTTTCATAAAACAACTCAACAAGCGTTACATCCTGGTTGCGTCGCATATACTCCCTTACTATCTGCCAGCCATTGTAAACTCCCATTCGTGGGGATGAGTTGGTAGAAAAAGGTGCAGTAAAGGGTGCATCCCCTGTCATCTTCTGGATTAGTTGTCTGTCAGTATTGTAAAGCAATTCATTGTTAAGCATAAATGTCCAGGATTGACCTTCATTGGCCTCAGCCCACTCTATCTGTTGTGTGGTATAATACATCTTTGTTGAGTCAGGCATCTCAGGGAACACACAATCCATAAAATACAGCAATTTCCCTTCAAAAATCATGAAATCCAGCAGGGTTTCGGGCACGAAAGATGTTTGATGCAAAAGGTTTTGCCCCATCTCACGCATAACCTCAACCCCGGCAGCTTCGGGAACAAATCTTACCCTTTTAAATGCAGGAATCCCTACCCTTTCGTAGTTGGCATAATCCCTGCCAAGAAACATATCCAGCGCAATTACCACCACATCATCCTGGTATATGACCGGATATTCAAAGTCAATCCCTGACAGATAGGTGTAAACTTCAGGGATCTGTATTTCAGGAAAATGATAATGAAAATATCGCAACGCCCCGTTTAATTGTTTCTCCAGCGGAGCTATATCCGGCCATACTTCTATTAAATCATCGAACACTTCCCTTGAAAATGGGTTGGTTATGTAGTCATAAAGCTGTTGCTGTCCAACAGGAGTATTTATTTCCTCACCCAGAAAAACATAAAACTCATCAACATGAGGGTCTATTTCTTCTGAAAGGTTAGCGGGATCCAGATTGAACAACATTTTCTCATATCGCTGGACCTCCACCGGATCGATCTTTACAGAAGATATATCGGCTTGGTAATGTGGCGTTTGCCGGCAGGCAGTAATAAAAATGCCTATACTCAAAAACAGAAATAAAGTACCGGGATTTAACCTCGAAAATTTAATTAGCTTCCCCATAAGATACGGTATAGTTTATGCGTTTAATGAAAACAATCTGCTATCGTGATGTGAATATCAATTTTTATAGCTAATATTGCACCATGTTTAAAACTCAAAAGTATGAAAAAAATTGCACTTATTCTTTTAATAGCCTTTGCATTCACAGCTAAAACCGAAGTAAGCAGTCAAAGCTTCCGGCTGGGTCTGAAAGGCTCTCCTTCTCTGGCCTGGTTTAAAAGTGAAACAGACAATTACGATTCAGAAGGGGTCAGGCTGGGATTTTCCTACGGGCTTATATCTGAATTTGTTTTGGCTGAGCAGTACACCTTTGCCACGGGTATCAATGTAACCTATTTCGGAGGAAAATTAAGCTTCCCGGTTGGCGAGCAAAACAACCCGGAAGTTGATCTGCCCATGGTTGAGCGTACTTACAGACTTCAGAACCTGGAAGTTCCCCTTACCTTAAAAATGAAAACCCGGGAAATAGGGTACAATACCTATTTTGCTAAATTTGGGTTTGGCGGTTCCGTTAATCTCACTGCCAGGGCAAACGATGAGTATTATAATCCTGCTAACAGCAATACCGAAAAGGCAGATGATATTGACATAAAAGGCGATACACCTCTGTTCAGGGTATCCATGATTCTGGGCTTAGGGCTGGAGCACTCACTGGGAGGCACTACTGCTCTCATCGGGGGCATCACCTTTAACAATGGATTTACCAATATTTTAAAGGGTAAAGATTTTGCAGGATTGCGCAATCAACAAGCAAGAGCCAACTATCTTGAGCTTTCCATAGGGGTACTTTTCTAAACACTTCTCCTGATTTTGTAAATGAATCCATTTTCTAAATACATTGATTGTATCAATTGCGGAAATGAGCTGACTCATATCAGTGAGTTAACTTTCCGATTGCCCCGCGAGATAGTTTGTGACTATTGTGGACAGCATTACAAGGGTTTAACCCAGAAGATAAGAAGAACGAAAACAATAGTAACTGCTGTTTTTATCATCTTAGCCCTGGTTATAACAGGGCTTGCCCTTTCAAGGGGTGGAGTTTCAGCTGCATTATTTGCCCTATTTCCGCTGTTTATCGTTTATCTTTTTGCGCTGGGTTATGCCGTGGGGAAATCTGTAAAATTCTGAGAAACAGTTTAAGGTTGAAGCCAGGCTGAGCGGAGCTCAGTCCCGCGACCGGAGGGACGCGTAATTGAGGCTAAGGATAAGGATGAGATTGAGCGTTGCTCTTACTAAGTATTTAAATGACCTTATACGGCTTTACCAGCTGGTGGTATAACTTTGATTAAACATCCGGTATGATTTGAGCTCACCGGTTTGGTCAGATTTAAAGTGTATCCTGCCCGACATCAGGTTAACATTTCTCCCCTGTGTGGATACAATTTCTGCCTGTATGGGCTCATTTATTTCCAGTTTGAGGGTATGATTCCCTTTTCCGGCAAAGCTTTGTCCGATATTACTGATGATAACCGGAGCATGGCCGGGCCATTCCAGCTCAAGTCTGTCGATGGTGAAGGGTGCATCGTATCTTGAAACAATAGTAATGCTCACCGAGGATTTGTCAATTACTTCTTCGTCGCGGGAAACGGCAGTAAAGTGAATCGGTTCATTAACAAATACAGAAGCTTTGTCCACAGTAACATCAAAATAAAACCGTTTCTGAACATTGTTGTTGCCAAAACGATACCTTACCAGCAGATGATTTTCGGGATCTTCATAACAATTATGGTAATCATATTTTACTATTATGCTGTTGTCCTGGCTGGAGGTACCGGTAACACGTGCACAGTCGGAGGTAATCTGCGGGCGTTGTGCGGTAGTAACATATCGATTTCCAAAACGAACAGCATATTTTAATTCACCTGGTCTGCTATCCAGCTCTACCAGTTCAATGGTTTTATAAAGGTTTCTGTAGCGGGTTATCCCCAGCCTTGCTTTATCTTTGCGCGCATCCACAAAATAATCGGCCAGAATGTGCAATTCTCCGATATTTTTTTCGATATCCTCAATAGATGTAATTGCATCAACACTGCCAAGAATGTCATCCAGCTGTTCGGTAAGTTCGCGATCGCGCATGCGAAAATCCATTACGAGCTTTTGCAACTCAATATTGGGAAAAGGGTACTTGATATGGTAGTGATAGATTTCAGCTTTTGTGTTGCGGTCTTGTAGTTTCTCCCAATAAAATTCGTCTACTTTTGCCAGGGTAATCCCCTGCAGATAGGGTACGGGCCCTGAAGCGCTGGTAATGTTGGTTGCGAAACGCTCAAGATATACAGAGATATTGTTATTAAAATTGGCTTCTTCAGTACTCAATTCAGAAGTAGCTCTTACATTCTGAGCAACCGCATTTACAATATTTTCCCGCACCATGTTAAGGGCATTTCTCTGGGCATCCTGAACAGAAGCCCCTGTACCTACAGCAATGATATAGTCTTTTTCCAGACCATTAACCCAGTCAGGTTTTCTTCCACTTTTGTCTACTACCCTGTTCTGAGACATGCAGGCAAAAAAGGGAAGTAAAAAAAAGACAAGTATAAGCTTCTTCATGGTGTTTTACTTTAATGGTGGGTAATAGTCCGGAAATCATCTTTGCACAATGACTTCAACAAAAATGATTTCCGGATCTCAGTTGGGAATCAAACCGGATTGAATAACCATACACCAGATCTGATTCATAAAAGAAAATGGGCTCCTTCGAAAAACTTAGGGACGTTCGTTAGAGAGTTTTTCCATTTCCTCGTTAAAAATGCTCTCGAATTTCATCTTGTCATAATCCAGGCGTAATCTTTCGTCTCTGTTGATGCGGCTTGAAACATTGTTGAGCAATTCATCCTTGCTAACCTCTACAGCAGTATAAACGGAATATTTTCCTTCTTTTTCGAAAGTTTGGTTGCAAACTACAGCAACATTGTTGAGCATCTGGTTTACTACCGAGCGGGTAAGGTCTTCAAATTTCTCGTTGAATTCGTTGGCATCGCCCACGGTAATATCCTGAGAGTACCGGTCGGTCACAGATTTAATGGTTCTGTTAATGCTGGCTGCCAGCGTTGCATTAGCATCCAGATTGGCTTTTCTTCTTGCCGAAGCCAGATTGGTTCCTTCGCCCATTCCGGTACCCCTGAAGTGGGTAAGGTCAGTATGATAATCATTATCGGAGCAGGGAGTAATAACCTCAGTACCCAAAGCACTGTAGTCTGTTGCTTTTTCTTTGCTTTTACAACCGTTGAACAACAATGCGGTGACCATTACAGCCATTACAAACACGAATCTGGTAAGTCCTGTTTTTTTCATAATAGAGTTTTTTAAAGTGAATAATTATGGTGATTAAAAGTAAATAGTTTAATTATTATAAAGCCAGCTCCAGTCAAAGTATTTGGCTGCTCCCCAGTAAGCCCAGGAACGGGCCACATCTCTGCCGGCCTCAATTTTTAAGCGTTGCAATGAAATTTCATCGTCATATTTTTTCATTTTGAAATCCCAGGAACTGGCGCCTTCCTCCTCAACGGCATGGGTAACAGTAGCCACAAGATCCTGTGCCTGCTCATAACAATCCATATCAGGAGTAATCATGGAAAGGTTCTCAGAAACCTTATCCAGCTCTTTGGCTGCCCAGGCAGCCCTGGCACCCGAAAGATATTCCTGGCATTTTTGATTGGCATATTCGGTATATATATCAGCAGTAAGATCCATGCTTAAATGAAAACATTCGCGACTAACATCAGGAACTGACATCAGCAAAAACAATGCCTCTTCATATTGTTGCTGAGCAGCAAGAGCCTGTGCTCCGGAAATAATAACATCGCACTGAGAATTGTAATACTCAACAATTTTGGTTTTACCGGCTTCAACAAATCCTCTGAATTGCCCCTGCCTGGGGTTTAAATTGCGCAATGCCTGCGAGTAAGCGGCATCCTCTGTTCTACCCACACCCCGCAACTGCATGCTTGTCTGGCTAAAAATATTCTGACTTACTGCATCTACAATGTACAGACTCAGTTCAATAGTCATGGACATCTGTGGAGGGGCGGTAGGAGTTACATCCTGGGTAATAATAGCAATCACAGGAACCATGGCAAATTGCGCTCTGTCCTCTATGGCTCCAAGCCCATTCTGGGTTGCAATCTGCATCATTTTGTTCTGAAGCATTCTTTGGGCCCCTGCAGGCAAACCAGCCTCATCAGGTACTATGGCCGCAATAGCCAGGCGTCCTAAATCATCGGTTCTACCCAGGTTGCTTTGACCATAAAGCCAACCGCTGCTTACCATAAGCAGCAACAAAAATAATCCGATTACATTCTTCATAATCTGTTTTTTTAGCATTAAAAATCCTTTCTATCTTTCTCCCACTATCAACCAGGCTTCACCCAGTCCCCGCATGTAAATCCTTGAATCCAGCTCCAGATTCTGGTTCAAATGTCTCCTGAGATCACTTACAAAACTTCGGGTATCAACAGCTCTTTCTCTTCCCCGGCTGTCAACCTTCATCATGGGTATACGAACCTGCTCAAGCCTCATCATATTATGCGTAGCGTCAGACAGGGTAAATCGTCCCTCTACTGTATTGTCAAAAAACCAGTCTTCGATATGTTCGAGCAGTTCTTTCTCTTCTCCATTGTAGGTAAAGTAGGTTTCCAAATCACCGTCATACCAGTCATCCCAAACACGTACCTGCACGCTAACAATACGGCCGCGATCAAACATATCTTCAAAATGCCTCATCAAACCGGCATTGAAGCCATCCATGTGGCTCAATACGGCCTCTTCGAGCAATAATTCAGGAGTAGCAGCAGAAGAAGGAGCGCCCGAGCCGGCAGCTCCGGCTACCTGCATGGAGGTATATGCATCAAGCCCCCTGAGATTGAATGTAATATACTTATGGGGGCCCTGTCTTTTGATATCAAAACTAAGGTCGAGAATAATATCTGCCCGGGCAGTTCGTTTGAGGGCGTCGATGGGGCTTTCTGCCATCTCAGCTCCGGAAGAACGGGAGGTTAACATACTGGCTTCTGCGGCTTCTCTTTCCAGGTTACGCATTTCCATTTCCAGGTCTTTAAGGGGAAATCCACGGTCGGCCATAATTTCTCCCATTTTAGTAATAACCATGCGTAAATCAGGATCATTTTGCATGGCGGCAACATAATCGGGCAAGGTTTGTGTACGCCCCATGGTTTCAAATTCCATTTTATACCCCCTGCTGATACAGTATTGATCGCTGGGCACTACCATAATAGTAGGTCTGCGTGCCTGACTGAATGCACTGGAGGCTAACAAAGCAATAAAAAAAGTAATTAAAAGATTTTTCATAAACAAGCTTTTTAAATATTACAGAATTACATTGTAGTTCAGAAATCAGAAACCTGAATCCAGCCGTCGGGCAATCCCATCTGCTTCAAGTTGCCGGCGAAGATTGTCGTACATCACCTGAACATAAATCGCTACTTTATACTGACGCGGTTTGCTCATACGCAGGCGGTCCTGCCCACTGGGCATACCGTCGGTGGTAAGATTAATAAACTGAAGATACTTACCATCGGGGGCAAAGAATTCCTCAAAATAATCAGCATGTTTCTCCCCTGCATTGGGGTCGCTGAGTATAGCAGGAGTGGCTGCTGCACCATGCCCACCGGGAATACCTCTGAAAATCACGGATGCTACGGCATTCATTTTTGCCTCAATCACAGCATCTTCTACCCTTTTGCCATAGCCCCATACTTTCATGGTTTTGGTACCATCCTGTCCAACACCGGTTGTCTCTACTTCATAGTTGTAGTTACTCGTATAATGGGCTTTCCTGTCTCTGCGGGAATGTCTGGTTTGAGAAAACACGCTTTCAGACCATACAAACAAAAATAAGAATGCCATCACTAAATACCTTGTATTTTTCATAACATAAATTTTTGAGGTTTATTAATGCTTTTGGATTCGCATAAGAATAATTAATTAAAACCAACCTTATATTCTGCTAAAACATGATTTTAACACCAGCCAGCACCGAAGCACCAGAGCGCCCTTCGAACAATTCATCCCAATTGCCATAAAGTTCTTCATTCTGATCTTCGGCTTCGGTAACAAAGCTATAAGAACCAGCCCCCACAACCAACTGAAAATTGTGCGCTACATTCAATGCCAGGTTGGCTCCCACTTTAAAATAATAGGCTGTAAGCTCCAACTCTTCAGTGTGAGTATCGCTGGATGCATTTTCTAATCCAACACCCAGATAAGGCCTGAATTCGGTATTGCGTGTAAGATGAAAGCCTTTGGCAATCCCACCCCCAAAACGCAGAAAAGTAAAAAACTCATCATCAAGGCCGTCATACAGAGGCACACCGTAATCCCCACCATCAACTCCTCCTTCCACATATACAAAAAGAGCTTTCACGCCTGTCACCCTGCCTGTTCTTAAGTCTAAACGGGCATATCCACCGCCAATTTCACCGAAGGCACCTCCCAGCAGAATTTCCATGCCGAGGTCATTTTTTTGCAACAGGGTATATCCTTCCCGCAAACGTCTGCCAGAGACCTGGTAGAATTTTGATGTCCCCATATCACCCCAGGCTTCGTGGCGGTTATCATGAATATCAGACCGGGCACCCGCTCTGATAACTCCCCTTCTCACTGCCCTAACAGAATTGGTGCGCTGATTATACACATGCTCATATACAAAAAACCTAATGTCTGTCCGTAATCCTTCTTTCAACCCTATTTTGGCCCTCAGAGGCCTTCTTCCGTAAAGATGTGTCACTACCTTAAATTCATCAACCTCACGTTCCAGATTGTAAATCGTCTCCTGGAGGGATTTATCAAGCAGTTCAACCAATAATTCTTCCTGAGACTTTGTCCCAAACCGACGGGTTTGAGTGCTGTTGATACTTACCGACACGCTGGTTACAAAATTCAATGGAATATCAAGCTCCATGAAAGCAGCTCGTTTTCGTTCTTTTTCCTTTGGACTATCATCATCATATATCCAGGTCTCATAAAAAGCATGCCGTACTTCATCGTCAAAATCAATACGATACAGGTATCCTTTAACATCAGCTTTCCATCCTTTGAGTTCCTCGTTTTTGGGAATATCCATAGAAAGGATATCACTCAGATTGAGAATCAACACAAAACTTTTATTGACCAGTTTATTTCCTAAATCCTGCAATGCAGCTTCTCCCCTTGTGGTAGATGAAGCCACAACAAAATCGGCATCAGTGGCAGCAAAACGTCCTCTGTGATGAACCAGTTCCATATCCATTGAACCATCCTCCTGCCTGTTGTACCATTTGGCAATTACTTTACGGGCGATATCTTCACGGATAAGTTCATTGCGGAAAGTCTCTGCTACTTCTGAAGTTTGTTCTGACTCCACCCGAAGGCCACGTCTTAGAAACAAGGTTTCAAGATTGTGGTTGTCAAACTTATCCGAAAACTGCATTTCCGGGATTTTTTCCTTTACCGCAGCCCAGTTTTTTTCACCGGCATTATCAACAAATATAACAGTCAGGGAATTTCTGTAATAGGAATCCGGAAGGGCCCCCGGCCCGGAAGACTGCTGTGCAGGCACTAAAAAAGACAAAAAACACAAAAAGAGTGTAGCGTAAGTTTTGGTCATAAAATGAGGTTTTTGGTAGTTGAATTAATAGCAATTATCCTGAGTTTGATCTTTTTGCTCTACAAATATGACATTTTCTTAGACTCACAAATATATAAAAAAACGTTAACAGCAACTCATTTTTTGTGGGTTTTCTTAATGATGGTTAATTATCTTGAAATTAAGTTCTATTAATCACAATTACAAACTATTAAGACAAATCCATAATGACGGTCAATATTAAATTTTCATTTTGGCGAAGAGCAGTTAAAAAATCAGGTATCATTATTGCTTACCAATGAGCAGATGTTTTATACAATTGAAGAAAAACCGCCACGAATAAAAAAATTGTTTTAAAATGATCTAAATTTGTTTAGCCGATTGATTTTACAAGATTTAAAGGCTTAAAAGTGTTGAGAACAATTTTAAATACAGAAGAATTTTCATAGCCGGAAGCCATCCTGATTTATGCATATTTTTTAGCATACAACTTGCATGAGCACTGAGCGCTCATAAAATATAATGAACCGAACGGAGTGAGCTCATGAGCTCACTGAAAAAGATTAATTTGCGAATAAAATATTTCATGCATATTCCATTTAACCAATTACTTAAATCAAATTTATCCGAATTAAATAACAACCCTAAAGAAAACCACCATGAAAAAACTTATAGTATTGTCAGTTCTGCTGTCATTAAGCTTTTCGTTTGAAGTATTTGCTCAGGATTCCAGAGCTTTGCGCGCCGCCAGAATGAGTTTTAAATCTGCAGAAAAAAATTTCAAAAACGAAAAATATGAAGAAGCTGCCCGGGAATACGAGATTGTAGTCAATACCATTCCTGCTGCCATCGATTCAAGAAGATACCTTGAGATGCGTCTGGAAAGTATTATCAAGCTGGTAGACATATATTTTTACCATCAGGTAAACCTCAGCAAGGCATGTGAGAATGTGCAAATGTATTCCGACAACATGAACAGGGTAAGAAATCAGGGAACCCTCAGAGCCTCAGCCTTATTGAAATATCAGAGAATTGAACAGGAATTTACCGCAGAGCATGCACCCAAATGCCGCTCTTATGAAGGAATTGACAGTGACATGGACAATTTTAAGCAAAAATTTGAGAAAGAGTTTGAGTAACCCTAAACTTAATTGCCCGCAACTTCAACCTATTACCAACACCTACAGATAAAATTAATAACGCAAAATGATAAAGATAGCCCTCGCACAACTCAATTATCACATAGGAAACTTCGAACAAAATACAGCCAAAATAATCGAAAATATAACAAAGGCAAAACAACAGGGAGCAGACCTTGTAGTTTTTTCAGAGCTTTCTGTATGCGGCTATCCCTCAGGAGATTTTCTGGAGTTTTCAGATTATATCAACAAATGTGAAGAAGCACTGGAACACATCCTTCCCCATTGCGATACCGTTGCGGCCATAATCGGTGCACCCCATCGCAATTACTCAGGAAAAGGAAAACCTTTATTTAATGCCGCTTTTTTTATTGAGAACCAAAAGGTAAAACACATTTATCATAAAGGACTGCTTCCCAACTATGATATTTTTGATGAATACCGGTATTTTGAGCCTGCTACCAGCTTCCGGATTACAGAATTTAAGGGGATGCGGCTCGCCATTAATATTTGCGAAGATTTATGGAATTTGCATGACAACCCTCTTTATACGGGCAACCCCATGGAAGAACTGGCTGCTCAGGGGGCAGAGCTAATCATCAACATCGCTGCTTCCCCTTTTTCCTGGGACCACCGGGGCCAAAGAGAATCTATGCTGACCCAGAATGCCAGAAAATACGGACTCCCCCTGTTCTATGTTAACCAGGTAGGAGCCCAGACCGAAGTAATATTTGACGGGGGCAGCATGGCCATCAACCCAAAGGGAGAAATAACCGGAGAGCTGAAATATTTTGAAGAAGATTTCCGTATCATGACCATTGATGATGTTATCAAACAGAAAGGGAGAACTCCGCGGGAAGGGGAAGATGCAAACAGGAAGATTGAGGTTATTTACCAGGCCCTGATTCTTGGTATTAAAGATTACTTTGGTAAGATAGGATTTAAGCAAGCCATCCTTGGGCTGTCGGGAGGTATCGACTCAGCAGTGACCATGGCACTTGCCGCAGATGCTCTCGGAGCGCAAAATGTACTGGGAGTGTTGATGCCCTCGGCTTACAGCTCTGACCATTCGGTGACCGATGCACAACAACTGGCAGAAAACCTGGGATGTCCCTCCTATAACATTCCAATAAAAAGCACTACAGATATTTTTGAAGCACAGTTGAAACCCTGGTTTGAAGGGCTACCTTTTAATGTAGCCGAAGAAAACATACAGGCCCGCACAAGAGCTGTTTACCTGATGGCCCTTTCCAATAAGTTTGGCCAGGTTTTGCTCAACACTTCCAACAAAAGCGAAGCAGCAGTTGGCTATGGAACGCTTTATGGTGATATGTGCGGAGGCCTATCGGTACTGGGAGATGTTTATAAAACAGACGTGTTCAGGCTGGCAAGATATATAAACAGGCACCAGGAAAGAATTCCTGTTAACAGCATTGCCAAGCCACCATCGGCCGAGTTACGCCCCGATCAGAAAGACTCAGATTCACTTCCCGAATATGACATTTTAGATCCCATCCTTTATAATTACATTGAATTACGCAAAAGCCCACGGGAAATATATGAGTTGGGCTTTAACAAGGAGCTTGTGGATCGGGTTCTTAAAATGGTAAACTTTTGTGAATACAAACGATATCAGACCCCTCCGGTTTTAAGGGTTAGCCCTAAAGCTTTCGGAATGGGCCGAAAAATGCCCATTGTTGCCAGGTATCTTGGATAGAACATATATACTACGAAAAAATCAGGGTAATTACGTAAACATAAACTGTGTTATTTACGTAAATTGCACGTGTCATTTACCGCTGCAAATCTGTTGATTTCTTTGGCTGTTAAAAACTAACACAAGTTTCGTTTCGTCGAAAGCAAAACGGTAAATCATTGCAAATATTGACGTATTAATGGATTAATTGCAAAGTGCAAAAACCAGAGTTGTTGTCTTTGCAAGAGGAAAAACCACATCGTTAACTTTATTTAATTACCTTTGATTCACCGTGTTAAACAGTTAGATTTGTCCGGATCATTTACAGATATCAACACAATTTGTCAATCTAAAAATTCACCAAGATGATACAAGCCCCCATGAGTGGATTAAGGAGTACTCTGACAATAGTATTTACAATACTTGTATTTTTCACGGCTTGTGAGAAAGATCAGCCCCCCCTTGATAAAACTGAGGTTCAAGGTGTTGCCTATGATGCCCTTACATTCACCGGGCTGGATGGCGCAGTGGTAACCATCATGCCAGCAGCCACTTCCGGAGAAAATTCCGGCGAATGGCAAACTACCGTTGGACAGGATGGTGAATTTGTGCTGGAAGAAATACCGGTTGGCTTATACGATATGTTTATCGAGCACCCTGACTACAAGCAAATGTTTTCCAACGATATAAATCTGACCAAAGATGGTTCATTTGTTGCTTTTTTACCAGCCACAAAAGACCTGGAAAACCCAATTGGAGGGATAACCGGTATTGTAACCAATACTGACGGCACCCTTCTTCAATATGCCAATGTGGCCATAAGTGCGCAGCAGGACTCAATAACCAACGGGTACTTTGCATCCACAACTACCAATGAAAACGGACAATTCTTCATTGGAGCAGTACCCTTGCAGAGTACACAGGAGTTTAAGGTAAGGTGTATAGCCGAAGGATATGAACCTCAGGTCATTCAAAACATCAACATTCTTCACAACGAGATGATTGTGCTGCAAATAATCATGGAGGATGAAGGCCCCTCAAACCTTATTTTTTATGAAGGGTTTGAAGGAGAAACGAGCGAATGGGAGAAAACCGGTTTCTGGCATGTGCAACAAAATACAGAAATATACAATAGTGCCTATCCGGAATTTGTGAAGCTTGCACCCAACGATTATTCGCAGGCAAGAATACCCAATGCATACAAAGGGAGCAGATTGGCCTGGTATGGTGATACGGCAACGGGCAACTTCCTGGGAGAACAGAGTTCTTACGATACTCCTTTAAGCGGAGGCACCAGTGTTTCTCCCAATAAGGGAGAGATGACTTCCCCTGTTATCAATCTTTGGGAGTATACAGAAGCCAGCCTTCATTTCTGGTCGTGGTTTGAAATTGAAAGTGTAAATCCCAATCAATACGGTTACGACAAGATGGAAGTATTTGTACTTACTTCCGATGGAAATGTTGAGTTGCTGGGCAAGCTGAATCCATACATCGATCCGCTCATTCCCGAAAGATTGTCAATTCCTTATACTTCAGGAGGATTTAATCAGGCTCCGGTCTGGAAGTATGAAACATTTGATTTGGGCAAATACGCAGGAACAGCCATCCGGCTGAAATTCTCTTTCGATACCCGCGATGCCCTTTATAATGGCTTCAGGGGATGGTTTCTTGATGAGGTGTCGATTCTGGATAAGGCAGCAGAAAACACAAAATCCGGCTTTGACCCTACCCGGCCGCTGATGGAAAGAAGTACTTACTAAAGTCTGGTATTTGAAGTCATTTAAAGATACAAAACGACCGTCCTAAAAGCTATAAAACAGCAAGCAGATGTTACGGACGATTGATATAAAAAAAACCAAAGAACTGAAAAGTCTTTGGTTTTTTTATTTAAACACACCATGATTCAGAACATTTCTGAAAAGGCAAATATCCGGTTTTGGATGGATTAATGTACGTTCATGTTAATGGCTTCTACAGATTTAATTTCGGGAATGGCTTTTTTCATGGCCTGCTCCACTCCTGCTTTCAGTGTCATTGTGCTCATGGGGCATGATCCACATGCACCCAACAGCTCCACATTAACCACATTGTCATCAGTAAGCTCCACAAAACGAATATTACCTCCGTCAGCCTCCAAATAAGGTCTGATTTGGTCTATTACGGCTTCCACTTTTCTGATCATTTCGGCATTTTGACTGTTATTCATATAAAGAAATTTTAAAAGGGTGAATATATCAGGGGTTATTTTAAATTAAGCTTTTAATACCGGGTTAACATCTCCGGCATTGAGTATAGAAATCCGGCTTGCCAGTTTACCGGCAATTTCATCAAAGTAAGGTTTCGCCAGGTTATTTTCGTTCAGTACTGCGGGAACACCACTATCTCCTGACTGGCAAACACTTTGCACAATAGGAATCTCACCAAGAAAAGGGATATTCATTTCCTGAGCGAGATTTTTGCATCCCCCATTTCCAAACAAGTAATATCGGTTATCGGGTAATTCAGCCGGAGTAAACCACGCCATATTTTCCACCAACCCTAAAATCTTTACTCCTACCTTTGAGTTCTCAAACATAGCCACAGCCTTACGGGCATCGGCAAGAGCCACCTCCTGGGGAGTACTTACAACCACTGCACCCGTAAGCTTAAGGGTTTGAACCAATGACAAATGAATATCTCCGGTGCCGGGTGGCAAATCAATAAACATATAATCAAGCTCTCCCCATTTTACCTCAGTAAAAAGTTGTTTGAGAGCTCCTGATGCCATAGGCCCACGCCATATCAGTGCTTTGGAAGCATCTACAAAGAATCCGATTGACATGAGAGAAATCCCATATTTTTGCATTGGAATCACTTTAACCTTGCCATTCTCCTCTACAGATGTTAATTCTTTATCAACTGCACCAAACATAATAGGCACCGATGGTCCGTATATGTCTGCATCTACAAGTGCCACCTTTGCGCCTGAAGCAGCAAGCGAAAGAGCAAGGTTGGCGGCTACGGTAGATTTCCCTACCCCACCTTTGCCACTGGCAATGGCGATTATATTTTTAACTCCGGGAAGGAAATCTTCTGTTGTCTCTTTTTTTGCTGCCAATGTGCGGGATTCAAAAACTATTTCTGTTTCAGCATCCGCATCTACATGTTCCTTTATTGATTGAATACATGCCTTTTTCAAACTTTCTTTAAAGGGACAGGCAGGCGTAGTAAGGTATATGGTAAACGATATTTTATTTCCTTCGATTTCAAGGTTACGTATCATCCCCAGGCTGACCAAATCCTTTTTCAGGTCAGGATCTATCACCCTGGAAAGCGCAAGCATCACATTATCAATGGTTATAGCCATTATCTTTATTTAGATTAAATTCATGTAAAAATAATACTTTTTTAAGTTGTAACAAAATAAACAAATCTGTATACGCTGACAGCAATACATGGTGCTATGAGTTAACACTCAACGAAGAAGTAATACAGGGAGGAAAAGCAGATTGAGAATAATTGTTAAACCATTCCATTGCTCTGTTAAAGCATTTCATCGGAAGGGTCCCAGAAGTGATGGGAGAAATTCATAATACGATCATCTTCGATCCTTATGCCCTCATTTTCCAGCAGTTGCTGCATCATACCAGGGTCGCCGAAATGATGTTTGCCTGTGAGCACACCCTTACGGTTTACCACCCTGTGGGCAGGGATTTGGGAGTCGAAGGTATGAGAATGGTTCATGGCCCAGCCTACCATTCGGGCAGAGCCGGCAGATCCCAGATAACGTGCGATTGCCCCGTAGGAAGTTACTTTTCCGTAAGGGATAAGCTTTACAACTTCATAAACCTTAATAAAAAATGATTCTTCCATAAGGATTTTTCGCGGCAAGATTTAACTAATGATGAGCATAAGTTTGATTATTCTTCGTTGCGAAGACGAAAATGGGCAAAACAGATTTTCTCTCCTTTTTCGAGGAACATGTTTTCGTAATAGGTTTTTATCCCCAGGATAACCGGGTCAACGCCATTGGGCTGACCATACAAATCGGGGGTTGCCACCAGCAGGTTATGCTTATATTCCCTGATTACATCAAGGGTAAAATCATATAACAAAGCATTATCTGTTTTCAGGTAAACAGAACCATCGGGTGTAAGAATGTTTTTATACCGACGGAGAAAGGCAGGAGAAGTTAATCTCTTTTTCACCCTGGGTTTGTTGAGCTGCGGGTCGGGAAAGGTTACCCATATGCCGGAAATTTCTTCTTTATCAAAAAAGCATTCAATATGCTCTGCCTGGATACGAAGAAATCCCACGTTCGACATACCCATTTCCAGGGCAAATTTAGCGCCGGTCCACAGCCGGTTGCCTTTTATATCTATTCCGATAAAATTATATTCGGGGAAGGCCTCAGCCAGTCCAACGGTATATTCACCTTTTCCGCAACCCACTTCCAGAATGATGGGGTTATCGTTGCAAAAAAACTTTTGCCCCCATTGTCCTTTGAGCGGGTAATCGCTCACCGGGAAGCGATACCCGGGTTGAACAACGTTGGCAAAAGCATTTATTTCTGTAAACTTGCGATGCTTATTTTTGGGCACTACGAATAATTCAATTGAGAGTAAATCTGTTTAACGATGCAGCACCCAGGCATTGGGATGAATTTCTTTGGCTTTCTGGAGTTCACGCTCAGCTTCCTGTAAATCGTAATAATATCCATAGGAAACCCGGTAAAATCCCAGTCGGTTGACAGGGAAGACACTTGCAGTGCGGGCCCCCTTGGTGCGAAGTTCTTCTGCAAGAATCAAGGCACTGTGCTCTTCCTCGAAACTCCCTACAATGATGTAATAAACAGGACGTCCGGATTCCGGCGCAGGAGGAGCAACGGTGGGATCAAATGCTTCTTCCACAACGGGCTCAGGTTCGGTTGCAGCTTCAGGTTCTGCTGTTTCAGTCATAACGGTTTCAGTTACAACCGGATCTTCGCTGGTAAAAACCGACTTATCTCCAAAAATATATTCATAGTTAAAAGCCAGCACAATAATAATTATCAACAGAGGCACTACAGTGAAAGCAACCCATTTCAGTGCAGGGGGCAAGCCACCGCTTCTTGTTCTTTTCTCTTCCTCTTCTTTGCTTTGGGAGGAAGACGATTTCTGGTTAACAGGCTCCTGAAATGTTCTGAGGGGTGTAGGAGTGCCCGGAGCCTTTTGTCCTGATGGGGAAGCAACAGGTTGGCTTGCCGCTTCAGGCTTCTTCTCTTCTTTTTTCTCGTCCTGCTTTTCCGCTTCTCTGGATTTTTCAGTTTCTGCAGGCTTTTCGTCCTTTACTGGTGGAGTTTCTTTGCGTGCATTTTCGATTACTTTATCCAGTTCGGTTTTGGCCTCCTCTTCCGATTTTTTTGCAGGTTCTTTTACACTGCTCATTCCAATGGAATCGTTGAGGTAGTTAACAGACTTATCGGGGTCGAACACAATCACACCGCTTTGATCCATAGAGAATTTGCCAATATTTTCCAGTTCAACCTTTTTGCCTGACTTGAGCGAATTCTTCATTTCAGCCACAAAGTTGGTAACAAATTCTCTGGCCTGCTGACTGCCGATTTGCTCTTTTCTTGCGATGTATTCAATCAGCAAACCTCCGCCCGATTTATTCTTCTCATTAAAAGTAATTACTTTCGAAGGAGATTCAACCTTTTTTAGCTCAGGAATAAACTTAGCAGGAATATACTTTGTAGAAAACTCCCCCAAATCAGGAAGAATAACAAAATCATTCTCAAACAACAATTCGCTGATGTACTTACCTATTTTCATAATACGAGTTTTTTTATGAATCTCAGAATTCGCAGTTAATATTTATTCACATTACAGACGTAAACGTAAATTTCTCTTTTCCGATACTGTTCAATCAGTCAGATTTTTAAGTGTTTATACGCAAATAATCGTGCGAAGTTATAAAAAACAATCCAAAAAAATTTCAAACTGAACATATTTTCGCTAAATCCAAAGGTTGCGGAGCTTTTGAAAACAAAAAACAGGTGACTTCTACCGGAAATGGTTCAAATCTTCAGGGGTGTCTACAGCATGAGATTCCAGGTTAGTAATGCGGGTGTGAATCTGAAAACCATTTTCCAGCCAGCGCAATTGCTCAAGCGATTCGGTATTTTCAAGAAAACCCCTTTTCAAACGGGTGATTTCTTTCAAGACTTTGAACCGGTAGGCATACATACCAATGTGTTTGTAATAATCTGCCCCGGTTATCCAGTCCTTCTTTTCTTTTCCTCTAAAGAAAGGAATGGGAGAACGACTGAAATAAAGTGCTTTTCCTGAATTGTCAACCACCACCTTTACAACATTTTCATTAAACAGTGCACCTTCGTCATCAATCTTCCTGATCAAGGTAGCTATGGCAACCCCTTTATTGTCAAAGCACCGGCAAATGTCCTGAATTTGTTCGGGATAAATAAAGGGCTCGTCACCCTGTATGTTTACAATCACATCGTCCGGTTGGATGTTCCATTGGTCTTTCAGAGCAGCAGCAGCCTCAAAACATCGGTCGGTACCGCTGGGATGCTCCGGACTTGTATAAACTACATGACCGAATTTCTCCACATGTTTGTAAATCCTCTCATCGTCGGTTGCCACCACTACAGCAGCAAAGCACCCTGACTCCAGGGCCTGATCATAAACCCTGTGAATCATCGACTTTCCCTTTATTTCAACGAGGGGTTTGCCGGGGAAACGGGTGGAAGCATATCTTGCCGGAATAATTCCTATAAACTGCATGTCTTAAAATTCCCTGATTAACGTTTTGAATCCCGGTTAAAAAAGGCCATGGATTTCGGCATCAATCTTCTGAATTACCTCACCAAGGTCGTTGGGTCTTTCTGAAAACTTGTTGTTGTCCACATCAATCACCAGCAGTTTGCCATGCTTATAGCCATCAATCCATTCGTTGTATCTTTCGTTCAAACTCTTGAGGTAATCCAGTCGTATAGTGTTTTCATAATCGCGTCCTCTTTTCTGTATCTGGCTTACGAGGGTAGGCACAGAAGCTTTGAGGTAAATGAGCAGATCCGGTGGCTCTATAAAAGAGCTCATCAGTTCGAAAAGGCTGGAATAGTTCTCAAAATCCCGCGAAGACATCAATCCCATGGTATGCAGGTTGGGAGCAAAGATATAGGCATCTTCGTAGATGGTCCTGTCCTGAATTACAGTTTTCCCACTTTTACGGATATCAACAATCTGGCGAAACCGGCTGTTAAGAAAATAAATCTGCAGGTTGAAAGACCAACGGTGCATATCTTCATAAAAGTTATTCAGATAAGGATTGGTTTCCACATCCTCATAATGGGCTTCCCAGTGGTAATGTTTTGAGAGCAATCCGGCAAGGGTTGTTTTACCCGAACCAATATTTCCGGCAATGGCTATGTGCATATTTTAAAACTTAAGATGTTAAAACTATTTCAGGAAGTATTCAAAAGAGTTCTCCTGCAAATTCAAATATTTTTAGCGATGACTGTGTTTGCAGATAAAGAACTTGCTTGTTCTTCACAAAAAAGGACTGCGGTTTCGATTCAGGCAACAAAAATACATTTTCCTGTTTAAGAAAAAAATCGTAGCTGTACAATTTATCATCTATCACATACAAGACCTTATTACCTAGTATCTGAAAATGATGGGTTTGAATATGCGGAATGCGGAAAATAAAATTGGAGTGCAGATCGAATATCCACAAACCATTGGCTGCTAAAAAAACCTGGTCGTCTTTTTCGGTCATGTACCTGACCTGTCCCATGGCAGGAAACTCAAGACTCAAATCCTGCCCTTTGACTTCGGTATTTCCGCGAAAATCAAAACGTGACAGCTGAAATGCATTGGGAAACCAGGCCCAGAAACCATTTTTGTGGGAAAAGCATACAACGGAGGGCAGATCAGTGGCATGCAATTCTCTCCCCTGGAACCTGTTTTTCTCCATTAAGTTTTTATCGAGTAACACAACATTTCCAAAATCCTTAAAAAACACAAGAATATTCAGGGGGTCATCAAAACGAACATCCGTGACGGGTCCTGACTGGCGATGGCTGTAGGCAATAAATTCTCCGTCAGGTGTGTACTTGCCAAGCATCCCATTGTTAACGGTATATATATTTCCAAGCCCATCTGCTCCCGCCATCCCTTGAATATGGGCAAACTCCTCCATGAGTGTAAATTGCTGTGCGCCGGCATCTCCCCTTGAAAGGCAAATAACTGAAAGCAAAATAAAAGCCAACCCATAGGTAAGGGAAAAGCTTTTAACCGAGAAATTCAAGGATTTCATCCACATACTTTCTGTTGTTAAAAAGACGGGGAACCTTATGCTGCCCGCCGATTTTTCCCTTCGACTTAAGCCACTTGAAGAAAGTACCCTGGGGAACGGATTTTACTTTGGGTTTTTTAAGCAATATGTCAGCGGTTCGTTTGGCCTCATAATCCGAATTGATATCCTGCAGCTCCTTGTCGAATACAAGAATAAATCTATCGAGATCCTCCGGTTCCTTTTCAAACTCAATGAGGTATTCGTGGGAAGCAGAGTTGTTATCTTCCAGAAAAACGGGAGATGCGGTATATTCGCTGATAACAGCTCCTGTGGCTTTGCAGGCGGCATCAAGAGCTTTTTCTGCGTTGTCAATTATTACTTCCTCGCCAAAAGCATTGATAAAATTTTTGGTCCGTCCTGAAATCTGAATTCTGTATGGATTGGTGGATGTAAACTGAATGGTGTCGCCAATCATGTATCGCCACAAGCCTGCATTGGTAGTAATCAACAGGGCATAATTGGTATCTGTTTCTACCTGGTCAAGGGTTAGCACCCTGGGGTTGTCACTTTCCAGTTCGCCGGAGGGAATAAACTCATAAAAAATACCGTAATCGAGCATGAGCAGCATTTCATCGGAGTGGGGCTGGTCCTGAATACCAAAGAACCCTTCTGATGCATTGTAGGTTTCCAGGTACCACATCTGGTCAGAAGGAATCAGTTTTTTGAACTGCTCACGGTAAGGGGCAAAACTAACACCACCATGGATAAAGAGTTCGAGGTTGGGCCATATCTCCAGTACATTTTTGCGCCCGGTAATTTCTATGATTTTTTTCAACAACATCAGGTTCCAGGAAGGAACACCACTGAGGTTGGTTACATTTTCGGTAATGGTTGCATTGGCTATTTTATCGAGTTTTTTCTCCCAGTCATCCATCAGGGCGATGGAAATATTGGGGGTTCTCATCAATTCAGCCCAGAAAGGAAAGTTTTGCACAAGTATGGCAGAGATGTCTCCAAAGTATGAGTTGCTGCTAAACTCACTTACTTTGTGGCTTCCTCCCATTACCAGGCCTTTTCCTGTAAAAACCTCCGTATCGGGGCGGTTATTGCAATAGATAGACAGCATATCTTTGCCACCCTTCATATGGCAATCTTCCAGGGCTTCGGGACTGACAGGAATAAACTTGCTTTTATCACTGGTAGTGCCGCTTGATTTGGCAAACCACTTTATTTCTGTTGGCCACAGCAGATTGTGTTCTCCTTTTCTTAATCTTTCTATATAAGGTTTTACCTCTTCATAATCCTGAACCGGCAAGCGTTGCTGAAAGGTTTTGATATCTTTGATGGTCTTAAAATCATATTTCTTACCCCACTCTGTGTTTCTTGCTTTCTCAATCAGGGAAAACAGCAGGTCATGCTGCGCCTGATGGGGGTTTTCTTTAAAATATTCAATCTGGGAAACTCTTTGTTTCAAAAACCATGTTATTACTGAATTCAGAAGAGGCGACATACGCTTTTGCAGTTAAAGTTGAGATGACTTGGTGACCATCACAAAAATACGTATTATGGAATCAAAACAAATAAATTTATAAACTTTTATAGCGTTTTTTTTAGGGTTAACCCACAATTTTTGTATTTACTAAATGAATGTGCAGGTTTAGCCAAAAATGAGCCAAAAATTTCTTAGGTTTGTAAGAAAAAGTATGATTTGCTTTCCCAACTGCAAAATTAATCTTGGGCTGAACATTACCGCCAGACGGCAGGATGGATTTCATGAAATAAAAACCATCTTTTACCCCCTTACGCTAAGCGATTGTCTTGAAATCATCCCGGCTTCTGCTTCAGGATTTTCGTTCACCACCAGTGGCCTCAGGATTCCTTCTGACGGATCGAAAAATATTTGCGAAAAGGCGTATGATTTGATCAATCAGCGATACCCCATTCCTGCGGTAAAAATGCATTTGCATAAAAATATTCCTATCGGAGCCGGGCTTGGTGGAGGTAGTTCAGATGCAGCTTATACACTTACCGTGCTCAACAATCTGTTTGAGCTAAATATTTCGAAAGATGAACTTAAAGTCATGGCCGCAGAGCTGGGAAGTGATTGTGCATTTTTTGTTGAAAACATCCCTGCGATTGCTACCGGACGTGGAGAAATACTGAACCCTTTTCCTTTAGATCTAAAGGGATACAACCTGGCCCTTATAATGCCACTCCTTCATGTAAGCACTGCTGAAGCCTATGCAGGAGTTCAACCACAAGAACCCTTGCACGATCTTAGCGAAATTTCAAAAGTACCTGTTAATTCCTGGAAAGAAATCCTTGTCAATGACTTTGAAAGTTCTGTTTTTGAAAAATATACCAGGATAAAAGAGATCAAAAAGAAGCTCTATTCTATGGGTGCTCTGTACGCTTCTATGAGTGGCAGCGGAGCCGCTGTTTTTGGCATTTTCGGCAGAGATATTTCCCGTGAAGCGTTAAAAAAGAGTTTCCGGGATTCATCTGTTTGGAGCGAAACTTTATAAACCTGATTCCTTAACAATTAACCCCTTTTATATTATCCAAAACAACAAAAATATGATTAAAGAAAGAATAAAAATGATCGTGTTCTTATGTTTCCTTTTACCTTCAATGGTTTTCGGACAAGACAGCAAGCTTACTGTGCAAAACATCTTCGACCTGGAGTCGGTTGCGGAAGTAGCCCTTTCACCTGACAAGAGTCACATTGCCTATGTGGTGAATGTGCCAAGGCCTTTTACCGATGAGGCAGGAGCCGATTATCGCGAACTGCATGTTTACAATCTTCAAACCGGCGAATCTATCCCGTTTATCACCGGAAACAAAAGTATTTTCTCCCTGGGCTGGACACCTGATGGGAAAGCCGTAACATTTCGGGCCAATTTTGAGGGCCTGCCCGGGATACAGGTATATGCCATCAACCTGAAAGGAGGTGAATCATATCCACTGACACAACACTCCTCCAGTATCAATGCTTATGCATTCATTGATGACCATACCCTGGCCATAACCTCACTTTCGTCAGAAGACCCCATGCGCAGGCAACTACGCAGTCGTGGTTTTGACATTGATGTGTATGAAGAAGAATACCGTCATCGCAACCTTTACCGGTACGACATGAATACTCATCAAACCAGGCAGCTCACTCACGACGTTACGGTGTTTGATTTCGCCCTGAGTACTGATGGAAAAATGGCTGCTGCAGCCATTGCACCGCGCAATTTGGTTGACGACTCTTACATGTTTAAGCGGATTCATACCATTGACATGGAAACCGGAGAAATGACAATGCTGATGGACAACCCCGGCAAACTGGCCAATATGGCCTGGAGCCCTGACGGGAAAAAACTCGCATTCAGGGCCGCTTCCAGCCTGGAAGATGCGGTGGCAGGAAGTCTGTTTGTTACAGAAGTTCCTTCCACAAATACATTTTCCGAACTACGCAACATAGTGCAAGACATGGAATTGAGTGTAATTGATTTTGCATGGAAGGATAACAACACATTGTTCTATGCTGCAGAAGAGGGGGTTGACATAGTGTTAAGCGAGCAGCATATTGACAGCCCCGGCCGCAGCATCCTGCTGGAGGGGGGTAATGCAGTTTTCAACCGTTTCCACCATATTGACGGAACGGTGGTATTTGCCGGTAGCACGTGGCAGCATCCATCGGAACTTTTTAGTTTTGAAATACGCAGAAAAACCCTGACCCGTCATACAACCCATAATGAGTGGCTTTCTGACGTCAAACTCTCACAACAACGAAAACTGGTATATGATGCCAGAGACGGGAAGGACATTGAAGGTGTATTGATATATCCATTAAACTACGAAGCGGGGCAACAATACCCCTTGATAGTTTATATTCATGGCGGGCCTGAGGCTGCTGTAAAAAACGGATGGGTTACTTCTTACGGCTCGTGGGGACAAGTTGCAGGAGCCAGAGATTACTTTGTTTTCATGCCCAACTACCGCGCTAGTTCCGGACGGGGAGTTGACTTTACCATGGCGGGTTATGGCGACCTGGTAGGAGTTGAATACAATGATGTGCTCGACGGAATTGATCATCTGATAGATATTGGTTATGTCGATGCCGATCGCGTGGGCATGGGCGGTGGCTCATATGGCGGATATTTCTCTGCCTGGTCGGCTACTCGGCACACCGAAAGATTTGCAGCTTCGGTGGTATTTGTGGGTATCAGCAATCAGATTTCCAAACGCAATACTACTGATATTCCCTGGGAAGATTATTATGTTCACTGGGGTTACTGGACCCACGAAAACTGGGAAGATGTGTACAGCAGAAGTCCGGTAAAATATGCTCACCAAAGCAAAACACCCACCCTAGTATTGCACGGGGCAGAAGATCCACGGGTTCATCCCTCACAGGGGCTTGAATTGTATCGGGCTCTGAAACTGCATGGGAATGCCCCTGTTAGAATGATTTGGTACAATGGCGAAGGACACGGAAACCGGATGAATGTTCACCGCCTGGATTACATTGTACGCACCATGGACTGGTTTGACTATTACCTTAAATCTGACCAGCCCAAAGATAAAATGCCGGAAAAATATCCTGATTATGGTATTTTCGATTAGATTGTTTCCTGTGGAGAAAAAAACTCATTGACCACCTCAACGAAACGTTCTCTTTTCATGGGCTTTGTGATATATTCATCAAAGCCCATGTTTAAATACTTCTCACGGTCACCATCAAAAGCATTAGCACTGAGCCCCACCACCGGGGGCAGCTTGTCATGGAGTTTTCTCAGTTCGTTGGTAGCTGTAATACCATCCATAACAGGCATCTGGATATCCATCAAAATCAAATCATACTTACCCGGCTTGTATAGCTTCAGGGCTTCTCTTCCGTTGGTGGCAATGGTTATTTCATGACCCATATCTTTGAGCAGCAAACCAATAACTTTTTGTGTAATGATCTTATCTTCTACCAGCAAGATGGATAAACTCCGGGAGGGTACTTCTACATTATCTGGTTTTTCACTCTTATGACCATTTTTCACCTCAGCGGTTTTAAAAGTAAACCAGAATGTACTTCCTTTGCCGGGTTGACTGACAAAGCCCATATCGCCTCCATGCATCTGCACAAACTCCCTGCAAATGGCTAACCCAAGGCCTGTTCCCTCATAAAGGGAGGTGTCGATCTGGCTTACCGAAGAGAAAGGAGAAAAAATGGAATCTTCCTTTTCGGGCTTGATTCCCACCCCTGTATCAGATACTTCAACCCTTATTATCAGGCTATCCCCATTGGACGGTCTCTCTTTTTTCATGACAAGAGAGACTTCTCCCTTTTCCGAATATTTTACGGCATTGCTGATCAGGTTATTGATTACCTGGTTGATTCGCTGCTCATCTGCAAGAATATATTCAGGAATAGAATCATCTATAGAAACAGAAAAGCGAATGGGTTTCTGGCAGATTTTATCAAAAAGCACTTCGGCATTTCTTACCAGACTTCGGCTTTGAACATCTTTGCGAGAAATGGTCATTTTTCCGCTTTCAATACGGGAGTAATCCAGCACCTGGTCAATCATATCCCTGAGATTCTCAGAAGCGTTCCTTAGTGTTTCCACAAAATCCTGTTGTACAGCATCCAGGGATGTTTTTTCAAGCAATTCGGTTACGCCGAGGATGCCGGTTAAGGGAGTGCGCATTTCATGACTCATGCTGGCAAGGAAGCTTTGCTTGAACTCCAGGGTTTTATGGGCTACTTCTACCTGCTGCACCAGGTCTTCCTTTTTTTTCTTATCTGAAATATCCTGCATCGTACCTGCCATCATCAAAGGTCTACCATCGGCATCAAATTCCATGACACAACCTCTGCTGAGTACCCATACCCAATGCCCGTCTTTACGTTTCGAGCGAACTTCTACTTCAAAGTAATCTGCTTTTTTACTGAAGTGATCATCAAGTTTCTGCAATGCAATGAGGTTATCATCAGGGTGGGTAAGGTCTCTCCATGTGGCGGATGTGGTTGGCATGAGCTCCTCCAGGGTATACCCCAGTATATTCGCATACCGCTCATTAAAAATGGTTTGATCCGTTTTCAGGTTCCATTCCCATGTACCCACATTGGTTGCCTTGATAATATTGGCCAGGCGTCGTTGCTCCTCAAGGAGTTTTTCATCGCTTACCCGCTTGGATTCGAGTGCTTCTTTTAATCTTTTCTCCTGTTCGATATTCTCAATGGCTCGTTGCACAACACCCGGCAGTCTTCTCATGAGGGAAGTATCTTTCACCAGGTAGTCCAGCGCACCCAATTTCATCATTTCCACCGCAATCAATTCATCCCCCTGTCCTGTAGATACAATAAAGGGCGGAACAGCGATCCCTTTGTTTTGCAAAGCATCTATCAATTCCCCGGCATTCATATCAGAGAGAGAATAATCCAGAATTACAAGATCAGGATTGCTACGGGCAAAAAAGTCAATGGCATCATTGCCCGAATGCACCACTTCAATAGTGCGCCCTTCAGCTTCCAGTGCTTCGCTGATTAAAAAAGCGATACCCTGGTCATCCTCCACGATAAGAATTAACATACACAAGAGTATTTTTATAACTTGACAATTTGCATAAAAAGCCCCAGCCTTTGGAGTGTATCAGTAAACTTGGCAAAATCAACGGGCTTGGTAATATACACATTGCACCCTAACTCGTAACATTGTTCTACTTCCCGCGGGTCGTCAGTAGTGGTAAGCATGATTACAGGAATATTTTTAAGTTGTTCGTGCTGCTTAATTTTGCGCAACACCTCTGTTCCAGTCATGCGTGGCATATTAATATCCAGCAATAACAAATAAGCCATTTCGTCATTTTCCAGCTCTTTTATCCCCTTCTCAGAAAGAAAACTCCAGACCTCCTCTCCGTTGCTGAATCTTACAATCGGGCAACTCACGCCTGACTCTTCAAGAGCCTCTCTGATCAGCTCAGCATGGCCGTCGTCATCCTCAGCAATAAGGATTTTGACCTGTTTCGTTGTGTCCATATTCAATAAATTAAAAAAAGGTTCCTTTACCATCTTAAACGACAATTTTGCGTTGCAGGTTACCGGGTCTTATCCCACCATGCTAAATAAAAAAACAATCTTCATTGCCTGCATCCTGAATAAAAACAATCAGGGAATAAATAATCGTGCCGGCAATTGCACGATAAAAGTACTGCCTTCTCCTTCGGTAGATTCAACCCGTATTGCACCTTTATGCTTTTCCACAATTTTCTGCACCAGATTGAGGCCAATACCATCACCTCTTTGCTTTGCCGTTGGGTCAACCTGGTAAAATACATCCCATATCTTGTTGATATCCCGCTGGCTGATACCTATACCTGTATCTTCTATCCTGTAAATAACATCAGAACCTTTCTTCTCACTCTGAACTCCTATGTGCAAACGTTTTTCGGGGTTATGATATTTCAATGCATTATCGAAAAGGTTTGAAAACAACTGCTGCAGCAACTGATAATCACCATAACAAGGCAGGAGTTCCCCAACCGAGACCTGCGCCCTGACTACTTCAATCTGGTAGTTAAAACTTTCAACTAACTTTTGAAAAAGTGTGTGAACATTTACTTCTGAAATATTCATTTTCACCCTGCCTGTGCGGGAAATGGCAAGCAGTCCGTTGATTAGTGAATCCATCTTTTGCACGTTTGACAAGATAAACGACAAGGACTGGGGTAAACCGTTTTTTAACAGTGTATCAATTTTTTCACCCCTGTTATCCAGGTTGTTTTCCTGCAATATCAGACTGTCCAGCTGTCCGATTTGTTTTTGTATTCTGTTGCTGAATCCCTGGATATTAACCAACGGAGCTCTTAAATCATGGGATGCGACATAAAGGTATGACTCCAGCTCTTTATTCTTGGCCAGAATGGCTTCTTCATTGTTTTTCTGGTGCGTTATATCAATGTGTGTACCGATGAATACATCTGTATTGTTCCCTTTTTCATCAGTAAGGATTCTTCCCCGCGATAATATCCATCGGTATTGTCCATCCTTGTGCAGCATACGGAAGGTTTGCTGATAGGTTCCCTGGGGATTTTCAAGATAGAAATGCAGCATCCCTTTGCCCTGCAACAAATCATCGGGGTGGATCAATTCTTTCCAGATGATTTCGGCATTGGGTTTACCTGAAAAGTCAAAATCGCTGATATCGCGGCCCAGCATTTTGAAGTACTGGGGGCTGCACCACAAATATCCCTTTGATCGGGTATATTCCCAACCACCCGTATTGGAAGCGTCAATATAGGTCTGATAGCGTAAAGCCGTCTCCCTGTTGATTTTTTCTGAATGAATCAGCGCCTGCTCTGCCTTGTTTCTTTCCAGGGCATCAGAAAGAATCTTGGCAATAAGTTGCATGGCTGCCAGCTGCTCATTTGTCCAGTTGGCTTTATGATAGTACGTATCAAAGCTTAAAAACCCGGTAATTACTTCCTTATCGGCTACCGGAAAACTTACCAGCGATTTTACATTCATAGAACGCAAAGCCTGTTTTTCCTTTGTTGCTTCTGCAGGCATTTGATCTGTATCCGCAATAAGAACCGTTTTGTTTTGTGATATCTGACTAAACCACCACGGAAAATCTCTAAAAGAGGTCTCCTTTCGTATCTCCTCAGGAGTGGGGTCCACTCCGGGGGCACACCATTCAAAAGCTAGTTTGTAGTTTTTACCATCAGGTTTAAACCTGTAAACAAAAGTACGACTTACCCTGAAAAACTCACCTGCCTTTTCCAAAGCCTCACCAACCAGCTTATCCATATTATGGCTGTCGGCCGAAACAAACAATCGGGATATTTCTGAAACCAATTCCTGGAGGGAGGACTGATATTTTATGGCCTCCGAAAGCATTGTTTGTTCGGTAATATCCCTGTCAATCCCCCAATATCCGGTAAGTTCATTTTTATCATTAAACAATGGTAGTGAGTTGGTAGAGACCCAGACGGTTTCTCCGTCTTTCGTTATTAGCTGATTAACATAATTGGTTACAGGTTCGCGTGTTTTGAGCTGTTCAAATATCTCCTGCGCAAAAGCTTCTCTTTGCGCGGGAGGAAAGAAGTCAATAAAATGCATTTTACCTATCACCTCCTCCGGCTCATAACCCAGAAGATCTTTTACAACAGGACTGATTGCGGTGTACAATCCATTACTATCAATTTCAAAAGTCATGGAACGGGTTTGGGATGAAAGCTGATCATATCTTTCGTTCATCAGCTGCATATCTTTTTCGGTTTTGACTTTGACCAATGCTTCTCCCAGCGTATTGGCAAGAACTTTCATCAGGTTCACCTGCTGCTCATCCAGGAGTCGTTTTTGCTTTACCGCATCAAAACCAAAATAACCTATTACATCATTGTTTTTTATTACAGGCAAACAAAGTACCGACTGTATTTGCTGGCGTTGCAGTTCTTCTCTATCCTGCTGGTATTCATCAGGCAAGGCATCCACATCGGGCACGAACAACATCTCCCTGTTGAGCAGTATCTGTTGTATCCAGGGTGTTTCGGCTAACGGGTAATCCTGCAAATCCTGGATGGAAGGGGCAATACCGTCAGCACACCATTCATGGGTATTGCTCATATACTGCAGGTCTTTGCTGAACTGAAACAGGAAAGTACGGTCTACGCCCAAGAACCGGCCACAATCTTTTAGCATGCTGTTTATCTTTTCGTCGAGCGTATCATCATTCACATTGATGAAGCTGCCGGAAATGGCTGCGACCATTTTGAAGAAATCATGCTGAAAGGCAATTTTCTCACGTGCCGCTCTAATTTCAGAAATGTCATATATTGTTCCTATGGTTGCAGGTTTGTTATTATACCGGATAAGCGCTACCGAATGATCTACCCAGCATGTTTTGCCGGACCTGGTATTAAGTCTCATCTCGTATCTATCAGGCTGGGAATTATCGCCATTTAGCCTTTTCCGGGCTATTCCCAACACTTCTTCTCTTTGCTCAGGATGTACTACCTCCAGTTGGTTCATCTCCATCAGTTCTTCTTCCGAATAGCCGGTAATCTGAACTATCGCAGGATTTACCATCAGAAACCTGCTGTCCTGATAGAGATAAATCCCGGCAGATGAGTTTCCGGTGAGGGTTCGGAATCTCTGTTCACTTTCTTTCAATGCATTCTCATAGCTTTTCAAAACACTGATATCGCGTCCCACCCCTACAAGTCCTGTAATATTCCCTTCATGATCCCTGAGTGGAGATACAGAGGTCTGGTAATACAACACTGAACCGTCTTTTTCAACAGACCATTCGTAAACTACAACCTCCCCTTCAAGGGCTCTTTTATTGGCTTTCTGATGAAGCGAAGCCGCTTCAGTACCAAATATTTCTTCAGTGGTTTTGCCCAGAAAGAACTCAGGTGTTAAACCCATTGTGGTCGCCCAGTTTCCGTATACTCCTGTGAGTTTTTGATCCTTATCCAGGGTATAAACGATATCCGACAAAGAAGACACAAGAGACCTGAAGGTTTCTTCCCTTTTACTTAATTCAATCTGAATATTCTTTTGTTCGGTAATATCCTCCAGGGTTTCGATTACGGCATAAACACCGCCCTGAGCATCCTTCATGGGGTTAGCTGTCAGGCGGTAAAATTTTACTCCTTCAGAAGTATTTTTCTTTTGCTCTAAAACGGAAGTAACTCCACTTTTAAAACAATTTTCAACCGGGCACCCACTACACACTTTCCCCTGGCCGTCCGGGTGAAACAAATCATAACACAATCCGCTGCTGCTATTCTTCAAATCCGGAAACCAATCTTTCATGGTGTTGTTTGCCTCAACAATCTGAAAATTCCTGTCCAACATTATCACCCCAAGTGACAGATCATTAAATAAGGCTTCATACTTTTCTTTGCTTTGCCTTAAATTAATCTCGTTTTTGTTTTTCAATCGTTGATAGCTATACAAAAATGCTGTTAATGCCAGCAGAACTACAAAAAAAACAAACATAAAAAGAGGTGTCTGATAGGCTGGAGTGAACCCGAAATAACGCCCAATCAGGTAGATTACTCCAAGAAAAAGATAAAAAGACACGATGTATTTGGCTCCCTTTCCCGGCCCCTTCAGTTCAAAAGCCAGTAAAGGAAAAACAAATACCCATAAGTGACCTGTTTCCTGGAGTCCTCCATCAGCAAAAACCAATGCCAGGGCCAACCCCAGAATCACAATAACAGAAGTAGACCAAACATGGAAGCTTTTGGTTTTTCTATACAGAAGATATACCAGGTTGACAGCCAGCAAAAAACCCAGGGCAAGAGAGAACAGGGCTATTTTATCAAAATATAAGTTGAGAAAAACAAAGGGCCAAATCAGCACATTTCCCAGAATGGTAGATACGCTAACAACCTTTCCGTTTCGCTGTTGCAGCTGCTCTTTGATTGGATTCATATTACACCTGTTTTATTATGCATGGAAACGCTAAAAAACGGCTATTCGTTAACACAATGGATCTGTTTTTCATGAACAATAATGGTGTATTTTGCTCTCAAACCATCAGGAACAGTTCAAACAACCTCTATCACATCAGTAACACACTTATAATATGACAATTAAACAAACCGCATTGTGAATGGTAATTTAAAACAAATATCCAACATATAGCCTCTTTTGGCTGGTATAAAAGCAATATTGTTGAAAAGTTTTTCCGGTTAGGGATCAAAAAAGCCGGTTTACAGACCGGCTTTAATTTTTTAATTTGTAAAAATCATTTTACACTTCGGCTTTTCACTCTCACCGGCTGAACCTTGGGCTGATAAACCGCATCCACAAGATCTCTGTATTTCTGAATAATATATTTTCTTTTCAGCTTCAGCGATGAAGAAAGCTCCCCGGTGATAGGGCTCCATTCATCCGCAACCAGGATAATCTTCTGCACCTGGTCGGTTTGACTAAGTTTCTTGTTGAACTGCTTTATTTCATCCTGAAAGTGTTTCAATACCTGGGGCATCTGAATCAATTCCGCATTGTCCTGGAACTGGATTTTTTTCTTTCTGCACCATTGGGCAAGCTCCTGAAAGTTGGGAATAATAATAGCGGCGGCATATTTCTGATTCTCACCAACCACCATCGTTTGTTGAATATAAAAACTTTCCTTGAGTTTATTTTCAATTTGCTGCGGGGCAAGATATTTGCCGTTGGACATTTTGAAAATTTCTTTCTTGCGATCCGTAATTTTCAGGTACATCCCATCTTCCAATACGCCAATATCACCCGTATGAAACCAACCTTCACTGTCGATTACATCGAAGGTTGCCTGCTCATCTTTGTAATATCCTATCATCAGTCCGGGACTTTTGATAAGAATTTCGCCATCAGAGGCAATTTTCAGCTCAACGTTTTCCAGCACAGGTCCTACGGAGCCTATCCTTACTTTACCAGGTTTGGAATAATTCACTGCCAGTACAGGGCTGGTTTCGGTAAGGCCATATCCTTCAAAAACGGGCAAGCCTGCAGCCCAGAAAAGGCGCGCAAGGCGAGGCTGCAAAGCTGAGCCTCCGCAACCAATAAAGGTAAGGTTATGACTCAAAGCGTCGCGCCATTTGGAGAACACCAGTTTATCGGCAATTTTATGTTTTATCCGATAGGACAATGATTGCTTTGCAAAGGGTTCAAATTTCTGAGCAACTTTGAGAGCCCAGAAAAATATGGAACGTTTTGCCGGGCTAAGACTGCGGGCCTTGCTGACAATTTTTTCATAAATCGACTCCAGCAATCTGGGTACGGCAATAAAACCATCTACCTGAAGGTCTTTAATATCACGTGCTATAGTAGTAATGCTTTCTGCATAATAAATACTCACACCCAGATATTGATACTGGTAGTTTACCATGTGCTCAAATACATGTGATAAGGGCAGAAAACTTAGGGCCTTATGCCTGTAATCCATGTGTTGAATATTGGCAGTAGAAACGGCATTGCTCATCAGGTTTTTATGAGAAAGCATCACCCCTTTGGGTAAACCCGTGGTTCCGGAGGTATAAATGATAGTGAGAAGGTCATCTTCAGTAATTTTTTCACGTATATCCTGCACTTCATCATAAAATCCGGGAGCATTAGCCTCTCCTGCATCGGTAATTTCAGTCCAGTGGGGAGCATTTTCAACCTTATTGAAAGTATAAATCTGTTGAAGGTTCTCCATCTGATCTTGCAGCTTCGACATTTTTTTATACAAACCTGCATCTGAAACGATTAGAGTGCTTGCTTCCGAGTGATTGATGATATATAACAGGTCTTCATCCGAGAGTGTGGGATGAATCGGCACGTGCACCATTCCTGCCTGGGCGGCGCCCATTTCAATAAAATTCCATTCGGGCCGGTTGTTGGTAATGGTGGCAATTTTATTCCCGGGCTTGTAACCCAAAGCAAGCAATCCCATACTCACATTGAGCACAATCTTGCTATATTCAGGTGCATCATACTCTCTCCAGGCTCCATTTTCCTTGGCCGCAAGCTTAATTCTTCCTACTGTATTGGGCATGCTGGCAAATCGGTCCAGCAAGTCGAAGTTTCTTTTGATTTCCATTGTTTAAACATTTGATAAAAAAAGCAGTGCAAAGTTACGAATACTTTTTTGAAACTACTCATAAATTAAGCCAAACCATCGCAAAACAGGCGCATTATCATGCCATTAGCAAACTGATTTTTTTGCTACTCTATCAGAGTTTATTCAAAAATCCTATCTTTGTCGCTGCTTTTTGCAAGCAAACCAAGTATCGCAGTAAACAACGTAATTTTTCACCCCAAAAATCAAAAAAAGAAATGGGAGAACCTTCTAATACCTCCGCCCCGAAAAAGAAAAGTCTTTTCGCAAGATCCCTTGATGTTATTGAGATTGTGGGAAACAAGCTCCCCCACCCTGCCACCATATTTGGAGGGCTTGCAGTAGTCGTGGTTTTATTATCCTGGTTAATGCATTTATTGGGAACTTCTGCGGTAAACCCTGCCACCAGTGAGCTGGTAACGGTAAACAACCTGCTCAGTGGGGAGGGTATCCGCTGGATGTACACCAACCTTCTGGGTAATTTCCTGAGATTCCCACCCCTTGGCTATGTACTTGTTGTAATGATTGGTATCGGCCTCGCTGAAGGAACCGGGCTTTTTGCCGTTATGATTCGGGCACTGGTATTGAGTGCTCCCAGTAAATTTATTACCGCCGCTGTTGTGCTTGCCGGCATTGTATCGGGATTGGCTGTTGAAGCAGGTTATGTAATTCTTATTCCCCTGGGCGCTATGATTTTTCATGCCCTGGGCAGACACCCTATGGCAGGGCTTGCAGCAGCATTTTGCGGAGTGAGCGGTGGATTTGGCGCCAACTTTTTCATTGGCTCCATCGACCCTATCCTTGCAGGAATCTCTACCTCTGCAGCACAAATCATCGACCCTGAAATGGTGGTGAATCCCGCTGTCAACTACTACTTTATGATTGCTTCCAGTTTTGTGGTGCTCATAGTAGGAACCTGGGTTACAGAAAAAATAGTAGAACCCAGGCTCGGAAAATATGAAGGTACTGCCGAAAGGTTTAAAATTGTACAGCTTACTCCGGATGAGAAGAAGGGCTTGCGCTGGGCAGGTATCGTTTTGCTTTTGTTTGTTGTAGCCATGGCCTTTACCGTAATCCCTGAAAACGGCTTACTCCGTGACCCCGAATCAGGCTCCATTCTGCATTCTCCTTTCTTTTCGGGTATCATTATCGGTATTTTGCTGTTATTCCTGTTACCTGCGCTGGCATATGGAATTATTGTGGGTACAGTGAAAAATGACAAAGACATGATGCGGCATATCATCAAATCGATGAGTGGCATGGGAGGATATATTGTACTGGTATTTTTTGCTGCCCAGTTTGTATATTTCTTTAACTATTCCAACCTGGGGCTTATCATTGCCATCAAAGGAGCATCGGGTCTTACCGAAGTAGGTTTTACCGGTCCGTTGCTCATTGCAGCCTTCGTGTTGCTTGCGGCTTTTATCAACATGTTTATGGGTAGTGCGTCGGCCAAATGGGCCATTATTGCCCCTGTATTTATTCCCATGCTTATGCTGCTTGAACCGGCCTATCACCCGGGCATTACACAAGCAGCCTTCCGTATTGGCGACTCGCTGACCAACCTGGTTACTCCCATGATGAGTTACTTTGCCCTCATTGTTACTTTTGCTGAAAAGTATGACAAGCGCTATGGTATCGGAACCATTATTTCTACCATGTTGCCCTATACAATATTTCTTGCCATCGTGTGGATTGCGGTTTTGATGATCTGGTTGTGGCTGGGAATCCCCATGGGCCCCGACGGACCGATTTATCTCAATTAAAAAAGAACATTCACCCCAGCAAAAACGGATTCAGCAACGAAATTGCTGGATCCTTTTTTTTGTACCCTCTACAGGTGCAGAAACAAGCATTTCACAAGCTATTATTCAGCATAATAAAATAAATGTAACTTGATCTCTGTCTTCACAACAATCTCCAAAAACTTTGTAACTTGCCCCTGCATTGAGCGTCTGTTTTTCATCTGTTTATAATTTGATTAAAGTTGCTAGATGGAACATCCAAAAATACTCTAACTACACTGATTAACGATAGGTTTTCCAATTAGCCATCATCGTGTGTGTTTAAAGCTTAATCATGGATGTTTCATATTCTTATTTTTGCATGGCTCTTTACCTTCAGATATGAAAAGACTCACTTTGCAGACTATCTGATATATAATTTAACGGACATCAATTTTATGGATAATGGTCCTGGAATATACTTTATGAAACAACCTGAAAAACTGTTCATTGCACACAGGGGCGAATCACACGATGCACCGGAAAACACACTTGCGGCAGTAAAGCTGGCCTGGCAAAGGGGGGCTAAAGCTGTTGAAGTGGATGTGCATCTTACGGCTGACAATGAAATTTGCGTGATTCACGACAAGAACACTTTGCGAACTACC
>JAABSE010000130.1 GCA_011390575.1 Sphingobacteriia bacterium
TAAAAGGCTTTACCTGCAACCACCCATAAAAAAAAGCCCTGCCAAAACAGAGCTTTTTCGGGAACTACACCAATTTACAATCTAAACTAAACCAAACTAATGAAGATTAGAACCGAGCAAATGAATAAATTCGGCTCTTGTTTTTTCTGTAAGAAATGCACCTGTAAAGTCAGAAGTGGTAGTGACCGAGTTTTGCTTCTGAATACCGCGCATCATCATGCACATGTGGTGTGCCTCAATAACTACTGCAACCCCCAGGGGTTTCAGGGTGTCCTGGATACAATCCTTGATTTGCATGGTAAGTCTTTCCTGCACCTGCAAACGGCGGGCAAAGGCATCCACCACACGGGGTATTTTACTCAGCCCAACAATATGACCATTGGGAATGTAGGCCACATGCGCCTTGCCTATAAAAGGAAGCATGTGATGCTCACACATAGAGTATATTTCAATGTCTTTAACCACTACCATTTGCCGATAATCTTCTTTAAACATGGCCGAGCGTAAAATCTCAGCCGGATCCAGATCATAACCATGGGTAAGAAACTGCATCGCCTTGGCTACGCGTTCAGGAGTTTTTTCCAATCCTTCACGTGTAGGATCCTCACCGATGAGTTTTATCACATTGTAATAGTTTTCTGAAAGAGCTTTAATGGTACGGGGGTTATACTGGTCTATTTTTTCATAGCCATCCATGGTATTCTCAATGGCCATCTGACGGTTGATTTCTGCTGTCATAGCGTAAAATTTAATAGTAAGTAATACGTCAATTTTTGTTGATATTTTCAGGGTTGCTCTGTTAGCCGGGACTTCTTTTACCCGCCTGACGGAGAACCATTATCCGTAATATTCTGCAAAGTTATTCTCTGTTTCCGATATTTTCACGCAATGTAATTGCGCGCCCAGTTCGCTTACCGGTTTTTCCAGCTGTTTCCAGATTCCTATAGCAAGATTCTCCGTGCTGGGAATAATTCCTTTCATAAAATCCACTTCAAGATTCATGTTTTTATGATCCAACTTTTCCGTAACCCGTGATTTGATGATAGCACTCAAATCCTTGAGATTAATCAAAAAGCCGGTTTCAGGATCCACCTCCCCTTTGAGGGTAACATAGAGAACATAATTGTGCCCGTGCCAGTTGGGATTGGAACATTTTCCAAACACCTTCAGATTCTGCTCATCATTCCATTCAGCTTTGAATAATCTGTGGGCGGCATTAAAAGTTTCTCTGCGGGTAATGTATATCATGGCAATAATAAATAATAGTTACGTTCTTTCCGGGTTTTGGGCATTGAAACGGGCAAATGAAAAAATTTAAGCAAGAATTATTTTAGTTTCCCAATCTGTAGTTCAATTTGATTAAATTTGCAGCGAACCTGACAAATCATTTTGTTTAACTTTTAAAATACAATCATTAAACAAGGTGATTTACGAAAGGTTCAACACCATCTTACAATATTACGATAATTTTCGCCTGGAAAAGTAAAAAACCTTTGGGAGTCATAATTTTGATGAGCGATCGGCAGGCAAGGATTAAACAAGAAAAACAAAACGGGGTGTAGCGCAGCCCGGTAGCGCGCGTCGTTCGGGACGACGAGGTCGTGGGTTCGAGTCCCGCCACCCCGACACAAACAAAGCCAATCACTTGTCATGCAAATGATTGGCTTTTTTTTGGACAGACAATTATGCAAAATACTTGTCCATTATACGCGAAAAGTCTTCTCGTTTAACAGGTTTCATCAGGTAGTCATCCATGCCCAATTCAATAAAACGCTTTTTGTCTCCTTCAAGGGCGTTGGCACTGAGTCCTACAATGGGGATAAATTCGGTGTACTTTTGTTTAAGCAATTGCGTTGCCGTAAGTCCATCCATCTCAGGCATCTGAATATCCATAAAAATGATATCGTACAGCCCCGGTTTAAAAGCCTCCAGGAGTTTTTTACCGTTATTAACTATAGTAACTTCGTGTCCCAGCGATGCAAGCATAATTCTGAAGACTTTTTGGTTTACAATCTTGTCTTCGGCAAGCAGAATTTTTTTCACCTGTACAGCACTCCTTTTTGAATTAGTAGTTGCAGGTCTTGAAACTATTTTTCGGGGAGCTTTATTAGCCTTAAATGTAAACCAGAAGGTACTGCCCTTACCAGGTTCGCTTTCCAACCCTATCTCTCCACCATGTAATTTTGCCAATTCCTTGCAGATGGATAAACCCAATCCTGTCCCCTCAAAGGTTCTCGAATTTGACTGATCAACCTGAGTAAAAGGAGAAAAAAGAAAACGCTGCTTCTCTTCTGGAATACCCATACCGGTATCGGTGATAGAAATTTTAATTTTAAGGTGTTTTTGTTTATTCTCTAAAAGTTGAGCACCAATACTTATTTTTCCCTTGTCGGTAAATTTAACCGCATTGGAAATCAGGTTATTCAATATCTGCAGGATCCTGCTCTCGTCAGCAGTAATGTTTTTTGGGATAGCTGAATCGATGTGGGTTTCGAACAAGATAGGTTTGTTGCAGATGCTTTGAAAGAGACTCTTAACCACGGGGAATAATTTCCTGAACTCAAAGTTGTTTTTTCTTAAATGTACTTTCCCGGCTTCAATTTTCGAAAAATCCAGAATCAGGTTGATTATTTCCTTGAGGTTTTCTCCCGAATGCTTGAGGGTTACCAGATAGTCAAGTTGGGTTTTGCTCAGCTGTGTTTGTTCCAGGATTTCAACCAGTCCTAAAATCCCGGTTAGAGGTGTGCGGATTTCGTGACTCATATTGGCAAGGAACTGTTGCTTGAATTTAACCGATTCTTCTGCAACTGCCACTTTCTTTTCCAGTTCGATTTTCTCCATTTCTCCGGTCTTATCTTCAACCAGAGCTATACCTCCGTCAAAGGAACCATCAGGAGACACAACAGGTTTGGCAACAATACGTAAAGGTGTAGTTTTGCCAGCGGTATCTGATGTATATTCACCCATAAAAGTTGCCATCTTTCCTTGAAGCGCGTCTCTGAATAAATTGACAATGCGTTGATCAGAAAGTTGCATCATATCCAATCCTATAAGCTGATTACTGGAAACACCAATTATATCAGCAAACTGCGTATTACAAAGGGTAATGATACCTTTTTGGTCGAAATGAAGAATACCCACCGGTGCTTTGTCAAACAACAGGCGGTATTTCTCTTCATTGATTTTTAATTGAGTCTCTGCTTGTTTTTGAATGGTAATATCACGTGCAACACCAAACATAATATTTTCTTCCTCATAGGGAAATGTATTCCACGACAACCATTTGATGGAATTATCTTTACAAATATATCTGTTCTCAAACTGGTAAACTTCTATGCCCTTATCAATAGACTTTTTAATTTCAAAGGTTTGAGAACGATCATCGGGATGAACAAACTCTATCCAGGGTTTTGAAAGCATTTCCTGTTCACTCCAACCCAATACTCTTTCCCAGGATGGGTTCAGCACTTTAAAATAGCCATCAAACCCTGCCACACAGAGCATATCGATAGAATGCTGAAAAATCTTATCGCTCGTTTTAATCTTTTCTTCAAACAGCTTTCGCCTGGTTATATCGCTTATTACTGTGGCAAACTGATTCTCCCGATTGCGGTAAGCAATGACTTCAAAGTATTTATCCAGCACCTTGCTGTAATTTTCGTACCGGACAGGAGTCCCAGTTTTTACTACCTTACTGTACTTTTTTATCCAATATGATTCTGTTTCGGGCAATACTTCCAACACAGTTTTACCCAGTATATCATTCCTTTTTAACCCGGTAAGCTTCTCAAAGCTCTCATTGAGCTCCACGAACCGATAATCTACCATTTCTCCTATGTTGTCATATACTGCTTCATGAAGAGCCAGTCCCTGATCCATCTGGGTTATCAACAGCCTGAATTTCTCTTCACTTTCTTCAATTTTCTTCTGTATGGCATAATTCTCAGTAACATCAGAAAAAACCAGCACCACACCATCTATATCACCCTTCTTATTTTTTATGGGCGCAGCACTATCGGCTATCTGTCTTTCTGTTCCGTCTTTTGCAATTAAAATGGTATGATTTTCAAGTCCCATAATCTGTCCGCTTTCAAGGACTTTCTTTACAGGATTCACCACGGGCTGTCGGGTAGTGGCATTGACTATTTTGAATATCTCATGCAGGGGTTTCCCTTTTATTTCTGAAAGTTTCCAGCCACACAAGCTTTCCGCAACCGGATTCATTGCCTCCACCCTACCAAAGTTGTTGGTGGCAATAACTCCATCACCAATGGAATGCAAGGTGGTAAACAACTTTTCTTCACTGTCCCGTAAGGCCTTCTCAATCTTCTTCTGAGCGGAGATATCCTTGATCGACCCCCACATCTTAACGGCTTTTCCCTCAATCAATTCAACAGATACATCATCGCTGAGCCAGACATACCTGCCGTCTTTGCACTTAAAGCGGTATTCAAACACATGATTGATTCCTTTTTTTGTACATTCGGAACAGTATACCGAGGCCCATTCGCGATCATCGGGATGAATATTCCGGTACCAGAAGTTATAATTGGTCCATTCCTCAGGATCATATCCCAGCAGTTTGGTTACTTTGGGTGATACATACACCCAATTATCTTCTGTTATATCGTACTCCCACAATACTATTTCAATCCTTTCGGTAAGATTGCGGTACTTCTCTTCACTTTTCTTCAGTGCAATTTCAGCCTTCCTCGATTCCGTTATATCTTTAACGGCATCAACAATACCGGTCAAGCGTCCTTCTGCATCAAAAACAGGTGTTGCCAGCACATCCAATATACGCCCATCGGCTCTCTCTATTATTGACGACTGAGGAGAGCCCGATTTAACGGCCTTATCCACCGGACAATTATTACATATTGAATCTCTATCGGAACATACCTGATAACAAGGATGCCCGATAATATCTTTCAACGGCTTACCAATTGTTTCATATACCCTTTTATTGGCCCAAACAACCCTAAAGTTGACATCCAGGTATATAACCATATCAGAAATAGAATCCAGTATAATGTGCTGTTCTTCTCTCTGGGCATTTATTTGAATCAGGGATGCATTGAGTGTTTCGTTGGTTTCATTCAACTCCTCTATAACAGCATCGTATTCAAAACTTTTAAGGTAAACATCACTTTCATTTAAATCCGAAAATTTATCGCTGGCGTCTTGAAAAATACAGTTCCAAACTTCATCTTCAGAAGGCCACAACTGAACAATATAATGACAACGGGTTTGTTTGGAAAAAAATCTAAGGGTTTGATTTTCTTTGGTCAATGAAATCGCCGGCTGGCCAGAATCATTTGCTGATGGGTTACTGATGAACGATAATGGCAAATCCAAATACTGACGGCCAAGAATTTCTTTACCTTCCAATCCGGTAATTTTTTCAAATGCACTATTGACAGACAGGAACTCATACAAGGAGCGCCCGGGCGCAAAGGAATCGTTATGAATTCTTAATTGAGCATACGCAAAGGGAGCAGACTCCATATTCGGTTGGTAAGCATTCATATTGAAGTATATTAGTATTCATAGTACTTGAAGCGGCATGCAATCCAAATATTCCCGAAATCAAAAGTGACTTAAAACAAAATCATAAGCCGTGGTAGATAGATCCTTTTCCCTTTTAAAGATAATTTAAAACATTGTGGAGAAGAAGAATCGTCTTCATCTCCTGAATACAATAAATATAGTTTTCCTTAAACAAATATACTGATAGAAACGTAACGATCAAGTTCAGAACCATTAAATGCTCGTTTTTTCTAATATTTACAAGGCTTTCAGCATGAATATGACGTAATTTAACATACTTCTAAAGCATTAGATATCATGGCATAAAAAGATCAGAATGGGTGCTGAATTGTTTTGTCTTTATACTAAAAAAATAAACAGAAAGTTTTAAACATGGTGTTTGTAAATAGCAAATTAAAAAGTACCAATTTTTCGCAATTGAAAGGTACCAGTTTAAAGCAAAAAAATATCTTTAATACTATCGTAGTAAATGTTGTTTTCAGTAAGGCGATACCGGGTTCTGCTCACGCAGCGTTCCACCAGCGTTCGACTGAGCTCTCGCCGAAGTCTTGACTACAGCATGCAGAACTATTGGATTGCCGATGTTCTGCTTCCCGGCACACTACCTGTCTCGCCAGATTCGGCGAGACGGATTACGGGCTGCTAAACTATCCCCCGATACGAAAGATAACGTGAAGCAGAAACCCCGAAACCTGCACTGCACCCGTCCCGCAGGTGCGGGACCAGGTATAGCATGTTGGCTATAGTGTTTTATGTCTGGGGTTCATTTTTCTATTTATTGTCCACAAATTCGGTTTTTTATCTGTATGTCTGCAGTATATTTTCTGTCTCGCTATTTCGCTCGCTCAGTCAATTGTCTGCAATTCTCGTCCGTGGGATACTGGTTTCACTTCATTCATAATGCAAAGCCCATCCAAATTATTTGCCTTGTAAATTTTATAATGATACTTCTTTCTCAATGGCAAATTTAAACGACCAAAATTCATAACAATAGACCTGGTTGCAATATCAGGGGATGGATGCACTACTTCTAAAATCAAATCATATTTATTCCTTGTTTTTATTTTCTCGCATTCTCTGTAATTCCTATCAGTCGTTTTACTGCTAATAATTTGATACCTTAAATCACCTTTTTTGGCGTAAATCACATATCCAACCTTTGTTGATCTAATTCTTGTCACTCTGTATCCTATATTTATATCTTCATAAAAATCATCAGTCAATCTATCATAGGTTTTACAGGACGAAAAACCTAAAAACATTACAAATGCTAACAATAATCTACTTTTCATTTCTGATAAACTTTCAGGTGAACAATTCTTCTTTTTATTTCGGTCGTAATCCTTAATCAGTTTGGTGCATGCGCCTTAAACATTATTGCTAACGGTCCTGCTAGTCGAGCAGGCAAGGGGAATTTATTCGCAATAGTTTATTTTCAAAGGTGCTCATGAGCTCACTCCGTTCGGTTATTCACTATTGTTTGTTTTCAAAGGTGTTCATGAGCTCACTCCGTTCGGTTGAGACCTCCTCCTGTACGCGATGCCGGGTTCTGCTCGCACAGAATTCCACCAGTGTTCGACTGAGCTCTCGCCGAAGTCTTGATTACAGCATGCAGAACTATTATATTGCTGAAGTTCTGCTTCCCGGTATACTAGCAACAGTAGCGGGTTTGCGGGCTTTCCCACACGTGCGGGATGACAAAAGACCAAGCGGAGCATCGAACGCAAAACTATCGCCAAGCCCAGCTATTGTTGGCTATACCATGTTAGCAAACGTATTAGTTTTATCATCATGTGATTTCCCCCTTTTTAGTAA
>JAABSE010000131.1 GCA_011390575.1 Sphingobacteriia bacterium
CTCCCTGCTTGTAGGGAGGGATGCCTGAAAGGCAGGGAGGGTCAGAACAATAAAAAAAACCTGCGCTGAGTTGAATTTGCAATTCCACAACCGCTGTAAAGTAAAATTCAGGGTATGACTACAGTTCATGCCCTGACTAAGGATTTAATTAAAACAACCCGCTGCTACTTCTCCCAAGATGGATAATTACAAATTATCCAATGTTCAAAGCGGCATTGCAAATGCCGCTTAGCCTGTGACCATAAAGTGAAGAGTGAATAATGAAGAGTGATGGGTGATTAGTGGCGGGGTGAGCTGCAGTCACCCCGTCACTTAAGGATTCTCTTAGGTTGCAATCCGGCCATCTTCCGTCTCCGGTCTCACAAACTCTCATCATCAATTACAATATTCTTCCCGGATACTCTTTCAATGCATGCTCAAGACTGATCATGGCATTTTTAAGATCATCTACTTTGAGCACATAAGAGATACGCACTTCATTTTTACCCGCTCCGGGAGTAGAATAGAATCCGGTAGCCGGCGCCAGCATCACGGTCTGGTTTTCATGGCTGAAATCTTCCAGCAGCCACTGGCAGAAACGGTCGGCATCATCAATGGGAAGTTTGGCCGTTACATAAAATGCACCTTTGGGATTGGGGCAAACCACTCCCTCAATGTTATTCATCATTTCCACAACAATGTCACGGCGCTTGCGATACTCTTCTATCACCTCAGTAAAATAGCTTTCCGGAGTTTCCATGGCGGCTTCCGAAGCAATCTGACCCAACGAAGGGGGGCTCAGTCTTGCCTGGGCAAACTTCATGGCTGTGCTCATTACTTCCCTGTTGCGCGATATCATGGCACCTATGCGCACACCGCAGGCACTGTAGCGCTTGGAAACAGAATCAAACAGCACCACGTTATCATCAATACCTTCCAGATTCATTACCGAATGGTGCACAGTGCCATCATAGCAAAACTCACGGTATACCTCATCGGCAAACAAAAACAAGTCATACTTGATAACAATCTTGCGCAACACCTCCAGCTCTTCAGCAGAATAAAGATAGCCGGTAGGATTGTTGGGATTGCAAACCATAATGGCTTTGGTGTTGGGTCCGATGGCTTTTTCAAACTCAGAAATGGGAGGCAATGCAAAACCACTTTCAATGCTTGAAATAATGGGCTTTACCTTAACTCCGGCACTGGTGGCAAAACCGTTGTAATTGGCATAAAAAGGTTCGGGAATAATAATCTCATCACCCGGATTCAGACAGGTTTGCACGGCAAACAAAATCGCTTCTGAAGCTCCGGCAGTAACAATAATATCGTTGGGGGTAACATCAATGTTGTGCTTTTTGTAATAGGCACACATCTTTTCACGGTAGGAATGAATCCCTGCCGAATGGCTGTACTCAATCACTTTCACATCCAGGTTGTGCATGGCATCAATCATGGATTGGGGAGTGGGAATGTCGGGCTGACCGATATTCAAATGAAACACTTTACGTCCGGCCTTCTTGGCCTTTTCCGCAAAAGGCACCAGCTTCCTGATAGGGCTCTCGGGCATCATGCGACCTTTATCTGATATTTTTGGCATAACTATGCTTTTTTTTATAAGTTTTGATAGATTGAAAAGTTCAGCAAAGATTGCAAATATTTTCAGATTTACCTAACGATAAATTACGCTGTCAGAAGGGAAGAAACCGCCTGAAAGAGTATAATCAGAGCAGGTTATTCAGGAATAATTTCCCCCTGTACTTTCAGCACGGTTTTCGAAGTTTGGGTATTGGCGTGAATGATTACATTTCTATGAAAAGGCCCCGGCCGGGAAGAATCATAACGAATCTGTATTACTCCTTCCTCTCCGGGCTGAATATCTTTTCGAGGCCAGGAAGGAACAGACAATGCACAACTCCCCCTTACACTGGCAATGCGCAATACACGCTCAGAGGCATTCTTAACGGTAATACGCGCCATACATACACCCCCCTGCTGTACCTTTCCCATGTCCAGGCTGTTTTTTCCCTCTGAGAAAACAAGTTCAACCCCATCAAACACCAGCGTGGGTGCATTTCCGGAATGAGCCGGCGTAACTGAAACAAGCACAAAAAACAATAATAAAATCGGCATATATGTTAAACTAAAATTTCTTTTCATTTTTATATTCTGATTATATATGAGATTGAACAGCTTTTTATAACTATTTATACTATTTTTTTCAAAAAAACATCTTCTCTGATCGGCATACAGCAAACAGAGGAGCCTCGGTATTTAACAATTTTTTCTTATGTTTGCATGCCAAATACAGGTAACAAAACACGTAGTGCAAAGGAAATGCTTTTTCTGCAATAAAAGACTGATAACGAACTGCCGGCCCCGATTATTTTAGGAGAACGCTTTCTGCTCAAATCATTACATTCAGAATACCCATGGAACACAAACTCAGAAAAGAAGCGGAAAGCTTACTTGGCAGCAAATTTAACGAAGAGCAGTTAAAGAAAAAAACCACCGAAGAGCTTATTCATGACCTCAAGGTTCACCAGATTGAGCTTGAAATGCAGAATGAGGAGTTGCAGCGGGTACAGCAGGAGATGATGGCCTCGCAGCAGAAATATTTTGAATTGTTCGACCTTGCACCCGTAGCTTACCTTATGGTAGACGATCAAACCCGCATTCAGGATGTAAATCTTACGGCAGCCCATTTGTTGCAAAATGAAAGATCCCGGCTTAAAAACCAAAGATTCGACAGTTTTATCCATCCCGATCACCAGGATGAATTCTACATTTTTTTCACCAACCTCACCCGGCAAACCGGCGAAACAACCCATGAAAGCAGCATCCTCATCAACGGGGATTTGTTTTACATCCGGATTGCCTGCAACATCAGCAAATCTTTCGCTACTCAATCTCAACCCCTTATAAGATTAACCCTCATTGATATTACCCCGGAGAAACATGCAGCCAGAGAGCTGGAGCAGGTAAAAGAAAGACTGGAACTTTCGCTGCTGGGAGGAAACGTTGCCTGGTGGGTGTGGGACTATCCTTCTCAAAAGGTTTATTTCGATAAAAGAAAGGCCGAGATGCTGGGATATGAGGATGGCCGCATGACACAAAACATTTACGAAATCACCTCGATGATTCACCCTGATGATTACGCACAGACCATGCAGCACATGCGCGATCATCTGGAAGGGAAAAAACCCAGGTACAGCCTTGAGTACCGCCTGAAAACCAAACAAGGGCAATACAAATGGTTTTACGATCAGGGAAGTGTAACCCAGCGTTCTGCCGATGGAAAACCCCTGAAAATTGCGGGAGTGGTAATTGACATCACGGAGAAAAAGCTGGCAGAAATGCAGCATCTGGAAAGCGAAAAACGCTTCAGGCAATTCGCCTCTCTCTTGCCCCAGGTAATTTGCGAGCTGGACGGAGATTACAACATCCTTTATATCAATGAATACGGGAAAACACTGTTCGGACTGCGGGATCAACAAACCCACAACCTGTTTCATTTTCTCGATGAGCATAGCAAAATCCTGATTACCGAAACACTGCAGAAACGAATTGCCAACCCGGAGAAAAGTGACCCGGGGATGCAGGTAAAATTTTACGATGCACAGGGCAATGAAGTTCATCTTTTTACCTATGCCAATTTTGAAATGGAAAACGGGAAGTTGCAAACCATCAGAGCCATCGGCATTGACCTGTCGGACCGGATCAAGATGGAAAACCACCTCAATGCCCTTAACGATGAACTAAATGCACAAAAACTGCAGCTGGAAAGTTTCAATCGGGAACTGGAAAAAAGAGTCGGCCAGGAAGTAGAAAAGAACCGGGTGAAAGACCACCTGATGTCGTTGCAGGCAAGGCAGGCTGCCATGGGGGAAATGGTGGGACATATCGCCCACCAGTGGAAACAACCCCTCAACACCCTCAATCTTATCATCATCGACCTTCAGGATGCCTTTCATTACAACGAGTTGAGCGAAGAATACATGAGCAAGTCGGTTGCCAGTGCCCAAAAGGTTATCCAGCATATGACCCAAACCATTGATGATTTCAGAAATTTCTTCAAACCCCTGAAATCCAAAACCACTTTTGAGGTAAAAAAGCAGGTAGAAACCGCTCTTTCATTCATCAGAGCCACGGTGGAAATAGCAGGCATCAGACTGGAAAACCAAATTGGTGAAGAAATATACGCCCATGGATTCCCCAATGAGTTCTCACAGGTAGTCATCAATATTGTCAACAATGCCCGTGAGGCCCTGATGGAAAACGAAACCGAAGACCCCTTTATTTCTATCACATCAGCAACCCATCAGAACAAAACCCGGATATACTTCAGCAACAACGGAGGACAAATTCCCGAAAACATTCTGGACAAGATTTTTGAGCCTTATTTCTCTACCCGGGATAAAAACAAAGGAACAGGAATCGGACTGTATCTTGCCCGCACCATCATCCGCAAAAACATGAAAGGCGAACTAAAGGTCAAAAATATAAATCAGGGGGTTCAGTTTGAAATTGTTTTACCTTTGAAGAATTAATCATACCTTAGAGTACCCAATGGGATGATTATTTTTATGGGATGCCCTGTTTCTGTTTTCGTTGACAAAATCTAAAACTACTCCATTCTGTATGAGCATTATTGTTGTACCCCTTACGGTTCTGAAGAGGGTTTTCAAAAGCAAATTTACATGGTTTTTCTTCTTGCTATGGTTGCTTTTTATTTCGCTCCTGATGCTCATGAGCATGGATATTATTCCCTTTCCCGAATCATGGATGGCAAGAAACATGCTGTATCTGAGCATCCTGTCCATGGGTGCTGCCGTCATTCTCCTGTTTCGCTTCAACACCTACAATTACATTGAGAAAATTGACACCCAGAACCGATTGCTGTTGCACCGCGAAAGATTGCTTACCCGTATCAACAAAAAACTGCTGAAGCAATCCGAATTCCTCAATCTGGTTACCGATTCTTTTTCTCATCCCTTTATTGTTGTGGATGCCGACACCTTTAAAATCATCATGGCCAACAAAGCTTTCTATGAAGACCATAACCTGCCTGATGATTTTGACTTACGCACCAAAAAGTGTTTTGAGATATCGCACCATTTTGAACAGCCCTGCAACGACAAACTACACCCCTGCCCCGTGATGGAGGTAAAAAAAACCCACAAGCCGGCAACAGCAATCCACTCACACAAAGACTCAGAGGGTAATGATAAAATCGTTGAAGTAAACGCTTTCCCGGTGTTTGATGAAACAGGCGAAGTAAAACAGATCATTGAATACAATGTGGATATAACCCACAAAATCAAAGAACAAAATATACTGGCTGAGAAAGAGGAAAGATTGCGCACCATCATCAATACCTCCCCCGATGCCATCGCGGTAACACAACTGGATGGTACCATTACTTTCGCATCCCAAAAGACTGCTTCCATGATGGGAATGGAAAAGCCATCCGACCTTATCGGTAAAAATGTATTTGAATTTCTTTCACCCGAAGACATCCCAAAAGCAGCAGAAACCCTCCAGAACCTGATTGCAGAAAACCCTTCATTTATCAACCAGGAATTTAAATCTTTGCGTAAAGATGGAAAGACCTTTTACCAGGAAACCAATGCATCGCTGCTGTATGACAACCAAAAACAACCCTATGCAGTGATTCTGATCACCCGCGACATCACCGAAAGAAAAATTACCGAAGAACGGCTTCTGAATCTTAACCGGCAACTCGGGGAAAAAAGCACTCAGCTCAGGGAGCTCAACAAGTCGCTGGAAAAAAGAATCAAAGAGGAGGTGGAAGCCAGCAGGGATAAAGACCGGATGCTGATACTCCAGTCACGCCAGGCAGCCATGGGAGAAATGATTGGAAACATTGCCCACCAGTGGAGACAACCCCTCAATACCATCAACCTCATCATCATGGATTTGCTCGAAGCCTTTAAACATGGTGAATTAAATGAAGAATACCTGCAAAACTCCTACAATGAAATCAACAGGGTGGTGCAGGGAATGTCGCAAACCATTGATGATTTCCGGAATTTTTTCAACCCCAACAAGGAGAAACGGGTATTTGATGTAAACAATATTGTGGAGCAATCCGTGGCCTTTACCAATCCCATGCTTAAGGCCCACCATATCGGGCTCTCATTCCACAAAAAGGGGGAAATGTTTATTACGGGATATCCCAATGAACTCATGCAAACCCTGATCAACATTCTCAACAATGCCAAAGATGCCCTGACAGAATCGGATATCAGCCCTAAAACCATCCACATCAAAAGCTATACTGCAGCCAACAAAGCTGTTATTGAAATACAGAACAATGGAAATCCTATCCCGTCAGAAGACCTCGTAAAGATTTTTGACCCCTATTTTTCTACCAAGCCTGAGGGGCAAGGCACCGGACTGGGGCTCTTCATTTCCAAAACCATCATTGAAAAAAATATGCATGGCAGCCTGTTGGCAAGCAATACAAACGGGGGAGTAAGTTTCCTTATCGAACTGAAAATCACCCAGAACTGACCCTGCTGAACCCTATCCCCTGCACGACTCAAAACAGTGCCTACCCAAACAAAGACAACTGAATCCCGGCTCCCTGGGTAGATTTCACCAGCTTTCGCCGTACCTGGGCAGCATTCAGGCTGTAACCCCTGCCCGGAAGCTCCCTGCACACCACAAAGTATTTGGCCCGGTTCAGGGCCACGCCCATTCGCTTCAGATGGGTAAAGGAAACCGAACCAAACTTCCGGTTGCTCACAATCAGTTTGGCCGATCGTACACCAATACCGGGCACCCGCAAAATCAGTCCATATGGAGCCTTGTTAAGGTCAACCGGGAAGAAGTGGGGATTGCGCAGCGCCCAGGCCAGCTTAGGGTCCATATCCAGATCCAGCGATGGGTTTTGCTGGTCAAGAATCTCATCATGCTGAAATTCATAAAACCGCATCAGCCAGTCGGCCTGATACAACCGGTGCTCACGCACCAGGGGCGGCTGTGTAAGTGCCGGCAAACGCTGGTCCGAAGCATTCACGGGGATAAAACCTGAATAATACACCCTTTTCAACTGCTGTTCGTTATACAATGAGGAGGCAAGCTTCAGGATATCCACATCCTGCTCGGGGCTTGCCCCCACAATCAGCTGCGTACTTTGGCCGGCAGGCACAAACCGGGGCGCTTTTTTCAGCGATTTCCGTTCATCAGTGTTGGCCACAATCCCTTGCTGGATTTGATTCATGGGGGTAAGGACACTGCCAAAGTTCTTTTCAGGGGCCAGCAGCTGCAGTTGCTTATCCGAAGGAATTTCAATATTCACACTG
>JAABSE010000132.1 GCA_011390575.1 Sphingobacteriia bacterium
AGAATTTACCAGCGTTTGCTTGCGAATCCAGTCTTCGGGAACTTTGCTTTTGTGCGTATTGGTAACTTCAATATAATATCCAAAAACATTGTTGAAAGAAATCTTAATGCTTGGGATGCCGGTTCTTTCAATTTCCCTGAGTCGCATCTGCGCAAGATAATCTTTCCCGGAGGAGGAAATGGCCCTCAGATCATCGAGTTCCTGGCTGATTCCCTGTGCTATAACATTTCCCTTGGTAATAATGGATGCAGGTTCGGGCATGATTTCCCTTGCAATCCGATCCCGTATCTGTGTGCAGAGATTCAGCTGGTCGCCGATGGTTTTGATGGGCTCACAGGAGGAAGAGAGGCAAATCTCCCGGATGGGTTCAATGGCCTGCAGGGCTTTTTGTACCTGTAACACTTCGCGCGGGTTGATTTTGCCTACTGCTACACGCGATATCAGACGCTCCAGGTCCCCAATGTGGCGTACATGCTTTTCAATCTGCTCCGATACTTCAGGATGACTGAAAAGATACTCCACCACACAATGTCGTTCCTGTATCATGGCCTTGTCTTTCAGGGGCAGAATCACCCAGCGTTTGAGCATACGGCTTCCCATGGGCGAAAGGGTATGGTCAAGAATCTGGATCAGGCTGGTAGCATTCTCATTCATGGAGCCCAGCAGCTCAAGGTTCCGGATGGTAAATTTATCCAGCCACACATAGCGGCTCTCATCAATCCGTGAAATCTTGTTGATATGCTGTATCTTATCGTGTCGGGTTTCGGACAGGTAATGCATGGCAGCCCCTGCGGCAATGATTCCGTTTTCAATTTCTTCTATGCCAAACCCTTTGTAAGAGAGGGTTCCAAAATGGGTGAGCAGCCTGTCATCGGCAAAATCGCGGGTAAACACCCAATCCTCAAGGCCTGAGGTATAATACTTTCCGGGAAATGTTTCGTGCAGCTCACGCAGCCGGTTTTTCTGTACCACCACTTCACTGGGCCGGAAACTCTGGATGAGTTTGTCTACGTATTCTTTGCTGCCCTGATCTACGTAAAATTCTCCTGTGGAAACATCCAGGAAGGCAATACCACAATTGTTGCCCTGCATATGGATGCCTGCCAGGAAGTTGTTCTCCTTATGATCAAGCACCTTATCGCTGAAAGAAACCCCCGGAGTAACCAACTCCGTCACTCCTCTTTTCACAATGGTCTTGGTCATTTTGGGGTCTTCCAGTTGATCGCAGATGGCCACTTTTTGCCCGGCCCTTACCAACTTGGGGAGATAGGTGTCAAGTGCATGATGGGGGAACCCGGCAAGCTCCACATAGGAGGCAGCACCATTGGCCCGGCGGGTAAGGACGATCCCCAGGATTTGAGAAGTCTTTATCGCATCTTCGCCGAAGGTTTCATAAAAGTCGCCTACCCGAAACAAGAGCAAGGCTTCAGGATATTTCCCCTTGATAGAATAATATTGCTTCATCAAAGGGGTTTCAACGGCTTTATTCTTGGTTGTTTTTGTCAATTTTCCAAATTTTTTTAATTGGCAAACCTACTCATTTTTTTTCTTTTTAAGAAAAGGATTTTGGCCCTCTCCCCTATTAACCATACATTTGTGTCTTAATAAATTTTTAAATTAAAAAACACAATTATGTTTACGAAAAAAGCTTCTTTTAAAACAACCTTTATTCTTTCCTTTTTCCTGTTTGCCGGATTGGGACTAATGGCACAAATGCCACCACAGCAACCCCAGCAGGAAGTAAAGACTGATTATTCAGACAAAGAATTGAAAAGTTTTGCAAAAGCTGTTACCAGTGTTATGACTATCCAGGAAGAAGGACAGATGCAAATGATGACAGCCATTGAAAAGAATAACATTACCGTAGATCGTTTCAACGAAATGCTTACCCAGGGACAACAACAGGGTCCTGAAAATATAGATGCCACAGAAGAAGAAATGCTTGCTTTCAACAACTCCATGAATGAAGTGCAGACGCTTCAGATGCAGATGCAGGAGCAAATGATGGAAGCTATTACGGAGGAAGAATTACAGGTTGACCAGTATCAGAATATCATGCAGGCTTACGAGGTAAGTCCTGAAATCAAAGAGAAAGTAGATAAGTACTTTGCTGAGTTAGAACAATAAACATAATCTTGTTTGTACCATGAACAAAGAAGATTCAGCCATGTCCGGTAATAAAGACATTGGCAACACAAAAGACCGAAGCAATGCAGGTAGCGAAAGTTCTGCATTGCTTCGTTTTGTTAAAAAGTACCCCGTTTTTACTACCATTTCCATCAGTGTAATCATTATGGTTGGGGGCTATTTTTACATGAACTTTCATGCCGACAGGCAATACAAGCGGGTTGAAAAAGAAGCTTATACAAGGGTGGAGCAAAACAACCACGACATGCTAAGGCTCTTTACCCGGCCTATGGTATGGAGTATTCGCTCAGAAATGCTCAGGGGAAACAAAGAACAGGTGGACATGCTGATTTCCGATATCGTCCGGGAGGATAATTTCCGTAATATTTTCGTGGTCAATGCTGAAGGAGAGATTCTTAGCTCTACCAACAAAAGACAGGAAGGTCAACAGGCTACTGAATTTATAGAACCCGAAATGCTTGCTATGGACGCAACCACCATTGTAACGGGCGATGACAATGTGCTGACCCTGTATTCGCCCATCCTGGGTTTCGACCGCAGAATCGGCACCCTGGTCATTGAATACATACCCGAAGCGTTTGAGCTTTCTTCCCGTTAAGCTCTTTCTTATTTTTCGCCCTCCAATACTATGTCGCTGATAAAAGAAACTGACAAACTACAGCTTATCCTGAAAAGTCTTCCTGGTAAGCCCGGTGTTTATCAGTTTTTTGATGCGGAGGAAAACATCATCTATATAGGAAAAGCCATCAACCTGAAAAAACGGGTTGCTTCCTATTTTAACCGTGACAACACACAAAGCGGGAAAGTGATGGTGATGGTAAAGCGCATCCATCAGATACGCCACATTGTGGTGGAAACAGAAATTGATGCCCTGTTGCTGGAAAACAATCTCATCAAAAAATACCAGCCCCGCTACAACGTATTGCTTAAAGACGACAAGACCTTTCCGTGGATTTGCATCAAAAACGAACCCTTTCCCCGAATTTTTCCCACCCGCAATGTTATCAAAGATGGCAGCCGCTACTTTGGCCCCTACGCCTCGGGTAGAATGATGCATACCCTCCTGCAACTGGTTCGCCAGCTGTTTCAGTACCGCACCTGCAGGCTCAATCTCACCGACGAAAATATCAATGCAGGAAAATTTAAAGTTTGCCTGGAATACCACCTGGGAAACTGCCTGGGTCCGTGCGAAGGAAAACAAAGCCAAGAGGATTATCAGCAAACCATTGATCAGATAACGGAAATACTGAAAGGAAACCTCAACACGGTAATGCAACAGCTCAAATTGCTGATGCAGCAATATGCTTCGGAATTTGCCTTTGAGAAAGCGCAAATGGTAAAGGAAAAATATGACCTGCTGGAGAAGTACCAGGCCAAATCGACCGTGGTGAATCCTTCCCTCAACAACGTGGATGTTTTCTCTATTCTTACGGACGATGAAAGCGGTTATGTCAACTTCCTGAAGGTTGTCAACGGAGCCATCGTGCAGTCGCACACCGTAGAAATAAAAAAGCGGCTGGAGGAACAGGACGCCAGCTTGCTGGAAATGGCCATCACCAACATCCGCGAGCGGTTCGAAAGCAATGCCCCGGAGATCATTGTTCCCATCAAACCCACTACTACCCTTCCCGACCTGAAATACACCATACCCCAGCGTGGCGACAAGAAAAAACTGCTGGAACTTTCCGAGCGCAATGCTAAATATTACCGGCTGGAGAAACTCAAGCAGAAAGAACTGGTGGATCCCCGCCGCCATACCTTGCGCATCCTCGAAAAGATGCAGAAAGACCTGGGGCTACCCCATCTGCCCGAACACATTGAATGTTTCGACAACAGCAACACCCAGGGAAGCTACCCGGTAGCGGCCATGGTGGTGTTCAGGGATGCCCGCCCTTTTAAGAAGGAATACCGACATTACAACATCAAAACCGTGACAGGCCCCGATGATTTTGCCTCCATGGAAGAAGTGGTATACCGACGCTATAAAAGGCTGATAGATGAAAACCAACCCCTGCCGCAGCTGGTGGTAGTCGACGGCGGGAAAGGACAGCTCAGCTCGGCTGTAAATGCACTTGAAAAACTGCAAATCCGCGACAAGCTGCCCATCATTGGCATTGCCAAACGCCTGGAGGAAATCTATTTCCCCGGAGACAGCATTCCCATCTATATCGACAAAAAATCGGAAACCCTCAAAATCATCCAGCACCTGCGCGATGAAGCACATCGCTTCGGCATTACGCATCACCGGCAGAAAAGACAAAAGGGAAGCCTTAAATCAGAGCTCTCCGACATCAAAGGCATTGGCGAAAAAACCGCCACCGTGCTGCTGAAAAAATTCAAGTCGGTGCAAGGCATCAAAGAAGCGACCCTGGAAGATCTCACCGCACAGGTGGGAGCCGCCAGGGCCGGAATTCTGAAAGCATATTTCTCTCAACCCTTATGAATTACTCCATCAGCAAGGCATTAAACAGGAGCTTGTAAGTTGCTGCTGTCGAAGCCCTGAACTGGGGATTAAAGGAAGAAAGGATGATTTGCCCCTCTCCTTTTTTCAGCCATACCAGTGCCGCCTGCTTCTTCAGCAATTCTTCCTTTTCAGCATACCCGCTTATCAAAATATCATCTTCTGCAAAAGAAGCAATCACCCTGCGGTCCATATCAAAATAAGGGATGGAGGTTCTGAATACCGGTGCTCCCCGGTGAAAAACACCCAGTTCACGGGGCATCCCCAAGGTTAGCGGGTGGCCCTCACGCAGATGTACCCTGAGCAACGAGCCCGGAACGTACAAACCTTTGGTGGCAAGATCTTTCCCTGCATTGCTTACCGGAAGCTGAAACTCCTCTTTGTTGTCGTCTTCCCCAATAGATAAGGAACCCATAAACAGTTCAACCGACGGGCCCCATGCCATCACCTTACCTCCGTTGTTGACAAACTGCATCAGGTTGTCGAAACCTTTCTTCTCCATACCCCGGGAATAATCTTTCGGATATCGCGAAGGCACAGGTTTGCCATCCGCTTCAAAACGTCCGTTCATGAAAACAGATTTGGCCCTGTCGGTAAATATCAGCATATCAAAATCGCGCTGCAAGCTGGCCGTTTGTAAGTCATGAGGCCTAAGCACCTTGTAAGAAATATGGTACTGGTCAAAGATGTAACGGATCCAACCTCCGTCCATATCATGAAACCAGGTTTCCACCACAGCAACACGCGGAGTTGTAAGGTTTTGGGTTTCTACAACGGGCTTTTCGTTCAGGTAAACCGGACTTACCAGCAAATCGTTATACACATTCTCAAACTGGTTATTTACAGGCAACAGAAAACTTCCCGCCGGATAATTCTTTCCTTCAAAAGAATATTCTTCAGTGGTTCTTTCTACTTTCACCCCCTGTTCCAGGGCTATAAAAGCTGCTTTGTAACTTTCGTTGGAGGCAGCAGAAAACAATGCCCATGTAGCTTCACTTTCCCTGTCCTTTTTCATCGTAAAAGGAAAAACGATCTGCTCAAGATGATTTTCCATATCAGGCACGGGTGTATTGATTTCAACAACCTCTACTCCCCGATGCAGCGGCAATGACCAGGAGGTGATATCATAAGGCCTGATAAGTTCCCCGTCAGGGGTGTAATGCCGCGCAGGGAACTTCTGGGTTTCAAGCACCTCTTTGATGAAGGGACGGTAAGGCTGAGCCATCGGTATCACCACATCTCCTTCGCGGAATATCCGGTTGTTCCACTCTATGTCACCGGTGAGGCGCCAGGCGTTTATGCCATGCTTTTCCAGCAGGTTGACGATGGCCACCATTTCACTTACATCATGCTGCTCCTGTGGCAGCACAAAATAAAAGGGTGCTTCCTGCTTTCCCCGTTCAATTTCACGACGGCTTACTTCGTTTCTGAACTCCAGGATTTCTTTTTTATGAATGGAGGAAGTGTGCAAATAAGAAAGGGTGTTTTCCATTTCATACCTGAGGATATCAGAAAGTCTCCACCATCCTCCTTCCCAGGGTTTGGGCATATTGATACTGATGGCATATTCACCCATTCCTTTCCCGATGGTGCGCAACTCATTGGGTTCAATATAGATGGGTGAGGCGATATTAACGCTGGCAGCTTCCGACAACATGCCGATAACACCTTTCCAGATAGAAGTAGTGGTGGCACCGGGCCAGTAATCATCAAACAGGTAATTGACTGATACGCTTCTCAAACCGGCATCGGTCATCTGGGTAAGCGACCTGGAGCCATAAACCCGCATCCAGTTCCAGATGCCGGCATCCACATTCTCGGCAATGGGATCGTGAGGTGGTGAAATGTAAAACCGTGGTCCGGTCGAGCCCATCTGGTGACGCTCTACCATGGCCTGGGGAAACCATTGAGTGGAATACACCCCGGCCACCATCTGGTTCTCGCTCTGGGTGAGGGTGACAAAATCACGGTTGATATTATGCCCAACATATTTGTGGTACACCCCGGGCATATTGCTGGTTTCCAGCGTTGTGCCCTTGTGCTTGTTGTAATGTTCCACAATCAGATTCATCCCGTCAGGATTGTGGGGTATAAACATGGCCACGCTGTTCTCAAGGATTATCTCTCTGCGGGGGTCATCACCTGCAATCAACTCATAAACCACGAGGGGCAGAGCCTGCACCGGCCCCACTTCGTTGGCATGCATGCTCAGGGCCGAAAGGAAAAACACCTTGCCCTCCTCCAGCAATGCTTTGCGGTCGGTTCCCGCCGGAATCTCATCCAGGGCCAGTTGCCGGTTGATTTCCTGCAAGCGGTCCAGGTTGGCAATGTTCTCTTCCGAGGATACAAAAACAATGTACATGGGCCGGCCCATTTCCGTTTGCCCCGTTTGCTCCACGTGCACCATGGGCGAGGCATCCGCCAGTTGCTGCATGTAATCCATCAGATCTTCGTAGAGAAACATCTGCCGGTCATCGCCGGGCGTAAAGCCGAAATGTTCTTCGGGAGTAATCAGCTGTGCCTTCAATCCGGGCACCAAAAACAACAGGATCGCAATGAGAGCCATCCCTCTTCTGAAAAAGGTATAATTTGTCATGGGTCTTTTGG
>JAABSE010000133.1 GCA_011390575.1 Sphingobacteriia bacterium
ATTGTCTCCCACGTCTGTAAGGGCATAATCAAGGGCCAGTACATTTCTGATAACTACACCGATGCCCATGTTTAGCTGCATGGATTGGGTTGTTTTTTCAGCAGAGGTTGTATACTCCTGATAGTTTCCGATACCTGCACGCAGAAAAATGATTTCATTGTAATTTACTTCCAGTCCGGCAGATGGGTCAATGCTGAAGGGGTCGCCTTTGAACATCACGTTTCTTTTGCCGTCGGTGGTAATGTTGAGGTCGGCAGAAGCGAGCAGGCCAATTCTTTCGGCAAAAAGAAAGCTTCTGGAAGCACCCAGTACCAAACGGGGCAGAGTAATTTCGAGGCTGTTTTCGGGAATTTCATTGCCGGTAATGGTAAAGACTTCGCGCATTCTGTCATCGAGCTGGTAGCTCCATGCATTGAAAGTAGAGGTAATGTCTCTGCCCATCAGGGCGAAGTTCCAGTCCTGCCATGCATATTGTACCCCGGCATCGAGGCCAAAACCCCAGGCCCCGGCAAAGCTGCCGGCAGTGCGGCGGATGACTTTTGTATTTACTCCCAGGCTGAGCTTATCGTTGAGCATCCGGGCATAAGAGATCATGAAAGCGTTGTCTGAGGCCGAGAAGGAACGGATAAGGTCGTATCTGAAATTCCCTTGTGCGTCAATCAGTTCTGAAGTGTCGGGGATGTCATCAATGCCAAAACGCAGGAAGGTAAAGCCCAGGGCACTTTTTTCATCCAGGTTGAATGCAATGGATCCATAATCATATTGTGCCAGCCCGGCAAAATATTCGGTATGCATAAGTGCAATCTGAATGTTGGCATCCACGCGGGTCAATCCTGCCGGGTTCCAGTATCCTGCGGTAGCATCGGAAGCAACTGAGGAGAAAGCTCCTGACATACCCAATGCTCTGGCTCCCACTCCTATGGAGAGAAACTCATTGCTGTATTTTGGCGTTTGCCCCTGACCGGTTGCAGGGCTGCAGAGCTGTGTCAGGATAAAAATCCCGGCCACAACCATGGAGGTAAACAGCTGATTTTCGAACAGGTGGAATTTTTTTAACATCGGGTAAAGATACAAAAAGACGAAGGATAAAAATTTCGGGTTTTACGCAAAATAAATCATAATGCATATCCACATGTATTGCAATAAACAGCACCGGTAAGATGTTCTGTTTCACCACATTTTTTACAAGCAGTAATGCCTTTTTTTTCCTTTGCTCTTTCTTTGGTTATCTCAGATGAAACAATTCCGGTGGGGATAGCAATGATGCTATAACCCAGCAACATAATGAAAGTTGCAATGAATTTTCCCAGCGCTGTCACCGGCACAATATCTCCATAGCCTACGGTGGTAAGCGTAATGACGGCCCAGTAAATACTGAGAGGTATGTTGTAGAAACCATTTTGCCCACCCTCAACCACATACATGACACTTCCCAGCAAAAGCACGAGAATCAGTACAAAAATCATGAAAATGAAAATTTTTCTGAAACTGCTTTTCAAAGCCAAAATAAGTCCCTGACTTGCCCGGATGAAATGAGTAAGCTTAAGTATTCTGTATATACGCAAAAGCCGGAGGGCTCTGACCACAATCAGGGGTTGAAGGCCTGGCAGAAAAAAAGAAATGAGGGTAGGCAGTATGGCCAGCAGGTCAATTATGCCGAAAAAACTAAAGATGTATTTTGCGGGGCGGGGACTGCAGATAATTCGCAATATATATTCGACAAGGAACAACAGCGTTACAAACCATTCTATTCTTAGCAGGGTCAGGTTGTATTGTTCCCTGATCCCGGTAACGCTTTCAACCATAACCACTGCCACACTGAATAAAATAAGGGCCAGGAGTACCTCATCAAACAACCTTCCGTAGAAAGTATCAGCTCGAAAGATTATGATGTACAATCGCCTTTTCCAGCGGGGTAGTTTTGCTAAATCTTTTGCTAAATCCTTATCTTCCATGTAAAGTGAAATTCTACAATAACACTATTATTATTTTGCAAACAAATCTAAGAAAAAAGGATTGAATAGTCTTTAGGAAGACAATAATTAACGTTTAGATGCAAAATCAGCAGATTGGCCAAATTCTCCTTCAAAAACCAACTCTGCAGCAGGTAATCTTTCGCGATCGGATTTTTCCATTTCCACAAAGTTTCCCTCCAGCAACTCCGGTTCTCCCTTATGACCGATGGCCATGGCAGTAAGAACCTGGTAGTCTTCCGGAACATGGAATAGTTTCGCAGCCTTTTCTGTATCCAACCCACCCATCTGGTGTATAAACAAGCCTTCCTGCATTACCTGGAAGGTAATGTATGCTACACTTTGTCCTACGTCGTACTGGAATATCTTATTGGGTTTGTTGGTTTTGGAAGAAATCTTGTTTCCAACACTTAACACAAGTACTGGTGCAAGTTTTGCCCATTTTTGGTTAAAGTCTACCAGGGTTTCCAGGATCATATCCCAGGTTTTATCGCCTTTGCGGCCTACAATGAATCTCCAGGGTTGAATGTTGGAGCTGGAGGGTGCCCAGCGGGCCGCTTCAAAAATACGGGCAAGAGCATCATGGGTTACTTCCTGTCCGGTAAACGAACGTGGGCTCCATCTCTTTTTGAGTATCGGGTGCAGGTCATGGTTGGTTACAGCTGGTTTTTCCATAATTCTTTTTTTAAATTTTAGATGATATGTTGATAACAAACAATCGTGTTGATTGTTTCAGGAACTCCCGGGGACAAAAAAACGGCATCCAGAAGGTGGATGCCGTATTAACAAAAACAAAAGAAAGATTATATTTAATTTATGTGGTATGTCTTTCAGAGATTGAATCCTTCACCCATGTAAAATTCCATGATTTTCATTTTGAAAATGAAATCATATTTGGCCTGTAAAGCTTCTCTTTCGGCCCTTGCTACGCGGGTCTGGGATTCGTTGAATTCAACAGAACTTACCATGCCCAGGTCAAATCGCTGTCGGGTATAGTTGAAGGATTCGGTGAAAGCATCCAGTGATTTTTCTGTAGCCTGGTATTTTTGAAAAGCCGCCAGTGCATCAGCATGTGCCTGTTGTATGGCTTTGTTGAGATTGTTGCGGGTGAGGTCGTACTGGTTTTGTGCCCTGTCAAGCTCCACACGTGATTGTTGAATTCGGGTGCGCACTTCCCATCTGTTAAATATGGGGACACGTAATGATAATCCCACGTACTGGCTGAAGTTATCTCGAATCTGGTCACGGTAAGGCTTGCGTTCGAAAATGGTTTCGAAATTCTGGGCAAATACAGGCGTCTGGTCTTCCAGGTACCCGATTTGTTTTTCTCCTGTATCTACAGTGCCGGCAAATTGTGTTGAAGCCTCAGAGTATCCGGTTCCGATATTACCTTCCAAAACCAGGCTTGGGCTTAACCGGCCCCGTTCGAGGGAGATTTGCTTTTCGGCCATCAATACACGGCTGTTGGCTGACTTTACGGAAGGTTGCACCTGCAATGCTTTTTCAAATACAGAGCCGGGATCTTCCATTACCAGCCTGTCAGTCATTTCGGCCTCCGGGCGTTCAATGGCAAATTCATCGGCAGGGTCAAGGTCAAGGATTTGAATAAGCTCGAGATAGGCCATGCGCAAATTGTTGCGGGCGGTAATCAGGTTGAGTTCTTCCTCTGCCAGCCGCGCTTCAATCTCCAGAACACTTCCGCGGGGCAGGGTTCCCCCTTCGTAAAGAGCCCGGGTGCGTTCCAGTTGTTGTTCTATAACTTCGTTTTGCTGAAGGGCCGTTTCTACAAAGTCCTCACTGTATAATATCTGCATGTAGGCTGCTGCGATGGTAAGAATAATGTCATTTTGCAGCTTTTCTGTATCATAGCGCATGGCTGTATTGCTAAGAAGCTGATAGCGCAGGTAATTTACATTTTGAAAACCTGAGAACAAAACCACCGAAGAGGATGCATTGGTATTTTGTCTCATGATTCGTTCGGTTGAAAAATCGTTGGTAAAGGGGTCAACCGAGCGGCCAAAACTATAACCATGCTGGAAACTGGCATTAAGGCTGGGTAAAAAATTGGCATAACTCTGCTGAAGACTGTTTTCTGCATCCTGCTCATTGAGATACTGAAGCTTAACTTCTATGTTGTGCTTCATGGCATATTCAATACAGTCCTGCAGGCTCCAGGTGGTTTGTGTAAATGCTGGTGGGATTGCTATTCCGAAAATGAAAAGGATAATGAATAAGACTGGTTTAGTTTGCATGGTTGTGGATTTAACTATTTAAACAATGGGTAATCAGTGAAATGGTGAATTATTTTTTTGAAAAAGGTAAGGGCTTTCAGACCCTTACCTTCGCACTTAACCAATTAACCAATTAACCAATAAACTTACAGCCCGTAGCAAACGAAAAGCGTGCCATCCGTATTTAAGTGCTGAAAAACAGCAGTGTATATTATTCCAGATGGGTTTTAAAAGCAATGATGGGTGTTCGGTATCAATACAACAAACGTACGTTTATGAACAATAAAAAAGCCGGAGAAGGGTATTCTCCGGCCTGTGTTATTGGCAAGATCAGGGTGGCTTGTAACCAAGAACCGTATCCCCCAATCAAAAATGCAGCGTAAAAGTTGTTTCTTCGCCGGGTTTGGATTTCACGGTAATACTTCCTTTGTGCAGGCGCATGATTTCTCGCGAGAGGCTCAGTCCAATGCCCGAACCTTCTTTTTTGGAAGTAAAAAACGGCACAAATATCTTTTCCATGATGTCGGGCTTGATTCCCTGTCCGTTGTCAGATACAGAAATATGTGCCCTGTTGTTGGAGGTTACCGATGCAATGATTTTGATGGCCGGATTCTCTACATCCTTAAGTGCATGAACTGAGTTGATGACCAGGTTGATGATAACCTGCTCAAGCAAATCGGGGTCGATGGTGAGTTTGAGGTCTTTGGGAAAAATCTGCACCTTACAATGGATGCCCTGTTCTTTGATTTTAGGCTCCATGAGTCCATGTACCGAATCGAGTATCTCCTTGATTTCCACATACCTGAAATTGGGTTTGGGGATACGGGTAAGATTGCGGTATATCTGAACAAAGTTCAGCAGTCCCTGGCTCCTTTTTTCAATGGTGTTGAGGGCACTCAAAATGCTTTCCACATCATCCTCTTCAATATCGTTATTCAGCTCGAGGGTTTCTTCGTTGATGAGAATATCCTTTACCGTACCCGAGAGCGAAACAATGGGAGTGATGGAGTTCATGATTTCGTGGGTAAGCACCCTTATGAGCTTCTGCCATGAGTCCATCTCCTTGGCCTCGAGTTCGCTGTGGATATTCTGAAGGGAAATAAGCACAAAATCTTCACCCCTCATACGGAATTCGGTAGCGCGAACCGAAAGCTGCAGCAATTCGTTTTCGATAAAAATCTTTACCAGGTTCTGGTCTCCCGCTTTCATGGCCATCAGGGTATCAGCGAGACCCTTGTCGGTTTTTTCCAGTTCGTGTATATAGCGAATCCCGGTTATTCTGAGTATCCGTTTGGACGCATTGTTGAAAATATCTACTTTCCCGTTTCTCTGGAAAACAATAATGCCAATGCTGATGTGCTGAACTACCGTTTGCAGATAGTTGAAATGTTCTTCCCTGGAGGCCCGTGTTTTTTTGAATTCATTGATTACTTCATTGAAAGCATTGTTGAGGTCATCAAAACTTTTGCCCAGTCCCTGATCGGAAAATGAGGAAACAAAATCGCTGTGACGGATAGATTCAAGAAAAGAGGTAAGACGCTTGTTGGTGCGTTCCACATAATTTACCAGCGAAAATATCTGAAGAATGGCCAAACCGGCAAGTATGATGCTGCTGATAATAAATTCCTGTCTTTTCACAATGGAAATTAACACAACAGCCGTAGCCACGATAAGCAGCACCCTCAATACTATATTGAGTCGGAAATTTTTAAAGTTCATACTTTTCTATTCTTCTGTATAACGAGGCCCTGGTAATACCGAGCTCTTTGGCTGCCTTACTGATGTTTCCACCATGTTTGTCAATCACCTTCCTGATGAGCATTTTTTCGGTGGCTTCCAGGTTGGTGTCAGGAGTGAGGACATCTTCATTTTCCTGCTTTTCCTGGGTGGAGAGGAAAAAGTCGTTGGGCTGCAATACATTGGATTCACTCATGATGACTGCCCTTTCCACAGAGTGCTGCAACTCTCTGATGTTGCCCGGCCAGTGATGCTTTTCCAGTCTTTTGAGCGTGGAGGCATGCAGGCGCTTAAGGGGCATTTTGTACTTTTTGCAGTATACATCCAGGAAGTGATTCACGAGCAAAGGGATATCTTCTACCCGGTCTCTCAGGGGCGGCAAAAGGATTTCCACCGTATTGATACGGTACATAAGGTCCTGGCGAAACTTTCCTTCATCTACCATCTGGTATAAAGGCATGTTGGTAGCGCAAACCAGCCTTACATCCACAGGGATTTCCTTTACAGAGCCCAAACGGAGAACTTTTCTGTTTTGCAAAACGCTTAAGAGCTTTGATTGCAGGGGCATGCTCAGGTTTCCGATTTCATCCAGGAAAATGGTGCCCTTGTTGGCAGCCTCGAATCGTCCTGCCCGATCTTCTTTGGCATCGGTAAAGGCTCCTTTTTTATATCCAAACAACTCACTCTCAAAAAGTGATTCGCTGATAGCACCCAGGTCAACACTGATAAATACTTCGTCTTTTCGCTGGGAAGCACGGTGCACTGCCCGTGCAATCACCTCTTTCCCGGTCCCGTTTTCTCCCAGGATAAGGATGTTGGCGTCTGTTTTGGCCACCTTTTTTACGGTGGCAAGCACCTGCATCATGTTTTGTGACTGACCAATGATATGACTGAAAGGCTGATCGCCCTGCTCTATCAGTGTTTTTTGCTTGGAGCGCAGGTCAAAAACCTCTTTTTTGGAACGATGCACCTCCAGGGTAGTGTTGATAGTGGCCAGAAGTTTCTTGTTGTCCCAGGGTTTGAGCAGAAAGTTGGTTGCACCTTCCTTGATTCCCTGCACGGCAAGCTCAATGTCGCCGTAAGCAGTAATGAGAATTACGGCAACGGTAGGATCCGTTTCCAGAATCTGGTTGAGCCAGTAAAAACCTTCTTTAC
>JAABSE010000134.1 GCA_011390575.1 Sphingobacteriia bacterium
AGTTTGTTAATTAGTCGTCTGTCTTGTTATATTTCAATCTTTTCTGGATTTACCCCTAAACCAACTGCTATCACATGATTCAATCTGTCCAATTGAGCGTTGGATGGGAAACTCGATAGATTATCCGCATCCACATGTGTATTGCCATCGGCATATCCCACAACAGTACCCTGAGAAAATAAACATAAAGGAATCAACATTAGAAAGAATCCCAATGTAGTTTTAAAAACAAAAGTGAAATTCATATAATTCATATTTATGTTTTTATAAATATTTCTTCTTAAGGAAAACATGGACTATATAACCAATTCTTCTCCTGCCAAATACTGTTATCAGCATCGTCAGAACCAGGGTTCCCTAAATAGTCTATAGTGGCAAATTCACCTGCTGGTACGTAAAATAATGTTTCGTACAGTTTATTTAATGAAGTAGCAGTAAATTGATTGCCCTGGATACATAATGCTTTGAGCGAAGTATTTGTGCTTATATCTAAATTCGTTAATTGATTTCTGTTAAGATTTAAAAAATTCAATTGGGTATTGGCACTTACATCAATATTTGTTAGTTGATTTTTGTGACATTTTAAGTCTTTGAGTAAAGCATTCCTGCTCACATCTAAGGTTCTGATTTGATTACCAACTATGTGTAGTTCTTCAAGTGAAGCATTTTTGCTTACATCAATGGTTGTTAATTGATTTTTGTTGCACCTCAGAAATTTAAGTGCAGTATTTTGTCTCACATCCAATTCGGTTAATAGATTATCAGAACAGTTCAACGCAGTTAGTTCCGGATTTTGGCTTATATCTAAAGCTGTTAAGAGCATATTGTTGCATCGCAATGTCTCCACCTTTCCGGTGATATAGATAGTGCGCTTAGCGGCAGAGGAGTAAGAGTGGGAAAACTCTAATCCTTCATCAAAATTCAGAAGGATTCCTTCATTCAGGTTACTCTTTTTTCCGTCACCCCAATGAATCTGAATATCATCATAGCCTGATAAGACAATGCGCAGCTCTTTGGCTGTTGTGGTCATAATGATGCTAGCTTCAGGATATTCCACTTTGTCGTTACCACATGCCATTAGCGAAAAAGATAACAATACGGTCAATACCCATACCAGGCTGCGGGTTTTTGATGTGCTTCTTTCATTTCTCATTTTCGGAACATTTTTTTGATACTGCATGTAAGGCCTGAACAGACCTGCTGAAAAAAAATCAATTGAAAAAAAGGCTACAACCCTCTTAATTCATAAATCGTAATATTCGCAGGTGGATCAGTAATCCATTGTCATTGTATGATTTCTTAACCCCATCGAAACAATAATAGGGTCAAAAATATGTAAAAAACGTTTCATCGACATATTTTTAACAATAAAATCACAGAAGAGTCTGGAGGGGTGTGAATGGATGGAAGATTCGGGTGATTGATTTGGATGAGCCTAACCCTGAAGGGGTTAAATAATAGTAGCCCCGGGTGCCAACCCGGGGGGTGGATAGCAGGGTTACCCGGGGCGCTGCGAAATAACCCCGGAAAAAACAAATAAATTCAATGGCAGCGCAATGTGCAAATGGTTTGGCCCGGTGCGTTAATGAAAGGCAGAATATCGGATATGCATAAAAACCTCAAGGGTTGATGTTTTCTGATATATCATGCTGAATGGGTTTGAAACGGATCGACTCATTCGTTAACAAGATAAAAACAAAATAGCTTTGAGTTACAGAAAAGAACTCATTACACACAAAAGGGATACTGCGATTTACTTTGCCTTCAAAAGGTTTATTTTACCAATACTACCTGTTGCTCCACATACTGCCCCTGTATTGCATGCAGCACATAAGCTCCGGGCAGAAGGCCCTGCAGACTAATGCTATTGGGAAGGGTTGAGGTAGTTTCCACCAATATTGTTCCTTGCTGGTTCATCAGGCGAAGTTGCCAGGGAGTGTTATTCCATTATACACCTGCCAATCGTAATAATTTACTTCCTGATTTGTCGGAGAATTAGTGAAAATTCGTAGGGTGAGGCAAACGCAAAATACTTACCATCATTGAGGAATCCACTCATAAATGTAGGTTTTTCAGGCACCCCCACCCATACATCGTGCTTTGGCAGCACAACATCCCCGCAAGGGCCACTGATAGTTGCCTGCACCCAGCCAGGCCCGCCGATTGAGACGTTTACAGCCCGTAAATGTATACAAGGGGTGGTACACTTTTCAATAAAAGGGGGATGCTCTAAATTTCCACTATAACTCCAGCTTACCGTATAACCGACCGGAACATTATTCAGATCAAATCTACAGGCGGTGTTGCAGACGATGGTGGGGCCGGTGATATTCCAGTTTAAGCCCAACTCGCTTGAAATCCAATGTATGCTTGCAGGAGAAAATGTGATGTGCTCTTGATTCTCGTTGGGTGCATAATAAGCATCAAAAGGAGTTAAGCCATTTCCTATTATATTTGAAGTTGATATATTCAAATTTAGGTATGGCTCAGAAAGATCCAATGCACTTACTGATGAAATAAAAGAATGAGATGGATAATGGACTGTGAAATCGGAATTATTACCTGCAATAGATGCTTGAGTATTTAAAAATCCTCCTGGAGCTTTATCGTAGCTAGTGGTGAAATATGGTGAGTTCTCGGGTTCTGACCATCTTTGTGTCCATAAACCTGGACTCGCGGTATATGCATATAAAACCCACCTTGTATTAAAAGATGGGTCAGCAGAGGTTTTTACTTCAGCCAAAGCAACAGTAATTCCCAAAATCTTTTTCTTCATCTCCATCAAATAAGTTGGGTCATCAATCCCTTCTTGATTAGCTCCTATACCACTCCCATTAATTAAAGCAATTTTTCTTAGGTTAACCGGATAACCTTCGCTACCGGGCAAGCCGTTATTAACAAGATCGTTTTTAAAAATATTGCGTAAATGGTGATGTTGAGGCTTACCATAATCCCAGCCATAGGAATATTGTTTTGAGTAATGGTCAATCAGCATCTGTTTTGCAGCAGGTTCATTGACTTTATCTAACCCCTCCTGCGCTGATGCATCATTGACTGCTCTACCAAAGAAATCAAGAAAATACTGATTACCTATGGCGATGTTTGCTCCCTGGTGGGGTGAGTCGAACGATATCCAAAGGCCTGTTTGGTGATTCTGACCTGTTTTTTCCATGCGAGCCAAGGCGTAGCGGGTTATAAGACCGCCCATGCTGGGGCCAATTACCACCAGCTTGTTGCTGGTTACCTTGTTCTGGTTTACCCACTGGATTAACCGCTCCGCAGCATATGCATTTCGGATAATATAATCGGCTCCGTTGGGGAAGTTAACAATTATCACATCGTACCCATTTTCTCTTAGGTTGTCGGCAAGATTATATTCATAATTCATCAAATCATAAATGTCAGTCCCTTTCCTTTCATCGCCAGGGTCGAAGCCATCGAATATCAGAATGGGCCTTTTTATCTGCGGAGTATTGCAGTCGCTATAGTAAATAAGCACATCGGCTATGCCCTTTTGCCCAAGGTAGTGCAGGTTGGACTCTAGCCTAAGTGAGTCGCACCAGTTGATTGCCCTTGTAGTGGTCTTCTCCGTAATATTGACCGTGGAAAAGGTTGTAAACTTTTCGCCACTCTCCAGGAACACATCGATCTGAATTACAACACTTTTGTTACCTTGAATGTTGAATGGCTTGGTATCGCCAGGTCTAACGATAACCTTTTGGCTGCTACTCCCTGAGCTAATTTCCACCCTATCTATTGTGCCCGATTTGTTGGTGATAATAAAGTCGTGGCTCAGGGAAAGGGTGTTTTTACCATTATGCAATGAGCTTGCAAGCAGGCTGGTTACAAGCAGTTCGCCCTGTTTAGTATAGCTATCGCGAGTATTGGTGCCAATAACCAGCTGCTTATTCTGCACACTAAGAGTATTATCGTTTAGGGCAGTTGAGTCGATGTAGTTAAAACTGTAATGCAAAATACCAATGGGTACTGCACCCTTAGCAGTATGCATTGCCACATCCCTCTTTAATTCCTGAAATGGTTTCAGTGCTGCTTCGTCAAACGTTGCAAGATTAATCTCGTGGTATGCCTGTACAAAATGGCGATAGGATGAAGTATCCTGCTGTGCTCTTGGCAAAAACCTGTGCAACCGGGCAAAAGGGTAAACCCTATCGTATAACACGCCGGCTGTGAATTGGTTTTTATCCAATGGAGCGATAAAGTGGTCAAAGTTCTGCCGGTACGATAGGGTATCGGACAGAGCCATATCGCCACTTAGAAAAATTTGCGACACTCCAGCAAAAGGGATTAGACATAGGGCTGTCAGAACGAAATAAATTGCTCTTTTCATAGTCGTTTTTTTAGGTTATCGATATTGGTATCTTAAAACGGGTATTTCTTTCTAGTAATAACTTACCCCAATGTTTGGCTTATACTTCACATCGAACTGCCCATCAACGGTAACCACTTGATTGCTCTCCTGATTGTGTAGCCACCGCTTAGCCCTAAACCTAAACTTTCCGGAAATAATGTGGTTTACTGTATCGAGTTTGGTTATATTTAGCTCGCCTGTGTAATCATTATTGGTATAGAAGTATTTCTCTACAGGTTTTACGTCTCTGTAAAAGGCGTAACTACCTGTTCCATATAGCTCCCTGTCAGATAGGCTATAGACCCCTTTATTTGGCATTGAATTAACAATAATTCCCACGCCTTTATTATGTTCAAGAATTACTTTATTCCCTCTTATTTCAAAACGATAATGATTATTTAGAAAGGTGTCTATATGATTATAAAAAACTCTTATCCTCGGAAAAGATGATATGTGTCCAACTTCAGACTCGTAAAGAGTTCCGTTTACCCTAAAGTAGAATGTATTTTCCCCCACCTCGGTATGGGGTGGGAATGGATCGCCGGTATCTTCCTTTTTGCATGCGGTTAGGAGCACTAATAGTAGCAAGCTGATTAGGGTTACTGCTTTCATGTTGTGGTGTTTTTGATAATTAGTGATTGGATTTTCGTAAAACAATCTCAAAAGGGTATATGGATAGAGTGTCAAGTGGGCTATAATTATCCAGGTCTCTCCAGTATCTATTAACAATTTCTTGCACGGAGTAAGGGAAATACTCTATACCGCCTTCATAGCCAGTATTTGCAAACTTAAACTCGAATAAAACACCTTTTATTAGTATTTCATCTTGAATCAGCTCTCCTCTAATATCAACAGTAAAATCTAAGTTCTCGTCATTGAGAACGTTGCTAAAAAAAATTGAATCTTCAACATGTAAGAAGCTTAAATCAGTGTAAATTAAGTCCAACGCCTCCTTAAATTCGCTTTGTGAGTAATAAAATGAAGCCTTTTTTTTATCTCTTATAATTATCTTTTCAATTAAATGGTTTATATAGAAATCTTTATTGTAAACATTCTCTATGCTATTGTTTTGGTCTTCTACAATTCCATTAACAGTGTAGATTTCAGCATCGTATTCCATCACTTTGATTAGCTGATAGTGTTCAATTGAATCAACTTTCTCTTTTTCACAGCCAAAAGCCATTAACATAAAAATTCCACATAGAGGTCCAATCAATTTTATTTTTTTCATATGCGATTTGTATAGTGGTTAATATTTAGAAAGTATCCTGGCTTTTACAAGGGTAAACCTATTCATTTGGTCGTTTGTTGGAAAACACGTCAGATTATAATCATTTACATACTTATTGCCATCGGCATATCCAACAACAGTACCTTGCGAAAACAAAGATGATGGCAGAAACAAAAATGCAAATAAGCATATTGCCAATAATATGGTATTCTTTAGGTTGGAATATATTTGAGTCATACTTAAGTGTATTTTTTATCTGTCAGTATTATAAACGGCATGATTGAAATAGCCAATTCTTTTCTTCCCAAATGCTATTGTCTGCATCGTCTGAGCCGGGATTTTCAGTGTAATCTATAAATGCATATTGCCCCTGGGGAACGTTAAACAATGATTTGTATAGTTCATTTAATGCAGAAGTCGCAAATTGATTACCATTAATACATAAACTATTCATCCTTAAGTTTTTGCTCAAATCCAGGTTTGATAATTGACATTTACGTAGAACTAAAACTGTTAATTCGGTATTCGTACTTACATCAATATCTGCTATGGGATTATTAGCACACCTTAAGTCTTTGAGTGCAGAATTCTGGCTCACATCTAAGGTGCTTATTTGGTTATCACTAACACGCAACTCTTCGAGCACAGTATTTTTTCTTGTATCTAAGACAGTTAATTGATTGTTGTAGCACCATAAGAATTTAAGTGCAGTATTTTGGCTCACATCCAATTCTGTTAATTGATTATCTGAGCAGTTCAATGCTGTTAGTTCCGGATTTTGACTTATATCCAAAAGTGTTAATTGCATATTGTTACAGTTCAATGTTTCTACCTTTCCGGTGATATAGATAGTACGCTTAGCGGCAGATGAATATGTGTGAGAAAATTTTAACTGTTCTGTAACATCAAGGAAAGTACCCTCATTTAAAATACTCTTTTTTCCATCCCCCCAATGAATCTGAATATCATCGGAACCTGATAATCTAAGAGTAACCTCTTTGGCTGTTGTAGTCATAATGATACTCCCTTCAGGATAGTCCACTTTGTCGTTGTTACATGCCATTAGCGTGAAAGTTAACAATACGGTCAATGCCCATAGGGCGATACCTTTTTTTAAAGTGCTTTTGTGATTTTCCATAATACAAATCTTTTAAGGTTGTTTTATTGTAAAAGTGAAATTTGATGATTTGCTATTTCTACAGTTTTTCAGTTTGAGTTTTCAGGAGTTCTTCGGTGGGTCTTACAGTTACTGGTAATCTTATCTTCACGTCCACTCTTACCCCCTGGTTTTTAATTTCTAAATGCTGGAAGTAAATATATGTATTATTTCATCCCCCCCCCTTTTTTTTTTTATGTTAAAATTAATTAATTTAAATGCAGTTGCAAGTTTGTTAATT
>JAABSE010000135.1 GCA_011390575.1 Sphingobacteriia bacterium
GATGATTGGTGAATGGCACCGGTAAACGTGTTGTTATTCTCAACGCTATTACCTTTTTGCAGCTCACGCGAAAAACCAATGATGCTATTCAGTGGAGTGCGGATTTCATGGCTCATGTTGGCCATAAACCGCTGTTTTACCTGCACCAGTTCTTCTGCCCTGGCCTTCTCCCTGAGCAACTGCTTTTTGTAAAACCGGCTTTTGTTGATATCATTGACAAACAACCAGGAAAACAGGAGCAAAATAATCATGGAAATCACAACAATCACAAAAATCCTGTCAGTAGTCAGATTAACGGTGGCATGTGCCTCACGCGCCTCCCGTTCCATATTGGCTTGTTCGTAATCCTCCAGCAGAGTGATGAAATACCATATTCTATCCATGACCCTTTTATCGTCGAGCAATACATTGTTTTCCATTCTGCGGATATTTTGCTGCCGTGCCAAAACTGATTCCATCATTCGGGTCATGGTGCTTTCAATCTCCGCTTTCAGCTCTTCGGTATCCCGGTAAATCATAATGATAGAATCGGTTTGTATCTGATGAACCAATTGTTGTGCCTCCTCCCTTTCAGCCATTCTTTGTTCTTCTTCACTTTCTTCCTGATTTCGTCCAGTGAAAAAGTTTTTCACCCTATCAAAGAAGTTATCTTTTTCCCGGTTGATTTCTTCGCTGTTATAAGTAACGGTATCGGGGGGCACAATACCGGTTATACTTTGATGGGTAACCTCTCTTACCCTGGATTCCTGCTCTGTTGCCAGTAGTATATCTTCCAGCGCCTTTTCGTAAAGCACCGAATTCTGATCCAGCCTTTTGATTTGCAGGAATTGATCAAGCAACCGGGTCTTGCTGAGCAATTGCAGGTTGATAGAGTCAATGGTTTCAATGATAAAGTCATCATCGCCTGCCAGTTGATAAAGCGAATCAACACTCTTGTTGATGATGGATAATTCCTCAAAATAAGCATCCAGATAAGATTCTCTGTCATTGAGTGTGTAAGCCCGGATATTGCTTTCCGCATGGTAAATGGAAAAGATAATATCATGCAGCAAGGCAATGCGGGGGTTGGGTTGTGCAAGGATATCCGTAGAGCGGGTGAGTTTCTGAAAACTATCCAGCGTAAAATACAACAGGGAAGCTATCAAAACCACAATGAATGCATAGCTCAAAAACACTTTTGTTTTGATACTTCCTTCTGATTTGGCTTTTGGGAGAGTTTTCATAATCATGATGGGTTTTTCCGCATAGTATCGTAATATGAATCAAACCTGATCCTTCAGCATGATATCAAAAGTACAAATAGTTTGCCTGAAAATAAGGATTTCTGCTATAGTGCAAGTACGTAAATACAAGAAAAGAAAAGGTATACATCTCATTTTCTCACAATGATGAATCCTGCTACAAAAGATGAATATTTTTTCCCACATTGCAGGTGTTATTTTTTACGAATCTGAGATTGTGCATATTGCATATTTTCTCCGGAAGGTTGTTTTGTTTTTAGATTGGAAACACAAAACAATTGAAATACCTTTACAAAACATTTGACAAGACTTGTTTTATTCTCAACTATTTAATTTTCAATATGCCCAATACCTGCCCCCTTTGCCAAACCTCATCAGAGATTTTCTTTCAATGGAAAAACAGAACCTACTATACCTGCCCCACCTGCCATTCCATTTTTCTACCGCAAGAATTGCTTCCTGAATTGCACGAGGAAGAAGAACGCTACCGTGAACATGACAATGATGTAAACGACCCCCGTTACCAGAAATTTGTCAGTCCCATCGTCAATGCGGTGAAAGCAGACTTCACCCCTCAGCATGAAGGTATGGACTTTGGAGCCGGTACAGGCCCTGTGGTAACTAAACTGCTTTCCGACGATGGTTACAGGCTCGAACTTTACGATCCCTTCTTTCACAATCACCCCCATTTGCTGGAAAGAACCTATGATTTTATTGTTAGTTGCGAAGTGGTGGAACACTTTCATCAACCCGCAGAGGAATTTGCCCGTCTCAAATCTATGCTGAAAAAGAATGGTAAATTGTATTGCATGACTTCGCTGTACGATGAAACCATCGACTTCAAGCGCTGGTATTACAAAAATGATTTTACCCACGTGCTTATATACAGAGCTGAAACTTTTCGCTATATCCAAAAAGCTTTCGGATTTTCTGACCTGAAAATGGATAAAAACCTCATTGTATTGTCGCATTAATATTTACCTATGGAAACTTTCTGGAATGACCGCTACAAAGGGTCGGAATATATTTATGGAGAAACCCCCAACCAGTATTTTGAAGAAAAGCTGCGAGAACTAAAACCGGGAAAAATCTTACTCCCGGCAGAGGGTGAAGGACGCAATGCGGTTTTTGCAGCTCGTTTGGGTTGGCAAGTATACGCTTTCGATTACAGCCACCAGGCCATGAAAAAAGCACTACAGCTTGCCGATAAGCAAAATGTAAAAATCCACTACCAGGTGGCTGATTTCGCAAAGGTTAGCTATGAGGAGCAATCATTTGATGCGGTAGCCGTGATATTTGCTCATTTTGTTCTGGAAGAGAAAATGGAGTTTTTACAAAAAATGACTTCTCTGCTCAAACCCGGCGGAACTTTTATCATGGAAGTATTCAGCAAAGATCAGTTGAAGCATCAAAAGCTTAACCCAACATCAGGAGGGCCTAAGCAGCCTGAAATGCTTTACGATACAGAGGAGTTAAAGCCATGGACTTCAGGATTTAAAACCTTTGAGCTTACTGAAAAGGTGGTGGAGCTGAAGGAAGGAACACACCATGAGGGACGGGCATCGGTAATCAGGTTTTGGGGCACAAAATTATAATTGCTTTCAGAAAAAAAGCCGGAGAGGATTTGCGCACCACCTGCTTTTTGTAAAGGATATCCCGCTGATAATAGTTCTTCAAATTGCGCTGCCAATAAAGTTTTAGTACCCGCCCCAACTTTGTGCCTCAGCGCTTTTTTATCCTGCCATTACAGATCCGTTGGCTAAAGCCAACGGCAATAGATAAGGGAAGATGGATTTCCATAAAGCATTAAAAAGCTGGCGAGGATTTGCTTACCACCTGCTTTTTGTATTGGATATCACGCCTGTAAAAATTTTTCCAGTTGTGCTGCCATAAAATATTAGTACCCGCCCCTAATTTCTGCCTCAGCGCTTTTTCATCCTGCCAGTACAGATCCGTTGGCTAAAAGGCAATGGCAATGGATAAGGGAAGATAGATTTCTTTGGGACATTAAAAAAGCCGGCGAGGTTTTGCCGGCTTTTTTGCATGTATTAATATAAGAAAGAATTATTCTTTCCTGTTTGTAATCTATTCGAATGCAGCAATAGACTTGCGGATAATTTCCACACATTCCATGAGTTGCTCTTCAGTAATCACCAGCGGAGGAGCAAAACGGATGATATCGCCATGCGTGGGTTTTGCCAGCAATCCATTCTCTGCCATTTTCACGCATACATCCCATGCTTGTTTGCCATTCTTAGGCTTGATAATGATAGCGTTGAGAAGACCTTTACCCCGAACCACTGTAATCATATCCGATTTGATGGCTCTAAGTTCCTTGCGCAAAATTTCACCCAGGCGCTGGGCTTTTTCCGCCAGTTTCTCGTCTTTAACAACTTCAAGGGCAGCATAAGCTACACGTGCAGCCACAGGGTTACCACCAAACGTAGAACCGTGTTGTCCGGGCTTAATAACCATCATAATATCATCATTGGCAAATACCGCAGAAACCGGATACATGCCTCCACTGATGGCTTTACCCAGAATCAGTATGTCGGGCTTCACATTTACGTGATCACAGGCCAATAATTTTCCGGTACGGGCAATACCTGTCTGCACCTCATCAGCAATAAACAACACATTGTTCTTTTCGCAAAGTTCTTTACACTTGGGCAGATAAGTGTCGCAAGGCACATATACACCAGCTTCACCCTGAATGGGTTCTACCAGAAAACCTGCTACGTGCGGATCTTTCAATGCTTCGGCCAGTGCATCAGAGTCATTATAAGGAATGCGGATAAAGCCGGGAGTAAACGGACCATAATCGCCATAACCGTCGGGGTCGTTAGAGAAAGAAACAATGGTAGTGGTTCTTCCGTGGAAGTTGTTTTCACAAACAACAATCTTGGCCATGTTTTCGGGTATACCTTTTACTTTATAAGCCCACTTACGGGTTAATTTTATGGCCGTTTCAACAGCTTCTGCACCGGTATTCATCGGCAATACTTTGTCGAAACCAAAATATTCGGTTACGTATTTTTCAAACCGACCCAAAACATCGTTGTGAAAAGCACGGGAGGTCAGTGCCAGTGTTTTGGCCTGCTCAACAAGGGCATCCAGAATTCTGGGGTGACAATGCCCCTGGTTTACTGCTGAATACGCTGAAAGAAAGTCATAATAACGCTTTCCTTCCACATCCCATACATGTACTCCTTCTCCTTTGGACAATACTACGGGTAGCGGATGATAGTTATGCGCACCATACTTATCTTCCATGTCAATCAGTTGCTGTGAATTTAATTTTTCGTTCATTAAATTACTCATATTCAATCTCCTTTATTTAAAAATTTTCTTAATGGTTTGTTTTGATAAATGTGTTGGTAATTTTCGGGCAAATATAGGAAAAAGGAATGGATTTAGTAAAGATTTTTCATAACCATATTTCCTGAAAATTAAAAGATTAGATGAACCTCAGAGGAAAAGTGGCCAACAGGATTTTTAAGCGACAAAAGTCAGGGAATATTTTTCACTCTTATGGAGTCTGTTTTCTTCTCTTTTAAAAAACCACCCTGTGCGAAGCACTTTAAAACCGCATGTCGGAGTTTTAGCAAGTTGTTGTGCAAGCAAAACAGCAACTTAAAGAAACTTGCTTTTTATCCCCGCAGCTGGTACCATACATTCATCTCTCCTGCCAAACCATTTGTAACGATTGCGGCTGATAAGGCCATAAAAATTGTTACGGATGAAGGCGGGAATAACAATCATAAAATACAAAAGAGAAAACGGGAACCCCAGCTTTTTCATTACATGCAATACGGCTACGGATTGTTCATGTAATACACCCTCCTCCAGGAAATACACGGTTTCAAATTCGCCCGACCGGGGATATTTATCACCGAGTAATTTCCTGGCCGTTTCAGACTGCAGGGAAGCAAAGCGAAAAAGATCCTTCTTGTCATGGCGTACAATGAAATTTACTGTCCCGTTACACAGGTTGCATACGCCATCAAAAAACACAATATTTTCAGGAGTCATGGTTCTGGATGATTTCTGAAAATAAAACATCAGAATGGGGATCGTGTTCAGTTTTGTCATTCATTATGCAAATCATAACAGGATAACACCCGTAACCAGACAACTCTTATTATCTTTGCCGAAAATTATATACATGGCATTCAGCAAGAAAAACAAAAAGAAACTATACGGACAGGTACTTGAGAACCTCACCATTACAGGCGTGGCTGCCGAAGGAAAAGCCATAGCACGGCATAACGACATGGTAGTGTTTGTCCATTTTGGCGCACCGGGCGATGTGGTAGATGTGAGAATCAAGAAAGTGCAGCGCAGACATGTAGAAGCAGAAATCATTCAGTTCCACCAGCAATCGGAAAATCGCTCCCAGCCCTTTTGCGAACATTTTGGCGTTTGTGGTGGCTGCAAGTGGCAGCATCTGGACTACCAGGAGCAACTAAAATACAAACAAAAACAGGTATCCGACAGTCTGCAACGCATCGGACAGGTGGATTACAACTATGAAACCCTTCCCATTGTGGGCTCAGAAAGCATTGAACACTATCGCAACAAACTGGAATTTACCTTTGCCGAAAAACGCTGGTTAAGCCCCGAAGAAATTGAGCATGCCGACACCATTGCCGACCAGGAAGCACTGGGGTTTCACATTCCCGGCTTTTTCGACAAAGTACTCGATATCAACAAATGCTGGCTCCAACCCGAACCCAGCAATTCCATCCGGTTGTCTGTTAAAGACTTTGCCCTGAAAAACAACATGTCATTTTACAATTTCCGCGAAAAGGTCGGCCATCTGAGAAACATCATTATCCGCAATAACCAGAAAGGAGAATTGATGGTCATCCTGGTTTGCTCTTCGGGAGACGAAGAAAAACGCAATGCACTGCTGAATCATATCAGGGACACCTTTCCACAGGTTACTTCCCTGCATTACATGATCAACGATAAGAAGAACGACAGCTCAAGCGATCTGGATGCAGTGCTCTATCATGGTGCTCCTTTCATTACCGAAGAAATGGAAGGGCTGCAATTCAGGATCGGCCCCAAATCCTTTTACCAGACCAATAGCCGGCAGGCCTACGAACTCTACAAGGTAGCCCGGGAATTTGCCGGCCTGACCGGCAGGGAGCTGGTGTATGACCTTTATACCGGCACGGGCACCATAGCACTGTTTGTGGCCGCTCAGGCCGACAGAGTAGTAGGCATTGAATATGTGGAAGAAGCCGTTGCCGATGCCAGGGAAAATGCTTTGCACAACCAGCTGTCGAACCTCACCTTCACCGCAGGAGATATGGGCAAAGTGCTCACCGACGAATTTATGCAGAAAAACGGTTTCCCCCATGTCATCATCACCGACCCTCCCCGTGCAGGCATGCACCCCGATGTTATTCATAGTATCATACTGAGCGGCGCCGACCGCGTGGTGTATGTTAGCTGCAATCCCGCCACCCAGGCCAGGGATATCGATTTACTGGCAGGAAAGTACAAAGTGGTAAAAGCCCGTGCCGTGGATATGTTTCCCCATACCCAGCATGTGGAAAGTGTGGTGTTATTGGAGAGGAAGAGGTAGAGAGTGAAGACGGGAGACGGGAGACGGGAGACGGAAGGAGCTGGAAGCTGGAAGCTGGAAGGGTCGTAGGATCTTCCAGCTTCCGAAGGAACTGGATGCATCCGGGTTT
>JAABSE010000136.1 GCA_011390575.1 Sphingobacteriia bacterium
TGGTGGGCGTTTGCGACGGTTGGGGCATCCCCCGGGCAAGTGCTGAATAGATGTGATGATGGGCATTGACCAGCGACCGGGTGATGTGTAGTCCGGTACAGTCAATGGTCTGTACTTTTTCGGGCAGGTTGGCCGGTGGGTTGAAATGGATGGCTCCCTTCGGTCCTTCTTCCACCCAGATATCCGTTGGGGTAAATTCCAGGGTTTGCCAGTTGATGAATGTTCCGTTCTTCAGGTGTATCATAAGGGTTGGATGTTTTGGTTACACACAGCAGATGAATGTTGCAGCAGTCTGGTTTTCTTTTGTCAGGTCTTTTCCCCGTTTTTCTCTCCGTTTTTTTGCCGGGGTGCAGTTTCCTGCAAGGGGAGTTGGGTGCGCCTGATGCCATCGTACTGGTAAAAAGCATTGGCTACGGCTGCCGCAGTAGGGACCAGTCCTATTTCTCCCAGCCCTTTGGCGCCATAAGGTCCTACCGGGTCGGTGACTTCCACACCGATAACCTCTATGGGGGGTGTTTGATGGGCCCGGAGGATTTTCAAATCCTTGAGCTTGGTGCTCAGCAACTGACCGTTTTCCATAGGAAGGTTTTCCGAAAGGGCATAGCCCAGTCCCATGTGCACAGCGCCCTCAATCTGTCCTTCAAACATGGTGGGGTTATAGATTTTTCCTGCGTCGTGGGCAGCATATACTTTTTCGATTTTTCCCTCTTTATCCAATACTACCAGTTGTGCTGCATAGCCATAGGAATAGTGGGTTACTGCATTTTTCTTCCTGCTGCCGGGCTTGCTGGTCCAGTTGCATTCCCAGCGGCCCTTGTAGGTTTTGCCGGAAAGTCTTTGCATGTCATAGCGCTGTAAATCTTTTTTAAGTTTGCGGCAGGCATTGATGATGGCATTGCCCAGCAACACGGTGCCGCGTGAGGAGGTGGTCATTCCGGTTTTGATCCCTGCTTTGGTATCTACAATGACTTCCACAATATCAGGGCTGATGCCTGTTTCTTCGCACAGTGTCTGGGTGGCGATGGTATGAATGCCCTGTCCCATCTCGGTCCATCCATGCTGGATAACCACCTTTTCAGGTGAAACGATTTCGATGATGACCTCCGAGAAGTCTTTCATCCCGTTGCCGATGCCACTGTTTTTGATGGCGCAGGCCAGCCCGGTATACTTGTTTTCGTAAAATTTGTCTTTCAATGCTTCCAGGCATGCGATGATGCCCACGTTTTTAACATTGTCGCCGGTAGCGGTGGTAAGTCCTTCGGTGAGGGCATTGTCGAAACGAAACTGCCAACGGTCAAATTCCCCAAGCCGGCACAACTCGTCAATGCAACTTTCCAGGGCAAAGGCTGCCTGATTCGCACCAAAGCCCCGCATGGCGCCAGAGGGGATATTGTTGGTGTATACAGTGTGCGCTGCAAGGTCGATGTTGGGAACAAAATATCCTCCGGTGGCATGCCCGGCTATGCGTTCCATCACTTTGGTTCCTACAGAAGCATAGGCTCCGGTATCTCCCACGGCCACCATCTTCATGGCAGTAAGCACACCATCTTTGCTGCACGCCAGTGTAATGTCAAACGACACGGGGTGTCGTTTGGGGTGCATCCGGATGGATTCGTCCCGTGTAAGGGTAACTTTCACCGGTTTTTTGAGCAGTTTGGCAAAAAGGGCTGCATGCCCCTGCACTGTGAGGTCTTCTTTGCCTCCAAACCCTCCGCCGTTGGGCACAAGTATAACCCTGACTTTGCTTTCGCGCATCCTCAGCAATTGTGCTACCTGTCTGCGATCTTCGTATATTCCCTGTCCGCCCGAATAGAGTGTAATGCCGCTTTTTTCCCACAATGCCACTGCCGACTCAGTTTCCAGAAAAGCATGCTCTATGCGCTGGGTGGTATATTTTCCACTGATGACAAAATCGGCTTCTTTGAGGGCTTTTTCGGGGTTTCCTTTGTAAAGTTTGCAGGTTTCCAGGATGTTGGATTTGCGGCGGTGCACCTGGGGACTCTCTTTTTTCATGGCTTCCAGCGGGTCGGTTACAGGAGGCAGTACCTCGTATTGAACCTTGATGGCTGCAGCGGCAGTACGTGCCTGCTGTTCGGTTTCTGCTATGACACCTGCCAGCACATCCCCGATGTAATGCGTTGTTTCACCTATGGCAACCATCAGCGGCCAGTCCCTGTAAATTAGCCCGATTAAACGCCGTCCCGGAATATCTCTGGCCGTAAAAATGCCTTTTACTCCAGGCATTCTCAGTGCTTCTGATGTATCGATGGCAAGGATTTTCGCCCTGGGATGTTCGCTGAAGTGAAGGGCCCCATGCAGCATCTCTTCAAAATGGAGATCATTGACAAAAGGTCTTTTGCCCAGAGCGGTTTCCAGGGCCTGGTATTTGGGTGATGGAGTGCCTACAGCCCCTGATGGGATGGGTTTCTCAACCTTTTTTTTGCCCGACAGCTGTTTTGCTGACTCATCTATGGCTTTCTCAATTTTTTTGTATCCGGTACACCTGCACAAGTGTCCCTTAATGGCTTGTTGTATCTGTTCGTAGGAAGGGTCTGGATTTTCTTTGAGCAGAATATGCGTCCGCATGATAAATCCGGGGGTGCAGAATCCGCATTGTACGGCTCCATGATTCACATAAATGGTGGCAATGATGGATGCAATATGTTCTGGAATTCCTTCCAGGGTGAAAATTCTGGCATCCTGGAGTTTTTCCATTCTGGTGCTGCAGGCCAATCTTGCTTTTCCATTGATTTCTACCAGGCATGCCCCACAGGTTCCCTGTCCCGAACAGCCATCTTTTGCGGCCGTAAGTCGCTTCTCTTCCCTGAGAAAATGCAACAGGCTGGTTTGTGGATCGCCCGTGTAATCCTCTTGCTGCCAGTTAAGTTCAAATTGTATCATGTGGTGTGCTATTTTATTTTCCTTAACAGCGAAGTTACGGTTTTTTTACTGTTCTGCTTTTTCTACCATTGTTTTTAATGCATCAATATTGGGCTTTATGGGTTGGGGAAGATTGATTTTTTTCAGGGGAGTTTGAATGTCTTTCAGGCCGCTGCCAGTGGATAGCACCAGGGCAGGAAAATTTTCATCGTAATTGCCTTTATGCAGGAATTTCAAAAAGCCTGCCATGGCCGCTGCCGAAGCGGGTTCTGCAAAAATTCCTGTTTCTCGGGCAAGAAGGGATGCAGCCTGCATGATTTCTTCATCGCTTACGATGATCCCTTCGCCTTTGTAAGTTTGAAGGAATTTCCGGGTCATGAAAAAATTGCGTGGATAATCTACCGATATGCTGTCTGCCAGGGTTGTTGCCGGGCGCATTTCAAAAGCATCATTTTGCATGTTGCGCAAAAGGTTGTCGCTTTTGCTGGATTGTACCGCAACGATGACGGGCATTTTTTTGATGACACCCAGCTGGAGTAAATCTTCAAATCCTTTGTAAATGCCAGAGATGATGACTCCATCGCCCACCGATACGAAAATCCGGGAAGGGAGTTTGCCCTTCAGCTGGTCAAAAATCTCAAAAGCCACTGTTTTTTTTCCCTCAATGGTGAAGGGATTGTAACCCGTATTGCGGTTGAACCACCCAAAATAACGGGTTGCCTCCAGGCTCAAATCGAAGGCTGCATCATAATTGCCATCTACCAGCACGGGAGTTGCGCCATACATGATGATTTGCAGAAGTTTGGCCGGAGGAGCAGTTTTGGGAACGATGATGATGGCGCGTTGTTTCTGCGAAGCGCAGATGCCTGCGAGCGAAGATCCGGCATTGCCTGTGGATGCTGCCACGATAGTGTCGATATCCTGCTCCCTGGCATAAGCAGAAACCAGCTGTGATGCCCTGTCTTTGAAACTGAAAGTAGGGTTCTGGGAATCGTCTTTCAGGTAGAAAGGGATTATTTCTCCGTTTTCTTTTTCCGTTTTAAAAGTGTACAGAGGGGTTTGTCCCACCTTTAAGGGCCCCATACTTTCTGCCTTTTCAATGGGCAGGATATCCAGGAACTGGTTTTTCTTCAATTGAGTGAAAAGCGGCGCCCCTTTGTATTTCTCTTTGATCTCTTCATAGGGATAAAGGGTTTTCAATACACCGTGGGGTGGGGTGTTGGTTGTATTTTTATGGCTGCATTGCGGACAAACGTAAACAAATTTCCCCGGGGGAAAGCTGTAATGGCACTGGGAACAAAAGAGTGTAAAATTTGCTGACATAAAAGTATGATTTATGATTGTGCTGAATCGTTGTCAGGAAATCAAAATCCCAAACCTAATTCTTTAATTGTAAGTCTGTTCCTGCAAAAGCTTCTTCTCCTTGATCTCTTCCATGGCTTTTTTGGCTTTTTGCAGATCTTTGTAAAGAAAATTTTCCAGGTTGAGGGAGGCCGTCTGATTGTCTTTTTGTGTAATATCTACCGTAAAATGCTTGAGGGTTATATCCCTGATGTCCCGGATGTGAAGGGTTTTCGTGCCTTTTTGCCCCGGAAGAAACCAGGTGATGGTATCGTTGTCCCATTCAATGAAGAAAGGGTTTTCCTGTGCTTTGCGGTATCCGTAAACCATGATGGCGGTACCGGCAGCTGCAAGAATGGCCAGAAACCACAAGGGTCCAAAAGACTCCGGTGAATCGGGTCTGAGCAAAGGCCTGATTAAACCGTTAAAACCCATGATGAGGATAAACTGGCCCAGGAAGCTCAGCAACAGGTACTTCTGGTTGAGTTTTGTTTGTGTAGGATGAAGGCGTGTCATGATTCTTATTTTTGGGTTACTTCATCATTGAATTCTTCAATCATTTTGTCCCATGCTTCTGCCTGGTTAAACAGCTGCGGCCATAAATCATGGTCATACCAGAGGCGGTTGAGATCGTTTACATCTTTTTGTTGTTGCTCCACCCAGGTAAAATACTTGAGGTTGTGTATGGCTTTGCGCTCAGGGTAGGTGAGCTCTTTAAGATGCTCAACGCCCTGTCCTGCCAGGCATTTTTCGCTGTCGCGAATGGCCTGAAGTTCACTGTAGGGCCCTTTTTCCTCCCTTTGCTCTTCCATTCTTGACAGGTACAGCTCCATGGCATCGGTAGCAACAGTAAGAATAACATCATCTTCGGTATATTCAAAATATTTGGCCGTTTTGATGGCTGCCAGCATGTTGGCAATGGCGGAAATGCCCAGCAAATTCAGATTGTCTGCCACTTCAGGATCGATGCCTGCATTTTTGAGGTATTGGATTCCCTCGGGTTCATTGAACAGGCGCATGATTCGCATGCAGTCTTCATCGTCGATGGCTGCCACCAGGTCGGTGTTGCGCACATTGTGTACCCATGGGATGTGCTTGTCGCCGATGCCTTCGATGCGATGCCCGCCAAACCCGTTACTGAGCAGGGTAGGGCATTGCAATGCTTCGGAGGCCACTACTTTGATGTGCGGGAACCGGGTGCGCAGGTAGTCGCCTGCTGCAATGGTACCTGCCGAACCGGTATTGGAAATGAAGGCAGCTACTTTTGTTGCAGGAGTTTTTATGTAGCTGTATATCTCCTCCAGTGCCGGGCCGGTAACCTGGTAGTGCCATACGGGGTTTCCGAACTCATCAAACTGGTTCAGAATGATGTAATCGGGTTCGGTGCGGCGCAGCTCCCAACATTTGTCATAGATTTCCTTTACATTGGACTCACAACCCGGCGTGGCAAAAATCTCTGCCCCAATGTCTTTGAGCCATTCAAAGCGCTCGCGACTCATCTCTTCGGGCAAAATGGCCACCGATTCGCAGCCCATCAAATAAGAGTCGAAAGCACCCCCCCGGCAGTAGTTGCCGGTAGAAGGCCACACGGCTTTGTGTTTGGTGGGGTCAAATTGTCCGCTGATGATGCGGGGAGCAAGGCAGCCAAATGCAGCGCCCACCTTGTGTGCACCCGTTGGAAACCATTTCCCCACCATCAGTATAATTCTTGCCTTCACCCCCGTAATGGCCGATGGGATTTCAATATAGTTGACTTTGCCAAAACCGCCGCCCTTTTCTACGGGTTCGTTCTTCCAGGTAATACGGAACAGGTTCAGCGGATCCAGATCCCACAGCCCAATGTTTTTGAGTTTGTCCTTGATCTCATCGGGGATGAGGTCGGGGTTGCGCATTTGTGCAAAAGTAGGAAGCAGGATTCCTTTTTCACGGAAACGTTTTACCGCATTGGCGCGGGTTTCGGGGTTCTCTATTTGGGTGATGAGTTCAATCATAAGGGGTGTGTTTTTATGTAGGGTTATAAGGTTTCTTTTTGCTTCAATCCTTTCAGGAGGGTAACCATTACTGCTGCGGCCTGCATACTTACTTCCCGGATATGGGGAGATGAAAACCGGATGTTTTCAATTCTCAGGGTTTGTGCATTGAGTGTTACTGAAAAGTCGGGAGTACTGAAAGTAAGCCCTTTACTGCTTTCTTCCAGCTGGAAAATGGTATTTGGGTTAACTTTTTGCAGGATAGCAGAGTGGTGGCCATTGGGGATTATCCTAAACCCTTCTGTTGCTGAATCCCAGCTTTCATCGCTAAGATGTATTTTGGGCTTGTCCTGGTAGGGGGCGCCTGAAGTGGGGCAGAACGTACGACAGTTGCCACACTCATTGCAGAAATCGGCGATATTGTATATCTGGTATTTTTGTGTGATACTGAATGTCTGGTCTTCCTGCAGGGAAATATTTCCATCCTCATCCTGCAGGGCTTTTTGCAGCTGCAGGGTGACGGGCTGGGTTTCAAATCCCTGGTTGGCAAAATTGGGGCAAACCGTTACGCAGATGTTGCAAATCTCATCGCACAACAGGCAGCGTTCTGCCTCCT
>JAABSE010000137.1 GCA_011390575.1 Sphingobacteriia bacterium
TGGTTGCCTCAGTCACTCCATCGCCACCCAGAGGCTTGATATAGCCATAGGTAATGGGCAAGATGAAAGCACTTCCAAAGGGTGCTGCCGATACTGCATGGATTCCCTGTTCACCGCCGGTTTTGGTCATCACGTGGGAAGGAAGGAATTTTACCAGGTGTTCGGCCACACCTATGGGGCCTACTCCCGGGCCGCCGCCTCCGTGTGGGATAGCGAAGGTTTTGTGCAGGTTGAGGTGGCAAACATCGGCACCACAAATGGCAGGATTGGTAAGTCCAACCTGGGCATTCATGTTAGCACCGTCCATGTATACCTGTCCGCCATGGTCGTGTACAATCTTAGTGACTTCCAGAATATTTTCCTCAAATACACCATGGGTAGAAGGATAGGTAACCATGATGGCCGCCAGGTTGTCTTTATGTTTTTCTGCCTTGGCTTTCAGATCCTCAATGTCTATATTACCTCGTTCGTCGCATTTTACCACCACTACTTTTGTGCCAGCCATCACGGCGCTGGCAGGGTTGGTACCATGGGCCGAAGAGGGGATAAGGGTAACATCGCGGTGTCCTTCGCCACGGTGGCGGTGGTAGGCCTGAATGACTGCCAGTCCGGAATATTCACCGGAAGCTCCGGAGTTGGGCATAAAAGTCATGGCAGCGAAACCGGTAATTTCGCAGAGGTCTTTTTCCAGTTCCCTGATGAGCTCAAGATATCCGTCTGCCTGATCTACCGGCACGAACGGGTGGATATTGGCAAACTCGGGCCAGCTCAGGTGGAACAGCTCGGCTGCTGCATTGAGTTTCATGGTGCAACTTCCCAGCGGTATCATGGTGCGGTTGAGCGCCAAATCGCGGTTTTCAAGCTTTTTCATGTACCGCATCATCTCTGTTTCTGAGTGGTATGCATTGAAAACTCCCTGCTGCAGGTATTCTGATTTGCGGGTCAGTTCTGCCGGCATGGTAGTAATCTTTTCGCATTCCACTGGATCGCAGACAAACTCCTTGTATTCTTTATGGTTGGCAACGGCAAAAATTTCCAGCATCACGTTGATGTCGGTCAGCGCTGTAGTCTCATCAAGACTGATGCCGATATTTTTTTCATCAATGGTGCGGAAGTTCATGTTGCGTGCTTCTGCCATCTGCTTGATGGTGTTGGCGTAAACGTTTTCAGGGAGTTCAATCTGCAAAGTGTCGAAATAGTGCTCGTTCACCTGCTTATATCCATATTTCTCCACTTCCTGAGCTAATACGCCGGTCAAAATATTAATGTGGCGTCCAATCTTTTTCAGTCCTTTAGGACCATGATACACGGCATACATTCCGGCCATTACTGCCAGCAAAGCCTGTGCGGTACAGATATTGGAAGTGGCTTTTTCACGCTTGATATGCTGCTCGCGGGTTTGCAATGCCATGCGCAGGGCTTTGTTGCCCAGCCTGTCAACCGATACACCGATAATTCTTCCGGGAATCTGGCGTTTGAACTCATCGGTAGTGGCAAAAAATCCTGCGTGTGGTCCGCCGTATCCCATGGGCACACCAAAGCGTTGTGCTGAACCCACCACCACATCGGCTCCCCATTCACCGGGAGGTGTAAGTAGGGTAAGGCTGAGCAAGTCAGCGGCAACCACCAGCTTCATTTGTGTATCCTTAATTTTTTCTACGAAAGGCTTATAGTTGTTTACACTGCCTCTTTCATCAGGATATTGCAGCAATGCACCAAAGAAGCTGTCATCGATGTTTTCCAGTTTGCAGTCTTCGATTACCAGTTCAATACCCAGGGGTTCTGCGCGGTTTTTCAGCACATCGATGGTTTGCGGGAAGGTTCTTTCACAAACAAAAAACTTGTTTATCCCTCTTTTTTGTGCGTCACGTGAGCGGGAATTGAAAAGCATGATCATGGCCTCGGCTGCGGCAGTAGCTTCATCCAGTAAGGATGCGTTGGCTATTTCCATGCCTGTTAGGTCACTGATAACGGTCTGATAATTCAACAGTGCTTCCAGACGGCCCTGCGAAATTTCTGCCTGGTAAGGAGTATAGGCGGTATACCAGCCCGGGTTTTCCAGAATGTTGCGCTGGATTACTCCCGGCGTGATGGTATTGTAATACCCCATGCCGATATAGGTCTTGTAAATCTTGTTTTTGCTGCCCAGCGATTTTAGATGGTTTAGGTATTCGTATTCATTGAGTCCCTGGGGAAGCTTAAGATTTTCTTTCAGGCGGATGGCTTTGGGAACGGTTTCGTCAATCAGTTTGTCTACGGATGAGACTCCGATCTTTTTAATCATTTTTTCAATGTCTTCGGCACGAGGACCGTTATGTCTTGAAATGAAGTTATTTGTTATCATATTCTGTTACTATTTGTTGAATGGGTTTAAGAGGAAAAACTGTGTTTATATCCGGGGTTCAAATTTGTATTGAGGTAACAGCAAATTCTTTTAATTGTTTGCAAAATAACAGTGTTGAAAATGTATAAAAAGTTAAGAAAATGCGTTATTTCATGGCAAGGGTTAATAGAAAACCGGCACATCAGTTAAAAAAATGAATGCACCGGTTTTTATTATCATATTTCAGGAGTTAATTGCCTCAGTTCATATTGTTTTGAGCGAACTTCCTGCCTGCTTCCAGTGCGTCGTGGTTGAGCTTCACCAGGTCTTCTCCCTTTCTACCAAAGAAGAAGCTGATGGCATCCCTGAGTCTCTCATACTCAAGATCCAGGAAAGGGGAAGCAGCGCCCAGCATCACCATATTGGCAGCTTTGGCAGTTCCCAGCTCTGTGGCAATGGATTCGGCATCCAGGGCAATATGCCTGGGAAGTTTCTCAATCTCGGCCATGAGCTGTTTCTCATCCGGATAATTGGGGATGTTGATGAAAGGTTTGGTGTTGGTTACCACCCATCCCTCTTTACTGAGGAAGGGCAGATACCTGAGACATTCCATGGGTTCTACCGAAAGTATCATGTCGGCTTTCCCGTGAGGGATAAGGTCGGAGGCAATGGGTTTGTCCGAAAGGCGCAGGTTGCTTTGCACATCGCCGCCCCGCTGGCTCATTCCGTGTACCTCGGCCTGTTTCAGGTAAAGGCCGGTTTCTACTGCTGCATAACCGATAATGGCTGCGATGGATAAAATCCCCTGACCGCCCACACCGGCTAAAATTATATCTTTCTTCATTCTGATTTCTTTTTGCGTTTTGATAATATTTTGATTGGAACTCAAAAGGGTGAAGAGGTTAAGCTTTTGCTTTTTCCTTGAATTTGTCCCTCATGCGCTTGTTGAGCGTCTGGATACATTCGCGACGGGGAATGATAACACTTACTCCATCGTATTCAAGCTCTTCTTTGATGATAGCCAGGTTCTCCTCATGCTTTTTGGGCAGGGGTTTCAAAACCCTTATATGCTCTTCTTCCACACCGATGCCACGGCAGATATCTTCTATCTTTCCGAAGGCAGAAGAGGGCTGACCACCGGTCATTCCGGTAGTGGAATTGTCGAGGATGAAAATGGTGATGCTGGATTTGTCATTTACAGCGTCCAGCAGCCCGGTAATTCCGGAGTGGGTGAATGTACTGTCACCAATTACAGCAACAGCGGGTCTGAGGCCGGCATCTGCAGCGCCTTTGGCCATGGTAATGGAAGCGCCCATATCCACACAGGTGTTGATGGCATTGTAAGGTTCAAGGGCACCGAGTGTATAGCAACCGATGTCGGCAAATACACGGCCTTTTCCGTATTTCTCCAATGCTTCATTGATGCCGTTGTAACTGTCGATGTGTGAGCACCCTTTGCAAAGTGAAGGGGGGCGATTGGCTACCAGGGATGGGATTTCCTGCAGTTGAGGTGTTTCAAATCCAAGAGCACTGCCCACAATAACAGGATTCAGCTCTCCGTCGCGCGGAATGGTGCCATCCAGACGTCCTTTGATGGTTTTGCCCTTGTTGAGCATGCCACGCAACAACTCTTCGAGAATGGGATAACCTTCTTCCAGCACCAGAATGCTGTCGCACTCTTCGTAAAGCTTCTCAATCATTTTTGCCGGAGCGGGATAATGCGAAACTTTTACCACCGGGTAAGGGATGTTGCGGTCAGGATAGTTTTCCAGCAGGTAGTTATAGGCCAGACCACAGGCAATTATTCCCATGCTTTTGTCTTTTCCGTCGGTATAGGTATTGAAGCCTGAGGTTTCTGCTGCTGCTTCAAAATGGGGCTGGTTGTTGAGCAGGTCTTTGTATTGTTTGCGTGCGATGGCAGGCAACAAAATAAACTGCTTGAGGTTTTCGGGGAGTTTTACCAGGTTTTGTTCCCTGGAAGTTTTTCTTGCCACACCGGCTCTGGAGTGTGCCAGGCGGGTGGTAATGCGCAGCATTACAGGTATCTGAAACTTCTCGCTCAGTTCAAAACCATAATGTACCATGTCGTAAGCTTCCTGCTGGTCGCAGGGCTCCAGAATGGGTATCATGGCGAACTTACCATAGAAGCGTGAGTCCTGTTCGTTTTGTGAAGAGTGCATGGAAGGGTCGTCAGCCACCACGAAAATGATACCTCCATTGGCACCTGTGATGGAAGAGTTGATGAATGCATCGGCGGCTACGTTCAGTCCAACGTGCTTCATACAAACCATAGCTCTTTTACCGGCATAGCTCATTCCCAGAGCTGCTTCGGCAGATGTTTTTTCATTGGCGGTCCAGGTGGCCACAATGTTTTTCTCTTTGGCCTCTTTGCTGGAAATTACATATTGGGTGATTTCTGTAGACGGTGTGCCGGGATAGGCATAAATGCCACTCAGACCGGCATCGATGGCCGCCTGGGCAATGGCCTCATCTCCCAGTAGAAGTTGTTTTTGCATAAAGGTGATATTTAAGTAGTTAATTCTGTTTTGATAACGAATTTTATGTCGGTGCAAAACTAACAAAATTATTCCGATATGGCATGAAATATCGGTTGTCAGCGGGTTGTTTAGAAAGGGTTTAAATAAAGGGTGCATGGTTCCATTTATGGTCAGGTTAAGATGCTTTTTTTTGAGGCAGAATGAAGCTTTTTCCTGTTATTTAGTTGTTGCCTCATATTTAAGTCTTCTTTGAATATGCATGATTCATACTAAAAAATCATTCCTTTGCAATATTTTCCGTATATTGCAGTTGATTTACTGTGGCTGTGCCTGAATCGTAAATTGTATAGAAAAATATTGTCATCCCTGCATCTTTAAACCTTTTGATTAACCATGAATTTTCTTGCTCATATCTACCTTTCCGGAAAAGACGAAAACCTGATGCTGGGAAATTTTATTGCTGATATGGTGAAGGGAAAGCAGATTGAGAAATACAAGCCTGAAGTAGTAAAAGGGATAAGATTGCACCGTAAGATTGATGAGTTTACCGACACCCACCCTTATGTGGCGCGCAGCAAGGATCGCATTCGTGGCAAATACCGTCATTACTCAGGGGTGGTGATAGATATGTTTTACGACCATTTCCTGGCCCGCAACTGGGAAAAATACAGCAAAGAACCCATTGATACTTTTGTGCAGAGTGCGTATAATGTGCTGTTGAAGAATTATATCATGCTGCCCAAACGGGCCAAGTTTATCCTGCCCATCATGATCGGGGCCAACTGGCTGGTGAATTATGCTGATCTGAAAAGCTTCCAGCGGCAGATGGAAGGGCTCTCCAAGCGCACCCCTTTTGATTCAGGAATGGAAGATGCAGTGACGGATCTCAAGCTGCATTATGCAGAGCTGGAGCAGGATTTTACAGACTTCTTTCCTGAACTGGTAGGTTTTGTAAAGGGATACCTTGCCGCCGAGAGTGATAAATTTCTGCCGGGAAAATCGAGCTGAATTTTCTTTTAGTTTACTCGTCCCCTCAGCTCCTGGTCAGACGACTCAAAGTCGTCGGACCAGTAAGTTCAAGGGATTGGTGTCTTGAAATTCAAAGTATTCTGACAGTTTACTCGTCGGACGACTGAAAGTCGTCGGACGAGGAGAATGTCCGTCAGGCTTCTGGTCAGACGACTCAAAGTCGTCAGACCAGTATGTTCAAGGGATTGGTGTCTTGAAATTAAAAGTATTCTGAAAGTTTACTCGTCGGACGACTGAAAGTCGTCGGACGAGGGGGGTGTTCGTCAGTTACTCGTCGGACGACTGAAAGTCGTCGGACGAGGGGTGCTTCGATTACTCGTCGGACGACTGAAAGTCGTCGGACGAGAGGACTTAGTATCTCAAATCCCCCACCAGGTATTTCTGCACATAATCGCGGATTCCCTCTTCCAGTGAAAAGAAAGGACGAGAATAGCCAATAGACCTGAGTTTATCCATATTGGCCTCGGTAAAATACTGGTACTTATCCCTGATGTCTTCGGGTGTATCCATGAAATCAATTCTTTCTTCTGTTTCCATGGCTGCAAAGGTTGCTTTGGCCAAATCGAGAAAACTCCGCGCCTTGCCTGTCCCCAGGTTGTAAATACCCGAATCGCGCTTGTGCATCATCAGATAAAAGCAAACCCGAATCACATCTTTCACATATACGAAATCCCGCAACTGTTCCCCATCTTTAAAGTCAGGCCTGTGCGAACGGAAAAGCTTCATTTGTCCTGTTTCTTTGATTTGTTTGTAGGCATGAATCACTACCGAAGCCATTCTTCCTTTATGGTATTCGTTGGGTCCGTATACATTAAAAAACTTCAAACCTGCCCAGAAATAAGGCTGGTGCTCCTGCGTCAATACCCATTTGTCGAATTCGTTTTTGCTTTCCCCGTAAGGGTTTAAGGGCTGGAGTTTTTCTACAACCTCATGACTGTCGTTG
>JAABSE010000138.1 GCA_011390575.1 Sphingobacteriia bacterium
TTTAACCTGGTGAGAAAAATGAAAGATATTGTGCCGGAATTTATCAGCAACAATTCTATCTATAATATTCTCGACTTTCAGAAAGTTGGATAACCTGATAAATTGCAAGTTTTACTATCTTTACATCACAACAGATAGTATATTGAATGCGATTGAATTTTAGATACTTCATAATATTTATTGCCTTTGCCGGAGCACTTTCTTCGTGCTCCCACCTCCGCAACACCCCATCCTACCGTGAGCAGGAGCGTGAGCGGTTTGGCCCCTCCCCTGCCCGCGAGCCTTCGCCCGGCACGAGGTCTCATTCGCCAAATTATGCCGAACTGCCGGCCGCTGATGCTACCTTTTATGCCTCCAAATCGCAAGAGCTGGGTTATAGTCTCAACGGCGATGAAAATCCCGCTTTGCTCACCGAGATTGTCCGCTGGCTGGGCGTTCCCTATCTTTACGGAGGAACTACCCCTAACGGTGTGGATTGTTCCGGACTGGCGCAGGCAGTCTATCAAAAGGTGTACAACATAAACCTGGAGAGGGTTACGGTAAACATGGCCCAGCGTACACGCAGGGTTAACCGACGCAACCTGCAGGAAGGGGATCTGATTTTCTTCAAAATCAACAACCGAAAAGTATCCCACGTAGGCATTTATATCAGCAACAATAAGTTTGTGCATGCTTCTACCTCACGGGGGGTGGTAATCAATGATCTTGATGAAAACTACTACCGTCGAAATTTTGCTTTTGGCGGCAGGGTGAGGAGATAAATGCCGGAAATTCTACCCTTAAACTTTTGGTTCACTGCACTTTTAGTGGAAAGAATTACGAGTTGCATTGATTAAATTGGTATAGACAGAAGACCGGAGACAGAGGACCGAAGATGATTCTCTTCCGTCTTCCGTCTTCCGTCTACGGTCGAACTGCATCTGTTTTATTATCAAAATATAGTCTTATCCACTAAATTAGCAGTAGTACCAAACTTTTAAACCTTAATTCTTTCTCTCAAAGCAAGTGCCTGAAGGGTACCAGCAATGATTCAAAGAATTTTTGCAAAAAGGGCCTTTTCTGCCAGCTCAGATAGTTAAAGGGTTCGGCATCCCTTACACTTTCCCTGAAATGGTTCAGCAGTTGCCGGTTAAGGCTGCGATGCTCGCCAAAAAGAGCAATTTCGTGCTGGTAGCGAAAACTACGGTAATCGAAATTGGCCGAGCCAATCAGAAAATACTTGCGATCCACCAGGAATATTTTGGAATGCAGACTCTGGGGAAGGTGAAAATGAATATTTACCTTGGCCCTGGCCAGTTCTCCCAGGTACTTGCCCGAAAGCACATCCAGGATATGTATATCCGATTTTTTGGGAATAATAATATTGACCCTTACACCACGGCCCGAAGCATCTACCAGTGCTTTTCGCAGATTTCCTCCCGGAAGAAAATAAGGTGTCTCCAGAAAAATTTCCTTCTTCGCTTTTCGGATCAGTTCCAGAAATTTACGTTGTATGGGTTGTTGCTGAATACTGGGTACATCACGGATGATTTCAAAAGTATCATACATGATCTTCTGCGTATAAGCCACCTTATCGTAGAAGTATTTATTGTAGATTTTCAGGTTGTTTAAAATGACGGACTTGAAATTTTTGGCAATGTCCCCCTGGATGCGAAACATCGATTCGCGCCAGTTAAGTGCGTAACCACTTACGTTGGCCGACCCCATCCAGGTAATTTCGTCGTCGATAACAAGAATCTTGCGGTGATCGCGGCGATGGTTTTTGGTGAAAGCATCCCAGGTTACTTTAATTTTTTTGAAAAACTTCACTTCGCCTCCCAGATCGGTGAGATCTTTGAAAAAAGACATGTTGGATGACGCCCCCCACGAATCAATGAGCAATTTTATTTTTACCCCTTCACGACATTTCTTGATCAGATTATCGCGCACACGGATTCCCATGGGATCGTTGCGGAAACGATATACTTCAAAATAAATATAATCCGTAGCATTTTTGATATCGTTGAGGATGGCAGGGAAAAACATCAACGGATCAGAAAACATCTTAATTTTCAGGTCATTGTCGGTGCTCATTTTTAAAAGATATTATGAAAAATCCATCAATCAAACATAATTCTTTTTTGGCAATAAAACAACGACAAAAATAAATCCCCTTAAGCAATAACCATTCCCGCAAAAAGCTTTATTTTTATCCTCCAAAAAGACCCATGCTAATTATAGGAATTGCCGGGGGTTCCGGCTCAGGAAAATCGACAGTAGTAAAGAAGATTGTCAACCGCTTGCCCAAAAACAGTGTTTCCGTTATTTACCAGGATGCCTATTACAAAGATAACGGCAAGCTATCTGCCGAAGAAAGAGCCAAAATTAACTTTGACCATCCCAGTGCCATAGAATTCAACCTGCTGGTGAAGCATCTGGACATGCTGCGCGAAGGCAAGGAAATTCCCATGCCCATCTATTCCTACCTTACCTGTGCCAGGGCCCCTGAAACCATACCTGTTTTGCCCAAAGAAGTGGTTATTGTGGAGGGAATCCTGATCATGTCCAATCCACGCATGCGCGATCGCATGGATATCAAAATTTTCGTGGATGCCGATGCCGACGACCGCCTCATGAGGGTTATCAAACGCGATATTGAAGAGAGAGGTCGTTCATTTATCGAAGTGCTGGATCATTACGAGAGGTTCGTAAAACCCATGCACCTGCAGTTTATTGAACCCAGCAAGCGGTACGCCGAAATCATCGTTCCCCAGGGAGGTGAAAATCATGTGGCCATAGATATGATTACCTCACGCATCAGAATCGCTCAGCAGGCTAAACAAATTGGTGTTTAGGGTGTTTCCAGATGTAGCAATTCACACATTGCCAGTATTTAAAAGCGCGTAGCGCTGACATTATGGTAGAATTTTAAACAACCCATATACCTATGATCCCACTTTACAATTTCCACAGCCACTCTCATCACTGCGACGGGAAGGAATCGATGGAAGAATATGTTAAAGCAGCCATTGATAAAAAATTCAAGGCATTGGGTTTTTCGGCCCATTCTCCCCTCCCCTTTCCCAACGAATGGAGCCTGACGCCCGAAAGTTTCCGCCAGTATGTGCAAGAGGCCAGGTATCTCATTGAAAAATACAGCAATGATATCGATCTGTACCTGGGACTGGAAATAGATTTCATCCCCGGTCATTCGGAAGATTTTGCGGGGTTCATGAAAGATACCCCTTTGGATTACAATATCGGTTCAGTGCACCTGGTGCGCAATGAAGAAGACGGTAAAATATGGTTTATTGATGGCCCTGTAGAAGGATATATCAATGGTGTGAATGAAATTTTCAAGGGTGATTTCAAGGCAGCTGTCACTGCATTTTACAAGCAGAGTATCAGCATGATTGAAACCCAGCAACCGCAAATCATAGGTCACATCGACAAGGTGAAAATGCACAACAAACAGCGCTGGTTTTCTACCAGCGAAAAGTGGTATACCGACCTGATTGATCAGACCCTGGAGGCCGCTGCAAACAATAACTGTATCATTGAACTCAATACACGCGGCTTTTATACCGGTAAAATTGATGAATACTTTCCCTCTACTGACATCCTTCACAAATGTTTTGAACTGGGGATTCCCATGATGGTTAATACCGATGCGCACCATCCCGGCCAGCTGGATAAACATTTTGCCGAAGGCCATGATTTGTTGCGAAAAGTAGGTTTTAAAAGTGTGAAGACACCCTTTTTTGAGATAGAAATCTGAACACCCATTTTCGCCACTTTCCCTTGCACGAACAGGTAAAAAACTACAAACATAATTACTACCTTTGTGCCTTAATAACCATTTCATGAGCGACTCAATCAAGCATGAGTGCGGCATTGTGCTGCTTAGGCTCCTCAAGCCACTCGAATATTATGTTGCCAAATACGGCACTGCCTTTTACGGCCCCGATAAGATGTATCTTCTGATGGAAAAACAACACAATCGTGGCCAGGATGGCGCAGGACTGGGTTGTGTTAAGTTTGATATGGAACCCGGAACCCGCTACATGAGCCGGATTCGAAGTACCCAATCCAATCCCATCAAAGACCTTTTTTCGCAATTTCATTCAGGCATTCAAACGATTATCGGCCAGAAACCTGAGAGAATCAAAGATGTAAACTGGTTGAAAAACCATGCGGATCTTATCGGTGAACTTTACCTGGGTCACCTGCGCTACGGAACCTTTGGAAAGAATGCCATCGAAAACACCCATCCCTTTCTCAGGGAAAACAACTGGATGTCGAAAAACCTGATGATCGCCGGCAATTTCAACCTCACCAACGTGGATGAGTTGTTTACCAGCCTGATCAACATTGGTCAACATCCCAATAAAACTTCTGATACAGTTACCATCCTGGAAAAAATGGGCCATTTTCTGGATGATGAAAATGAAGAATTGTATCGTAAATACAAAAAGCAGGGGTATTCCAAAAAAGAAATATCTCCTTTTATAGCTCAAAATCTTGATCTGGCTTCTGTCCTCTCCAATGCCAGCAAATACTGGGATGGTGGGTATGTGCTGGGAGGACTGTTGGGACATGGCGATGCTTTCATCATGCGCGATCCCTCGGGCATCAGACCGGCCTATTTTTACAAAGATGATGAAATTGTGGTAGCTGCCTCCGAAAGACCCGTGATTCAAACCACATTTAAAGTTCCCATCGAATCCATACAGGAAATAGAACCCGGACATGCACTGATCATTAAAAAAGATGGCCAGTTCAGCAATGTAGAAGTAAAAAAGCCCCTGCCCAGAAAGTCGTGCAGTTTTGAAAGAATTTACTTCTCCAGGGGCACAGATGCCGACATTTACCGCGAAAGAAAACAACTGGGCAGACTGCTGGTGCCGGCCATCCTGAGAACCATTGATCACGATTTGGAAAACACCATTTTTTCCTATATCCCCAATACTGCCATTGCTGCTTACAAGGGCATGGTAGAAGGACTTCATGAGTTCTGCGATGAGGTAAAAAAAGACCGGCTCGTGCAATTGCAGGGAGATATGGATCCGGCAAAAATCGAAAAAATCCTGCAACTACGCCCCCGTATTGATCAGATTGCCGTGAAAGACGCCAAGCTGCGCACCTTCATCACCCAGGATACCGCACGCGATGACCTGGTAACCCACGTGTACGACGTTACCTACGGCGTGGTAAAGGAATACCAGGACAGCCTGGTGGTAATTGACGATTCCGTGGTAAGGGGCACAACCCTGAAAAACAGTATCATTCGCATTCTTGACAGGCTCGGGCCCAAAAGGATCGTGATTGTAAGCTCTGCACCCCAAATCAGATATCCCGACTGCTATGGCATTGATATGGCCAAGCTGTCTGATTTTATTGCTTTCAGGGCCACCATAGAGCTGCTCAAAGATACCCGGCAGGAAGCAATCATCAACGATGTTTACAAAAAATGCAAAGCGTCGGAACATTTGCCCAAAGAAGATGTTATCAACCATGTAAGAGAAATATACAAGCCCTTTAAACCCGAAGAAATATCGGCAAAAATTGCAGAAATGCTCCATACTCCCGATGTAAATGCAGATGTGGAGATTGTTTTCCAGACCATTGAAGACCTGCACAAAGCCTGCCCGGGACATAAAGGTGACTGGTATTTTACCGGCGAGTATCCCACACCCGGAGGTAACAAGGTGGTCAATCGTTCTTTCATCAATTACATTGAAGGAAAAAACGAAAGAGCCTATTAAGCTTCCACAACATCTTACATTCAGGTTTCGGTGAACTACTGTATTTATTCAATCACCGTAACTTCACATCCTATAATACTATTGTTATGAATGCCTACATTCAGAAACTAATTTTACAGGGTGAACACCAGAAACAGGATTTCAAGTTTCAGGTGAATGACTCCCGTAAGATCGCACGTACCATTTCCGCCTTTGCCAATACCGACGGGGGAAAGCTCCTTATTGGGGTGAAAGACAATGGAGTGGTGGCAGGGGTAAGGTCAGATGAAGAATTTTACATGATAGAAGCAGCAGCACAAATGTACTGCAAGCCAACCATAGACTTTGCCCACCGCACATGGAATGTAGATGGCAAAACAGTGCTGGAAATTGATATTCCCCCGCTGGAAAAAAAACCCTGCTTTGCTGAAAATGAACAGGAAAAATGGATGGCTTACATCCGTGTAAAAGACCAGAATTTTCTGGCTACCACCTTGCAGCTGAAGCTATGGAAAAGGAAAAACAGCAACAACGGTACATTTATCCGCTACAGTGAGAAGGAAAAACTGCTGCTGCAATACCTGGAGGAGCATCCGTTTATCACCGTTGGTAAATACTGCAAACTGGCATCCATACCCCGTTACCTGGCCGAAAACCTGATTGTAAATCTGTTGCTTACCGATATTATTGAGATGGGCCAAAACGAAAAGATGAGCTGGTTTCGCTTAAAAGACCCTGGTGATCAAGCCCATTGGGAAGAATAAAAAAAACCGGCCTGATTAAAGCCGGTTTTTTTGTGGAGAATATCGGGCTCGAACCGATGACCTCTTGGCTGCCAGCCAAACGCTCTAGCCAACTGAGCTAATTCCCCGTTTTATGGTTTGCAAAATTAGCAGGTTTTATTAATTTGGCCAAATATTTTTACTTTTTTTCCAACGATTATGCCCAGACTCTTTATTGCCATCAAAATTCAACCCCGGGAAAACCTGCTTAACGCCCTCGAAACCATACACCAGGCCTTTGCCACAGACCCTATCAACTGGGTAAAACCCGACAACCTGCATATT
>JAABSE010000139.1 GCA_011390575.1 Sphingobacteriia bacterium
GGCGGATGTCGGCTTCTTTCTTGCCGTTGGAAATAATAAAGCAGGTGTTGCGGGTTTCCACCAGGTTTCCTTTGAAACCATGTTTTTTTAGCTGGACCATAATGTTGTCGGTTTCCTGCTGAAGACAATTATCGGTGAGTTGTATAAGCATAGTAGTATGAGTTGTTTTAGTTCGAATTTTTTTTGATGTTTTTATTTTTTTAGTCCCAAATCGTTCATCAGTGCCTCCATGGCTGCAGGGGGATGGTTGTTTTCCCGGAGTTTTTTCAGAAAAGCTGACCCGCAGATGGCTCCGTTGAGATATTGCCAGGCTTGCTCCAGGGTTTGAGCATTGTGGATTCCAAATCCGGTGATGAGCGGACTGCGGAGATTCATGCTTGTCAGTTTGGTGAAATATTCCGTTTGAGCCTGTCCGAAATCCTGTTGTTTACCTGTAGTGGCAGCAGTGCTTACCACATAAATGAAAGCATTGGAAAGACTGTCGATCAATCTTATGCGATCTTCCCTGGTATGGGGTGTGATAAGGAATACAAAGCTCAAATCATATTTTTTAAAAAGTGATTGGTATTCATCGCGGTACTCTTCGATGGGAAGGTCGGGAAGAATCAGGCCCGAAACTCCACAATCCCTGGCCTGCTGTAAAAATTTTTCTGTACCATATTGCAAAACAGGGTTAAGGTATCCCATCAGCAGTAGCGGGATTTTATATTTCCCTTTGATTTGTTCCAGCTGACGGAAAAGCAGTTTGATGTTCATGCCATTGGCAATGGCTTCTGAGCTGCTTTGCTGAATGACGGGTCCGTCGGCCAGGGGATCGGAATAGGGCATGCCCACTTCCAGAAAGTCTACACCGGCTTGTTCGGCACTGGCTATGATAGCTTCCGTGCTGTCTACATTGGGATATCCCGCGGTAAAAAACAGGGAAAGCAGATTGTCGGGTTTGGTCTTGAGTCGTTCTTGTAATGGATTCATGGTTATGCAAAATAGTTTTGGTAGGTTTCCAGGTCTTTGTCGCCTCTTCCTGAAAGGCTGATGACCACGATATCCTCTGGTTTGAAGTTGATTTTGTGCAGGGCTGCAATGGCATGGGCTGTTTCGAGGGCAGGAATAATTCCTTCTGCACGGGTGAGCTCCTGCACTGCCTCCATGGCTTCGGCATCGGTGATGGGCAAAAAGGTAGCCAGTTTGCTTTCATGCAAAAAAGCATGCATAGGGCCAATGCCGGGATAGTCGAGTCCGGCGGAGATAGAATGGGCTTCCTGCACCTGTCCGTCATCGGTTTGCATGAGCAGCGTTTTGCAGCCGTGAATGATTCCCGGGGTGCCTCTGGCAATGGTTGCCGCAGTTTTCTCCGTTTGTGCTCCCTCTCCGGCAGCCTCGGCTCCGATGAGCCGGGTTTTTTTATTGCCGATGAAATGGAAAAAGGCGCCTGCAGCATTGCTGCCCCCTCCGGCACAGGCAATCACATAATCAGGGTTTTCGGTCCCTTCTTTTTGTAACAGCTGTTCCCTGATTTCTGCGCTGATAACCGATTGCAGACGTGCCACAAGGTCAGGGTAGGGATGGGGCCCAATGGTGGAGCCAATGATGTAATGGGTATCATCGGGATGGTTGATCCAATGGCGGATGGCTTCGTTGGTGGCATCTTTCAGGCTTTTGCTTCCTGATTCTACCGGGATTACTTCGGCTCCCAGCATGTGCATACGCATTACGTTGGGTTTCTGGCGGGCCATATCTTTGCTCCCCATAAAAACAGTGCAGGGCAAACGCAGCAATGCACATACAGTAGCGGTGGCCACACCGTGTTGTCCCGCTCCGGTTTCTGCGATGATGCGTTTCTTGCCTAAAATCTTTGCCATCAGTGCCTGTCCCACTACATTGTTGAGTTTGTGCGCTCCTGTGTGGCACAGGTCTTCACGCTTCAGGTACACTTTAGCTCCTGCAGTCTGCGAGAGGTTGCGCGCCAGAAACAAAGGGGTAGGGCGACCCACATAATCTTTCAGCAACTGATGAAAATCCTTCCGGAATGCATCACTGTCCAGTATTTTCAGGTAATTCTCTTTCAGCTCCTCCACATTGGGATAGAGCATCTCCGGGATATAGGCTCCTCCAAATGAACCATAATAGCCGCGGGAGTCTGGTATGTTAAGTTGTGTCATTGTCTTTCCGGGATTTTTAATTGAGATTTTTTTATCGGATATGTATGTCGGTGTTATTTGTTTTTAATTTTTTTGATAAAATTTGCAAGGCTGGTTACATCCTTCAAACCGGGAGAGGTTTCAAAACGACTGTTGACATCAATTGCCGTCAGCATGGAGTGTTGAAAGGGTTGAGGTTGTTCCGGGAATTCAGGTCCGATTCCTCCACTCAGAAAGAATGGTGTTTTTCCTTCATATGCTTCCAGAACATGATGGTCAAAGCTTATGCCTGTACCTCCGGGTTGTGGCCCCCTGGTATCGAAAAGAAAGTAGTCACAGCAGCCTTCATAGTCACTAAGGTTTTCAGGTAACTGGTCTTTTATGGCGAAAGTCTTGATAACGGGTATATGACTTCTCAAAGCTTTGCAGTAATCCGGGGTTTCTTTGCCATGCAACTGCACAAGGTCGAATCCATATTTTTCTGTAATGCTTAGCGCATCTTCCACCGGTTGGTCAAGTAATACCGCTACTTTCCGGATATTGATGGGAAGCCCATCCAGCGGCAGATCTTTGATTTTATGGGTGACGTCTCTGGGAGAAGGGGGATAGAAAATGAACCCCAGATAGTCCGGTTGCAAGGCTGCAATTTCCATCATATTGGTGGAATCGGTTATTCCGCAAACTTTTATTTTGAGTGATTTTTCTGGTTGAGTCATTTTATACCGGTTAAGGGTTTCTTTATTAACTATTGTAATGAATGGCTGTTTTTTCCTGCGCCAACTTCTTCATCCCTTTGATAAACAGCTTGCAGGCCTTGCCGGGGTTGGTCTCACGCATAAAACGTTCGCCCATCAGCAACCCGTTGAAACCTGACTCTTTCAGACGAATGGCTGTCTCCGGGCTGTCAATACCGCTTTCAGCAATTTTGACAACATGGGAAGGAAGTTTGCTCAACAATTCAAGGCTGTGGTCAATACTCACATTAAAATTTTTCAGGTTGCGGTTGTTGATGCCAATGATTTGTGCCTCGGGTGGCAACTTATCAATGCTTTCTTCTTCGTGTATTTCAAACAGCACCTCCATCTGCAGTTCACGGGCCAGTGACGATAGGTTTCTGAGTTCTTCGGCAGTCAAAACTTCCGCGATCAGCAAAATGGCATCAGCACCAATGCTGCGTGCTTCTATTACCTGGTATTCATCCAGGATGAATTCTTTGCGCAGGATGGGACAATAATTGAAGCGGCGGGCTGTGGTAAGGTCTTTATTGGTGCCTCCAAAATAATGGGTATTGGTAATGACAGACAATGCTGATGCGCCCGCCTGCATGTATTCCAGGCAAACGGTGGCAGGGTCAGCAAATTCATTGATAATCCCTTTGGAGGGCGATTTGCGCTTGAATTCTGCTATCACACCGGAAAGGTCTTCCCGCAAAAGGTATTTTTTCAGGGATACCGGCTGAGCCTGATAATACGGGCTTCTTTCCAGTAGTTTTACCGGATACAATTCTTTGCTTTCCTGCACTTCGGCCCGTTTGTGGGCTATTATTTCGTCAAGTATGTTCATTTTTGCAGTTTTATGAGTTGTTGGAAGGTTTGTAATGCTTTTTTACTTTCTATGGATTCTTTGGCCCTTGCCACCGCTTCCTGCAGCGATATTTCGCCGGCATAGCATTGAATGGCAATGGCAGAATTGGCAATGACTGCATTTCTCTGAGCGGGAGTGCCTTTGTTTTGCAGGATGTCCATGAAAATAGCCGCTGCTTCTTCCAGGCTGCTGCCTCCGTGCAATGATTCGGGCGTGTTTCCGGGCATTCCGAAATCTCCTGCTGTAACAAGGGTTTCTCCCCTGGGAGAAAATATTCGTGTATCGGCCGTAAGGCTGACTTCATCGTACCCGTCGAGGCTGTGGACTACCCGAAAGGTTTTTCCTTCTCTCTGCAGCAGATAGCTGTATATGCGGCCGGTTTCCAGATTGAAGACACCGCTTGCCTGGTAGTTAGGGCTGGCTGGGTTTACCAGGGGGCCCAGGATGTTGAAGAAGGATTTGATACCCAGTTGTCTGCGCACACCTCCCACCGCTTTCAGGGCCGGATGAAACAGCGGGGCGTGCATAAAGCAGATGCCTGCCTGTTCCAGTTCGGTTTGCAGCTTGGCTTCGTCGTTGTCAAACTGATAGCCCAGCTGTTCCATTACATTGGAAGAACCCGACATGCTTGATACGCCGTAGTTGCCATGCTTGGCCACCGGAACGCCCGCACCCGCGACCACAAAGGCCGACAGGGTTGAAATGTTGAAGGTGTTTTTGCCGTCGCCTCCTGTTCCGCATAAGTCCATTATGTCTCCGTTATTGAGCCGGGGTTTGATGGCCAGCTCCAGCAATGCTTGGCGAAAGCCCAGCAATTCATCCAGGCTGATGTTGCGCATGATAAAAGCCGCCAGCACTGCTGCCATGCGGGCTTCATTGAGCTCCTGACCGGCGATGCCGTGCATGAGTTTGTAGGCTTCTTCACGAGTCAGAGTCAATGATTCCAGTAGTTTATTGAGTAGTTCTTGCATCGAGTTAAAAGGATTATTTTGCTTTTTATTGTGTCGTTGGCAGCAGTAAGAATACTTTGTCTGCCGGTATATTTCTGTATTGAATAAATTGTCTAAAACCGTTTCAGCCAGTTGAAAATCATCTCCTTACCATTAGGGGTCAAGATGGATTCGGGATGAAACTGGACCCCGCATACATCATAGTTTTTATGCGACAGCGCCATGATGCGTTGTTGATCATCTTTGGCATGGACGGTCAGGCATGCAGGGAAATTATCAGCTTTTACCATCCAGGAGTGATAGCGCCCTGCTTCTATCTGCGGAGGGAGTCCTTCGAAAAGGTAATGTCTGGGTTCAAGCAGGTCTATGGTTGCTGATACCCCGTGATATACTTCGCTGAGATTGTAAAGACTTCCATGGAAAACCTCTGCAATGGCCTGTTGTCCCAGGCAAACACCCAGTATGCGTTTGCTTTCATAATAGTTTTCTATGATGGGAATCAGGTTGCCCGCCTCACGGGGCAGTCCCGGACCGGGCGACAGGATGATACCGTCATAATTGCCAACCTCCTTCAGGCTGATTTTGTCGTTGCGAAATACATCCACCTGGTGCACTCCGTAGTCTTTTACATAATGGACAAGGTTGTAGGTAAAAGAGTCGTAATTGTCGAGTATGAGTATTCTGGCCATTTTGTTGATTTATTTTGAGTTGATAATTAGTCTTCTCTCCAGCAAGTGAGGAACCGTAAGCCCGGCGAAGCCAATCTGTCTTCAAATTTTTCTTTCAATATCAATTCACTAAGAATTACTGTAATATTTTTGTCATGTACCTTATTGCACTTCGGGGTTCAGGGCAAACCTGCTGAGGGGGATTTTTTCGGCTCCGGCAACAGCTTTTCTCAATGCCGAGATTTTTCCCTCTGCTTCTTTGAGCTCTCCATCGGGTTTGGAGTGAATTACCACCCCGGCGCCTGCCTGGTAGTAAAGCGTTCCGTTACGGCTCATAAACGAGCGAATCATGATGGCATGGTTGAGGGAGTCACCAAATCCCATGATTCCCACTGCTCCGCCGTAAAAGCCCCGGGGCTTTTTTTCAATCTGGTCGATCAGCTGTATGGCTCTGTGTTTGGGGGCTCCCGACAAGGTGCCTGCTGGAAAAGTATCTGCAAACAGCCTGAAAAGGTTTCCTTCTTTTTCCAGTTCACCCTCTACCGTTGATACCAGGTGGATAACATGCGAATAGGTGTGCACTTCCCTGAATTTATTTACCCTCACGTTTACAGCATGCCGGCTTAAATCGTTGCGTGCCAGGTCTACCAGCATGGCATGTTCGGAATTTTCCTTGGGGTTGTCCAGCAAATCCGCAATCAATTGAGTATCAGAAGCTGCATCGCCTGTGCGCACGACAGTTCCTGCAATGGGGTTGATCATGGCTTTGCCGCTGCCCACATGCAACTGTACTTCGGGTGATGAGCCAAACAATTTAAAATCCAGGAAATCGAAGTAAAAAAGATAGGGGGAAGGGTTGATAGAACGTAAGGTTCTGTAAACATTGAATTCGTCACCTGTGAAATCCTGCTCATATTTGCGTGAGAGCACAATCTGGAAAACATCACCGCGCTGACAATGGTCAATTCCCTGCTTTACCTGTTTTTTGAAATCCTTATCACCGGTCATGATGCGTTCACTGCCTATTGTTTGAAACGGGAAAAAGGTATTATTGCGGTTGGCAAGAATGGAGATAACCCTTGGAGTGATGGGTTCTTCGTTGCCGGAGATAATTTCTGTAAGGGATACTGTGCTGTTGAAATGGTTGAAGGCAATCACCACACGATATAAGTCGTATTTAAGCAGGGGAATGTCAGTGGATGCATCTGTACCCGGGCTTTCAATATTCACGTTGTCAAAAGCGTTTATGGCATCGTAGGAAGTGTATCCGAAAACCCCGGGCATGAATTGGCTTGTTTTTAGCCCTGAGGTTTTCAGTTCTTCCAGGAAAAGGTCTGTCAATTCCGGGATTTGCATGGGGCTGTTC
>JAABSE010000013.1 GCA_011390575.1 Sphingobacteriia bacterium
GCCTTCCCTTGCTATCGTAAGCAATGTTCGTTATTATCCCGTTATAATTTATGGTTGAAGGTTGGCCTGAGGGGTGATATTCGTAGGTTATGGTTCCTCCCGGGTCAATTGCTTCAATCAATTGGCCCAATGCATTAAAACGTTCTCTGGATACCACACCATTAACGGTTGTAGTTACCTGGTTGCCAGAGTAGCTGTAATTCACAGTGCGCTCTTTGGCTGTCATTCTCCTTAGCCTACCAGTGCTTTGGTATAGATATGTTGTTTTACCGTCCAGTGTAGAGTTTGTTTCCTTCAGGGATCCATCGGAATTGTACACCGAGGTAACAGTAACCATATCACCACCTGCCGGGTGCGACTTTTGAGATACTTCCCTGCCCGCCAGGTCATAATAAACCCACGACTCATCACCCAGAGATGTTACTGTCCTGGTGTACCATCTCCAGTCATTTTCCCATCCATAACTAAAGGTGGTGGTACTATTGTCGGGATTGGTTATCTGGGTAAGTTGACCATAGACATCATATGTGTAGGTTGTAACCCTGCCGTTGATGCAGGTGGTGGTCAAAGGCCTTCCAAAATCATCGTATGTGGTCAACTCCGTGTGGGTTTCAAGTCCTGCTTTTTTGGTTTCAGATTTGGTCACAAATCTTCGGGTGCTGTCAAAAAACAGTTCTTCGGTAATCCCGGTAGTGGCATCATGTATCGTTTTCCGATTGGTCTTATCCGCATGATAGGTATAGATGGTTTGGTTACCATTGTTATCAATGGATTTATGCAGGTTTCGGTCGGAATAGTATTCGAAAGCAGCTTCCTCAACAAATGTCCCTCCACCCTGGGTGCGCGATGTTCGAATTAAATCAGGCTCGGGGCGGGAACTATCATAAAAGTATTCTGTCTTTGTATAACCCTCGGTTCCGGCCGAGTCAACCTGCACTATTAACTGCCCGGTATTGGGATTTATTGCAGATCTATTGTAGGTAGTTAAACCGGTAAGAAGATCCCGGTTGGTGGTTTTACTCTGGCTTTGCATAAACAAGCCAGTCCCTTTTGAAATATAGGAATTTTCGTATTCTACACTACCCAGGTTTACCGTACCTTTTCGGGTTGTTGATTTTTTTAAATAGGGAATATAAAAATCTGTGTCTATATCAAATTCCGAGATGGTACGCATTTTACTGATATCATCATACACTTCGGTTTGCTTAAAACCAAGGAAACCACGATTCCGGTGGAAACGGGCCGTGTTGTATTTGTAAGTTACATCAGAAAGGGTTGTATTCACATAAGGAGAGATAGGCAAGTAGGTTTTAATCCCTGAAACCACACGCAAAGGTAAATGACGCTCTGTTAAAGGATCGGCGACCGGAGTATTTTCCAATGTATACAAATCAGGATTATGCAACCATCCATACTCTATATCTGTAATTAACCCATTTCCATTGGTGATGCTAACTACGAGGTTCTTATGGGTATCATTATGCATTTGCAACAACCCTTCTTTGGGGTTTCCATATCCAAATTTACTTGTAAGAATGAGGGTTGGAATACCGTTGTCATGCAGTAAACCACTGAAAAGCGGAAAAGAACCACAATTAATTCTAAAGATGATGGCTTTCTTAAATTCTATTGAACCCAAAACTCCATCTCCAAGTCCAAGAAGGGTAGGTGGCCCAGGTGGTTCATATAGAGAATCAAGTGAATACGCAAAACTTGCACCATTTATCATTTCAGAATGAAAACCCATTCCTGTAGAGTAATAAGAAAATAATTTATAATTTGCGACGAAGTCTTGAAGTCCTTCATTTGGGGCAAGTGAGGGAGGATCGAAAAAAAACATGCCGGAAGGATGACCGTCAAGTAATATTCGGACACGTACTTCCCGCTGGAAACGAAGTATATCTGTTTTTCCATTCCCATTAAAATCTCCGGCCATATAAACATTCTTGTGTATCAACTTGGCCTTATTATTCTGCAGACTATAGGGTGTTTCATAGTAAAGCTCAGATGGTGACCCTTGTATAGGAACCTGATTATCTGCCTGTAGAACAAAACTACTCAATCCATTACTTAAATAGAGTCGCCATTTTTCCAATGCCTCATTATAAATCAAAATATCTATCAATCCATCTCCATTATAATCGCCAGGGTAGGCGAATGGGCTATCTACTGTCATAAGGGGTGTGCTGGCAATATGGGAAAAAGTATTTTTACCCTGGGCATTTCTGGTAGCGTTGAAAACACGGGTTTGCTGGCCATTGTAAGTTACAAGTTGAGAATTGGGGCTATTCCTGAAATTGGCAGCAAATATCATTGTAGAATTTACCCCAAAATCATTAAGGTTTACAAAATTCAATTTAAAATTACCATCTAAGCTAAGCTCCTGTGTACCCTGATAGTTCTTTTTTGCAATCAATACATTGGTTCTGCCATCTCCATTAAAATCACCTGAAACAATTACATCAGTGTGGCTCACGGATCCAATAATAGTGGGAAATGGATTTGAAGATATTTTTTTTGAATATCGATCTTGTCATCTGAAAGTTATTTTTTCCCATGCTGCAGGACGATGGAAAAGCGCTACAAGAGTGAAATCTCTTCACACTGCTGGACGATCATCTAAGTGCCTTGTTACACTAGGCTTTTACCGCAGTGAAACGACTACACGAAGAGACCCCGATCCATGGAGAGCACCAGCAGCACAGGCAGGTTTATATCGACTCCAAGGTTAAGCGGAATTCCTTCTACGAAAAAAATGTTGATTTTTTTGATTAACAGACGCAAAGTCATTATATATATAATCAGGCATTTATAGAGCTGTTCATCAGAATTTGCAACCGACTAGTGGTCGGACGAGCTGGAAGTCGTCTGACCACAAAGCAAAAAAATAGTGGCGGGGTTGCTGTAAGTGGCCCCGTCAACTTTGCCAAAATGCCAGGAGCGAAATTGCAACCGACCGTAGGAGCTCAATGAAGTTAAATTCCGCTCAGTTGTGGCAGGGTGACTACAGCTCACCCCGCCACTAAAGTTAAAATCACCTTTCCCGCTATTATCCTGAACACATTTCCTTATTTAGACTCATTACAAATAAAGTTCAATCTCGTTTTTTTGTCGCTGAGTGTGCTAAATAAGCAATATATTCGCATAAACTTTAAATATTTTAGCTATGCGAAAACTTACCCTATTATTTAGTTCCCTGTTTGTATTGTTTGTGGCGCTGCAGTCATGTAATCAACCTGCCGCAGAACAACAATCATGGGAAGCAGAATGGCTGGGCCAAACCCAACAGGAAATCATTGACAATACCGAAGAGCAGTTTCAGGGTTTTAGCCGCACCATGACAGAAAACTCATATCGCTACCAGGAGCTCTACTGGGCCGGGCAGGATCAAAACTGGGAATATGCAGAATACCAGCGCGAACATATTGTTGAAGCATTAGAGCAAGGCTTTGTGCGCAGACCCGAACATGAAGCTTCTGCACAACAATTTATGGATGTGGCACTGCCTGAAATTGAAGAAGTGATTAAATCCGCTGACCAGGAACAGTTCTTTGAATCCTTCGAAAAATTAACCAATACATGCAATACCTGCCATCAAATGGAAGATGTAGCATTTATTACGGTAGTTCTTCCCAAGGTGAGACACAATGTTGTTTATTACTAAAAAAAAGATATTTAAAAGCAGGCCATTTTCACAGCCTGCTTTTTTTTTGAAAGCTTACTTATTTTGAACGATTCTGAATTAGGCCAATGGGTTGCAGGAGAGCTTTTTTTTTATAATTTAGTCGCATCAAATTTTGATTTATATCACATTATTTAACATCACATCCCTTATCAATCATAACAACCGAGTAATCAGCAAAGAAGCACTTCAATTCCGAAATAAAACATACAACAATCAGGCAATATAAAATATTGCATTTTGAGAAAAGACAACCCGCTCATGAAGAAAATACATCCAAAATCAAAAAAAAGTATGGTAAGCAACTCTGTTTTTTTATCTGCTTTTGCTGTAAGCATAATGTCGGTCATTATGTTTTTTTCCCTGAGTTCTTTCCAGAGTTCGGAACAAGCAACTCAGGCAGATACCACCTTACAGGACACTGCCCGTGCTTCACAACAAGCTGATAGTATAGAAGAGCCAATACTGGAACCAGATTCAGCAGAAAAAGAAACTCAAGCAACAGACACTGCTGAACTGGCTGTAGAAAGTTCTTTTGCACGGGGTGACTACAGCACACAGCAAACACGGAGAGGTGAAAGACTTTTTAATGGCCTTGCACCCTTTGAGAGTGGACTACACGACTGTGCATCCTGCCACTATACCGATGCACAGGAAGAAATAAACTGGAACCCCTCCGCGTGGGAGCTGGCAGCCGTTTGGCAGGAGGACTCTGCATACAGCATCATGGAAATCATGAACAATCCTTTAACCACAAAACTCATGGAGGACCATGCCGGTATGACCATCACCCCTGAAGAGCAGCATTTGCTGGAAGCCTATTACACAAAAGTCAACGAACAGGGCCCCGACGAACTGCCTGCTTACCCAGTCAGAACAGCCATATTCTGGGGGATGGGACTCCTGATGCTACTGGCCATTATCGACCTCCTCTTTACCCGCAAAATACGTTTCAAGGCTGTGCATGTAATCGTTCTATTTGTGGGCATTGCTGTGCACGGGCAATTTGCCATGGCCGAAGCTAAAGCCCTGAGCCGCACCCAGGATTATGCCCCTGAACAACCCATCAAGTTTTCTCACCTTATACATGCTGGTGAAAACGAAATTGATTGTGAATATTGCCATTTCACTGCTGATTACAGTTTATCAGCCAACATTCCATCCAACAATGTATGCATGAACTGCCACACGGTTATCCGTAGTGGAACCAATTCAGGAAGTTTCGAAATCAATAAAATTCATAAGGCTGCTGAAACAGGAAACCCTGTTGAGTGGGTGAGGGTTCATAAATTGCCCGACCACAGCTTTTTCAGCCATGCCCAACACGTAAATGCCGGCAAACTGGATTGTGCAGAGTGCCACGGCGAAGTAGAAACCATGCATATCGTAAAACAGGTAGAAGACCTGTCAATGGGGTGGTGCCTGACCTGTCACCGCGAGAATGAGGTGGATTTTCTTGACAACCCTTATTTCGGAATTTATGAACGCCTGCACGAAAAAATCAGAAACGGAGAAATAGATGGCGTTACAGCTGCCGAACTGGGCGGTGAGGATTGCATGAGTTGTCATTATTAAAAGTACAGTCCCATAACAAGGCTAAAGGCAGATTAAAACCCTTTGCTCACAAAATAAAACCAATACCAATCACATACCCAATGGAAAAAAAATACTGGCAAAGTATAGATGAAACCCGGGAAGATTATAAACCCCGGGAAGAAGAAAAAGAAGCTTCAATGATTGAAATACTGGCCAACGAGGCCAATGAAAAATCTGCATCACGCCGCGATTTTCTTAAGTGGTGCGGTATCAGTTTTTTCTCTGCCACTGTAATTTCAGCCTGCGAGAACCCGGTAAAGAAGGCCATCCCCTATCTTCATCAACCAGAAACCATTACTCCGGGCAAAGCCAGCTGGTATGCCTCCTCATTTTTAGATGGCAACCGTTTTTGCAGCGTATTGGTGAAAAACCGTGATGGAAGGCCCATTAAAATTGAAGGGAATGACCTTTGCAGTTTTACCGGCGGAGGCACCAACGCCATAATCCAGGCCTCAGTATTAAGTTTGTACGATGATGGGGCACGTTACAAGTATCCTACCAGAGAAGGTGAGAAAACTGATTGGAATCAGGCCGACGAAACCATAAAAAAAACCCTGAGGGAAGCCACGGATAAAGGGAAAAAATGTTTTCTGCTCACTCCTACCCTCATGAGCAGAACCACAGAAAGTATCATAGATTCTCTCAAGGAGAAATATCCGGCACTTGAACAGGTAAGCTGGGATGCTGTAAGTTATGATGCCATTCGGGAAGCTCACCGGCAAACATTTCAGTTCGCCGCCATTCCCGATTACCGTTTCGACAAGGCAGATCTTATCGTCAGCTTCAGCGCCGATTTTCTGGCCACCTGGCTGGCTCCCGTAAGCTTTGCCCACCGCTACGCCAAAACCCGCCGGCTATCGGAAGAGAAAAAAACCATGTCGCGCCACATTCATTTTGAGGCTGGCATGTCGGTTACCGGTTCCAATGCCGATGAGCGTATTCCGGTTAAACCTTCCACAGAACTGGAAATCATCATGGAGCTGTACAACGAAATGGCCACCATGACAGGCAACCCCGTATTCAGCTCCCCGGCAACCGATTACGACACCCGAACCCTGGCTCAGGAAATACTAACAAACAAGGGGAAAGCACTCATTGTTTGTGGCCACGATAACCTCCAGGCACAAATCCTCATCAACGCCATCAACCATATGGCCGAAGCCTATGGCAGCACCCTTGACAATCAAAAAACCCTGAACATGGGCCGTGGAAACAAGGAAGCCATGAGGCAGATGATTGAGGATATGGAAACAGGAAATGCTGAAATGGTGATGTTCTATAAAACCAATCCTTTGTACAATCACCCTCAGTCCAGCAAGATAAAGGCTGCCATGGCCAATGTGCCGGTTACCGTTTCTTTTGCTACGGCAAAAGACGAAACAGCCAGAGAATGCAACTACATTTTGCCCGATAACCATTACCTTGAATCCTGGGGAGAGTGCATGCCGGTCTGGGGCACACATGCACTGATGCAGCCAGTTATGCAACCCATCTTCAACACCCGCCAGTTCCAGTCGTCTTTGCTTGCATGGCTCGAAACGGATACTGATTATCACACCTATATAAAGAATTACACCGAAAGGACGCTCTTTCCAGGTCAAAATATATTTCCCGATTTTCAGCAGTTCTGGATGCATACCCTTCAGGCTGGCGTATTGGAAAATGATGAGGTATCTTCATTTAATGCCAACCTGCAAAGTGGAGTTGCCTCTGATGCTGTTACCCTGTTAAAAGCCTATACATCGGAAGCCGGCAATATCCAGTTCAGCACCTACGAATACCTGGCCATGGCTGACGGAGCATATGCCAACAACCCGTGGCTGCAGGAGCTTCCTGATCCTGTCAGTAAAATCTCTTGGGACAACTTTGCAGCTGTATCTCCCAAATTTGCTGAGGATCATAATCTTAAAGACGGAAATACTTTAACCATCAATGGGTTGCAAATTCCCATGATTATTCAACCCGGTCAGGCATATGGTTCTATTTCCATTGCATTGGGTTATGGCCGCGAATACGCCGGGAAAAGTGCCGAGAAAACCGGGGTAAATGCTTTCAGACTATTAAACGACGACAATAATTTCCCCTGGAATGTAACCAACTGGACGAAGGAGAACACTGAGTATGCCTTTGCCCGCTCGCAAACCCACCACAGCATGGAGGGCCGGCATATCGTAAGAGAATCAACCCTTAGCAAACACCAAGAGAATCCCAAAGCGGGCAACGAAATCCGCGACTATCATCTCAAACATATGACGTCCCTCTATCCGGAACAAACCTTCGAGGGACATCATTGGGTGCTGATGGTGGATTTGAATGCCTGCACCGGATGCAGCACCTGTGTGATTGCCTGCCAGTCAGAAAACAATGTACCCGTTGTGGGGAAAGATGAAGTTAAGCGCCGCCGTATTATGCACTGGATGCGCATCGACCGCTATTATACCGGAGATGCAGAAAACCCGGGAGTCGTTTTCCAACCCCTGATGTGCCAGCACTGCGACAATGCCCCCTGTGAAAATGTATGTCCTGTTGCAGCCACCACACACAGTAGTGAAGGCATCAACCAGATAACCTACAATCGTTGTGTGGGAACCAAATATTGCATCAACAACTGCCCTTATAAGGTAAGAAGATTCAACTGGTTTCGCTATGCTCAAAATGAAAAATTCGATTATAACATGAACTCCGATCTGGGCCGCATGGTTCTTAACCCGGATGTAACAGTTCGTGAAAGAGGAGTAGTAGAAAAGTGTTCATTCTGCATCCAGCGGATCCAGGAAGCCAAGCTAAAGGCCAAAACTGAAAGAAGAAAGCTCAAAGACGGAGATGTTGTTCCTGCTTGCATGGGAGCATGTCCATCACAGGCACTGGTATTTGGTGATCTGAATGACCCTGAAAGCCGTGTAGCCAGACTTATCAAAGACCCGCGCAACTATCATCTGCTGGAAGAATTGCATACGTTGCCTACGGTGGGGTATTTGACGAAGATTAGGAACAAAGGCTGAGGTTAGGAAAGAGGCTGAGGTAAAGAGTTAAAAGAAACATTGAACAATATAAGTTAATAGTTGCGGTAAAATGATTTGGTAAGTATAGAGAAAAAATCTTTTAACTCAATACCAATCACAAACCCGAAAAACAAACCGAACACATATGATAGCAAGTAGTATCAGGTGGCCCATGGTAACGGGCGAAAAAAGCAGCAAGGATATCACCAACGAATTGTTGGCCCCTACTGAGGCAAAACCTGCCCTTTGGTGGTACATAGGAATGACCATAGGCACCATATTCCTTGCCTATGGTGCCTGGGCTTTTTACATGACATTAACGGTAGGTATAGGCACATGGGGACTTACCAACAGTGTAGCCTGGGGCTGGGATATCATCAACTTTGTATGGTGGATTGGTATTGGCCATGCAGGAACAGCATTTACCATTTTCTTCCTGGTGTTTCGCCAGAAATGGGCTGCCTCCATCAATCGTACCGCTGAAGCCATGACCGTGTTTGCCGTATTATGTGCCGCAATATTCCCCTTGCTGCACATGGGGCGTCCGTGGCTGGCCTTTTTTATAGTTCCCTATCCCAATACACGCCTGCTTTGGGTAAACTTCAACTCCCCTTTGCTGTGGGACGTTGTGGCCATCAGCACCTATTTGCTCATGTCTATAACCTTGTGGTATTTTGGAATGGTTCCGGATTTGGCTACCATGCGCGACAGATCAAAAAACAAAGTTGCCAAAGCTCTATACGGTTTTTTCAGCATGGGATGGACAGGCTCTATGATTACTTACAACCGTTACGAAACACTTACCCGCATGCTTGGAGGGCTGGCAGCGCCATTGGTTATCTCGGTGCATACCATCGTGGCACTCGACTTTGCCGTGTCCATATTACCGGGTTGGCATACAACCATTTTGCCGCCCTACTTCTTTGTGGGTGCCATCTTTTCAGGTTTTGCCATGGTGCTTACCATTATGATTCTATTTCGAAAAGCTTTTAAAATATCCGATTTTGTTACCGACAAACACCTGGATTCGATTGCCAATGTGCTCAAATTTGGCAGTCTTGTTATTGGACTTGCTTATGGGATAGAGTTATTCATTGCATGGTATTCCGGCATGGAATACGAAATACATACGTTCTTCCATGCAAGGGCCACAGGGTCGTTCTCCACTGCATTCTGGATTATGGTGTTTTGCAATGCCATTGCTCCCCAGGTGTTTTGGTTTAAAAAAGCAAGAAGGAACATTTATATTCTTTTTGCTGTATCTATCATCGTCAATATTGGCATGTGGTTCGAACGGTTCATCATTCTGATTTCGTCGCTGGCTGAAGACTTTCTGCCTTCCAGCTGGACCGGCTATACACCTACCCTTGTCGACATAGGCATCTACGTTGGCACCTTTGGGATATTCATTTGTGGTATGTTGCTGTTTATTCGATTCATACCCATTATTGCTATTAACGAAGTAAAAGCATTCAGAAAAGAGGGCAATTAAATGGTCGAAGCCGGGTTTCCGGGTCTATGCATACATAATTAAAAAAACAGGGCAAAACCTAATTTTTAAAAATATGGCTCAAAAAAACATAGTAGCAAAATTCAGGGATGAATTAACATTGCTAAAAGCTTTAAAGAGGCTGAAAGAAAAGAAAGTAAACCTCATAGATGTTTACGGCCCCTTTGCCAATCATGATATTTTAAAACTGGTTACCAAAGAGTCGCGGCTTCCTTATTTGGCAGTCTTGTACGGAACAATTGCCATAGCTGCAACTTTCAGTTTTATTTATTACACCGCTGTTATTGACTATCCGCTTTCCTATGGAGGTAAACCTGTTTTCAGCTTCCCACCCATGGTGGTAATCATGTTTCTTGTTTGCATACTACTGACAACCATCCTATCCGTAATCACATTCCATGGGCGAACACAGATTTTTCCCGGTAAGCCAAACCAAATTATCGATCCTGCTGTAACCGATGACTCATTTTATCTGGTATTGGATCAAAATTTCAACACTGAAGAAATAAAAATATGGCTGCAGGAAGATGGAGCAGATGAAATTACTGAAAAAGAAATTTAACAAACCAACGCTGAAAGAATATGTACAGTTTAAAAAATATAGGGCGTTCCCTGCTGAAATTGAATCTGGTTGCCTTGATTACCCTGATGCTGTTTTCTTGTGATCGCAGCAGGGAAGACAAAGGCTATGAGTATTTCCCTGATATGGTACACGGGCACGACTACAAAACCTGGTCAGAAAACCCTGCCATGGAAGATGGCCGTACCATGCGCAAACCTGTGGAAGGTACCATACCCCGCCATATGCAGCCCTATCCGTATACAGCAGATTTTGAAGGGAGAGAACTGGCAGGACAAAACCTTTCCAACCCCCTGAACATCACTCCTGCCATGCTTGAGGAAGGCAAAGAGTTATATGGAATTTTCTGTGCCCAGTGTCATGGCACTGAAGGAGACGGAAAAGGATGGTTGCATACAAGCGGGAAATATGTTATTCCTCCCACAAATCTACTCGAAGATCGTATTATGGCCCAGCCCGAAGGTGAAACTTTCCATGTTATATCGGCCGGGTGGGGCGTAATGGGCGAGCATGCTTCTCTCATTACACCGGAGCAGCGGTGGAAAATTGTCGCATTTATTGAACAGATTATTCAGGAAAAGAAATAATACAGGCATGATGGAAACAAGCTATACCCCCAAAAAGACAATGAACCTGATCTTTGCCGGCATGATGCTGATTGGCATAGTGGCTGTGATAGCAGGTTTTATGAGCGATACACAGCGTACGTGGGCGAATATCCTGCTCAACAATTATTATTTCATTACCCTCTCCATGGGTGCCCTGCTGTTTTACAGTATCCAGTATATAACCAATTCAGGTTGGTCAGCAGTTATTCAGCGGATTCCACAGGCACTGGGAGGTTTTCTACCCGTAGGTGCGCTGTTGATGTTGCTTATGTATTTGGGGCTGCCCCAGGTGTATGAATGGGCACACGAGGGCATCACAGAAACCGATAAGCTTATTGCCCACAAAGAGCCATTCCTGAATGTCCCCTTTTTTATGATCAGGCTGATAATTTATTTTATACTCTTTCTTGGCGCAGGTTATATGCTCAGAAGATATGCACTGCTACAGGATAAAAACAGCGATTTAAAATATCATGAAAGAAGCCGCTATTTTGCGCAAGTATACATTTTTGTGGGTGCTATCTTCTTTTCATTTGCATCCAAAGACTGGCTCATGACCATCGACTCCCACTGGTACAGCACTATGTTTGGGTTCAGAAATATGATCATAAGTATGTACTATGGTTCTGCTGCGGTTATTCTGTTATTGCTCTTTTTGCGTTCCCAGGGTTATTTTAAAGAAGTAAAAGATGCACATTTTCACGATCTGGGAAGATATATTTTCCGCTTCAGCATCGTATGGGGCTATTTGTGGTTTATGCAATTTCTTATTATATGGTATGCCAACATTCCTGAACTAACGGTGTATTATGAACCCCGGTTTTTGGGTGAATGGCAACTGGTTTTTTATGCTGAATTGTTTATCAATTTTGCCATTCCCTTTGTAGTAATGATGAGCGACGAGGTGGGAAAAAAACCACGGGTATTACTGGGAATTTCAATACTTTTGCTAATAGGATTGTGGCTCAATATTTACCTTCAAATCATGCCCGGAGCTTATGGCCCCATGAAGTTTGGTTTTGTTGAGCTGGGCATGTGGATAGGATATGCCGGATTGTTTCTGGGAGTGGTGTTCTTTGCCCTGGGCAATGTAGCATTGATACCCAAAAATCACCCCTATCTGGAGGAGAGTTTGCATCATCACGTTTGATAGTTTGTGGTTCTTGGTTCTTATTGGTTTGAGAGACGAGAGACCAGTGACAAGAGAACAGAGAATAGTAACGCCAAACACCGGAAATTGACAGAATTGAAAACATAAACAACCATACACAATGAAAAACTTTATTATCATTTGCTTACTTATGCTGATTGCTTCCACGGGTATGGCGCAAACTGAAGAACAAGGGTATACCCCCGAGGGAGATATAGGCGTATTCGAACGTCTGGATGAATATCTTCCCGAAGATATCTATATCATAGACACCGATGGCCAGCGGGTGAACCTGGTTTCATTGCTCGACAAACCCACTGCCCTTGCCATCGTATATTACCGTTGCCCGGGCATTTGCAGTCCGTTTATGACTTCGGTGGCTGAAGTGGTTCAAAACAGCGATCTTACCATTGGAGAAGACTACCAGATTCTGAATATCAGTTTCGACCCTACCGAAGGCCCCACACTGGCCAAAGGCAATCAAAGCAGCTATCATATGCTTATTGATAAAGAGATTGATCCGGAGGGCTGGCGTTTTTTCACCACCGACAGCATCAATTCAAAAAAACTTACCGATGCCGTAGGCTTTAAATACAAACGACAGGGCCTCGATTTTGTACATACTTCGGCTTTGATATTTGTTAGTGACGAGGGAAAAATAACACGCTATCTGCATGGCACTTATTTCCTGCCCATCGATCTTAAACTGGCGGTTGTAGAAACGGCGCAGGGCAAATCAGGCCCTTCCATGAGTCGCCTGCTTTCCTTTTGCTATTCCTACGATTCCTCTGGTCAGACCTATGTATTTAATGTAACCAAGGTTGCAGGCATCATCATCCTTTTCTTTGCTGTACTTATCTTTTTGTTTCTTGTTCTAAAACCCAAAAGCAAACCAACAAATTAATCCAATTATACTTCAACAATATGTCAGAATCAACAACATCATCAAAACATGTAAGCTTCCTTGAATACAAGGGGAAATACAAGGGTTTACTGGGTTGGATATTTTCAACAGACCACAAGCGTGTGGGGCTGCTATACCTGTATACCATGCTTGTTTTTTTCTCAATAGCGGCTACCCTGGGACTACTCATGAAGCTTCAGATGCTTGCACCCGGGCATACGCTGATGGGACCACAAACCTACAATGCTATGTTTACCGTGCATGGCATCATCATGATTTTTGTCATTGTAGTGCCTGGCTTGCCGGCAGTTTTCGGTAACTTTTTCCTGCCTCTGATGATAGGAGCCAAAGATGTGGCATTTCCACGGCTCAATCTTGCCTCGTGGTGGATTTATGTAATCGGCATTCTGGTGGTTTTATCATCACAATTTATAGGTGGATGGCCCGATACGGGATGGACTTTTTATGCCCCCTACAGCTTTCAGACCCCGGTAAATATTGTCCCGGCACTGGTAGGAGCCACAATCATGGGATTTTCTTCCATCCTCACAGGTATCAACTTTATAGTAACCATACACCGTATGCGCGCACCGGGGATGACCTGGTTTAAAATGCCCCTGTTTCCCTGGACACTCTATGCTACGGCATGGATTCAGGTACTGGCAACTCCCGTTATTGGTATAACTCTTTTGCTTACGCTTATGGAGCGGTTACTGGGAGTGGGCATTTTCGATCCACGCCTGGGTGGCGACCCCATTTTGTACCAGCATTTGTTCTGGATTTATTCTCATCCTGCTGTATACATTATGATATTGCCCGGTATGGGAGTTATCAGTGAAATTATTCCGGTATTTTCCCGAAAAAGTATTTACGGATACAAAGCCATTGTGCTCTCTTCTCTGGCCATTGCTTTTGTAGGATATTTTGTATGGGGACACCACATGTTTACTTCGGGCATGAGTGGCAGAGCATTGTATGCTTTTAGTTTTCTCACCTTTCTGGTAGCCATTCCTTCAGCCATCAAGGTTTTTAACTGGGTCTCTACTATGCACAAAGGCTCACTGTTGTTGCAAACACCTTTTTACTGGGCCGTTTCCTTTATTTTTGTATTTATGATCGGAGGTCTGACAGGGTTGGTCCTGGGTTCACTGGCCACCAATGTGCACGTGCATGACACCTATTTTGTTGTGGCGCACTTTCATTTCATTGTTTTCGGTGGAACAGGATATTCTTTCATGGCTGCTATACATTACTGGTTCCCGAAAATGTTTGGCCGGATGTACGACCGCAGCTGGGCCAATATTGGCTGGGTAACCTTTTTCGCAGGATTTCTCAGTCTTTACACACCGATGTTTGTATTGGGATTACAAGGCATGCCGCGCAGGTATTACGATTATCTGCCCGAATTTCATGCATGGCATATTTTCTCCACCCTGGGCTCCATATTAATGATAGCCGGTGCAGCGATTGTGATTATTAACCTGGTGCGATCTTCCCGGCACGGACAAAAGACCAGTGAGAAAAACCCATGGGGAGGAAAAACCCTTGAATGGCAAGCCGACACCCCTCCTACCCTTGAAAACTGGGAAGAGGTTCCAACGGTTACGCAAAAACCTTACGAATATAAATAAGAGAGTATATGGAAAAAAATGCAGAACATACTTCACATGTGCATCGCGACGATGAGGCCGACAAACTAGGCATGTGGCTGTTTATTTTTACTGAATTGCTTCTTTTTGGCATGTTGTTTCTCATGTATGCGGTGTATCGCTACCGAAACCCCGTTGCATTCCAACTGGGAGGAGAGGAAATAGATGTGGTCATAGGCGTTATCAATACCGTTATCCTGCTTATCAGTTCAGCCACAGTTGCTATGTCTATCACTGCCATCCAGAGAGGAAAAAAAACACAGGCTTTGCTCTTTCTGGGCACGACCCTTATTATTGCCGTCGTTTTTCTGGTTAATAAGTACTTCGAATGGGGCACCAAGATAGAATATGGTTTTTATCCCGGTGGAGAAGCCCTGCTGGAATTAGGGCATGGTACTGTATTATTTTTCGGATTGTACTACATCATGTCGGGCATACATGCCCTTCATATCATCATCGGCATCGGATTGTTCATATACGTATTTCAGCAAATTCGTGCAGAAAAGATACATAAGACAGACTATGTGTGGCTGGAAAACACCGGCTTATACTGGCACCTTGTTGACCTTATCTGGATTTTCCTGTTTCCGTTGTTTTATTTAATTCATTAAACAAACCACCATCATGAGTGAGGAAAAACATCATATATCAAGCTATAAAAGCCATCTTCTGGTTTTACTGGCCCTGCTGATTTTAACGGCGGCAAGTGTTGCTGTAACCAGCGTTGAGATGGGGGCCTACAATACCCTGGTGGCGATGCTTCTGGCCGGAGCAAAAGCAACTTTGGTGCTATTATGGTTTATGCATCTTCGATTCGACAATAAGATATATGCCATATTTACCGCATTTGTAATAGTGTTGTTTTTACTGGTACTATTTGTCACCTTTTTTGATTATTCATACAGATAACTCAACAATATGATCTTAGGAGCTTCAACATTTGTAGAAGGCGTAGACAATGCCTTTATGCTGATATTAGGAATTAGTTTTTTCTTCCTTATTGGCATTACACTTACAATCATTTTATTCATATACAGGTACAACGAAAAGAGAAATCCCAAAGCGACTCCTGTAAAAGACAGCGTAACCCTTGAAGTAACATGGACCGTAATACCCATCATACTGGTGCTGGGCATGTTTTACTATGGATACGTGGGTTGGATTCCCATGAAAAGACCGCCCTCAGAAGGAGTAATGGTTACGGCCAATGCTCGCATGTGGAGCTTTAATTTCCGATACGAAAACGGAAGAGTAAGCGACAAATTATATGTGCCAAAGGATACGGCTGTTATCGTTAATCTTAATGCACTCGATGTATTGCACTCATTTTACATCCCTGCTTTCAGAATCAAAGAAGACATGGTACCGGGACTGGCCAATAACCGCAGTTGGTTTGAGGCTACAAAAGTGGGCAGCTATACCATTTTTTGTGCAGAATATTGCGGATTACAACATTCTTATATGCTTAGCGAAGTGGTGGTAATGGAACAGGAAGATTTCTGGAACTGGTACAACGACCCTGATGCGATGGTAGAAGAAATTCCCGAAGATGCCAACCTGGCACTACTGGGCAGGCAACTGGTACAGGCCAAAGGGTGTGTGGCTTGTCATTCGCTGGATGGAAGCAACCTGGTAGGCCCCTCATTTGCAGGGCGTTTTGGTGAAACCATCACGGTAATTACCGGCGGACAGGAAAGAGAAATTGAGTACAACGAAGAGTATATAACTCGCTCTATCTACGAACCCGACGCTGATATATCTGTGGGTTTCAGGCCCGGACAAATGTTATCGTACGAAGGAGAAATAACAGAACAGGAAATAGAACTTATTGTTGAATTTATGAAATCGCTTTCCGAAGAGTAGAATAAAATATCAACCAGCAAAAAAGCCGCTAATGTTTTTAGCGGCTTTTTTGTTACTTGTTAATCAGGGAAAGGATACCCTTTTAGAAAAATTGCCAAAAGGCTCCAGGGTGGGGGAATGTAAGAACAATCACAAATAAAATCTTTGTATTTTCGCACAATCAGAAATTCAAACATCAAACAATCGGTAGAATAAAAAATCATCTGCAATAAAAAAAATCAATCACCTTATGGTAAGGAAAAACCTGGTCAACAAAGAAATCATTATTAAAAGGCAGTTTTACCAGACCCTGCTTGCCCTTACCAAACCCATAATTACACTCTCAGTCTCCTTTTCCGCATTAACAGGGTTTATACTGTATGCGGGTTCTTTTGCTGATGGATGGTTACAAATGTACCTTGGAGTAATGCTTATCGCTGCAGGCTCATCAGCCCTCAATCAGGTGCAGGAAGCCGGGCCCGATAAACTCATGGATCGCACCAGTAACCGACCGGTTCCTTCGGGCGATATATCAGGAGGCGGAGCCCTTTTATGGGCTATGCTGCTTTCCATTTGTGGGGCAACGCTGTTGTGGTTTACCACAAATCCAACGGCAACTTTGCTTGCCATTATCACACTAATCTGGTATAACGGCTTGTACACACCCTTAAAACGGATCACCCCCTGGGCTATTCTGCCAGGTGCTGTGGTGGGAGCCATTCCGCCAGCCATTGGCTGGACTGCTGCAGGAGGAGCCATCCATCACCCTCACATCATTTTCCTGGCTTTTTTCTTCTTTATCGGACAAATCCCCCACTTCTGGCTGATTCTGCTTCGTCATGGTAAGGATTATGAAAAAGCAGGATTCCCTTCTATTACCCGGAAGTTTAGCCACAATCAGATTTCAAGGCTCACATTTACCTGGACCCTTGCCACTGCCATTACAGCCATTCTTTTGCCTTTCTTTGGAATAATCCGGTCTACGCCATTTTACATAGCGATTATCCTTCTGTCGCTTGCCCTTACAGCTTCTTTTATCCTATGGTGGGGAATCAGGAAAAGAAAACAGATGAACAGAGCTTTTATGTTAATGAATATATATTTCCTTTTGATGATGATCATTATTATCATGGATTCCCTCTTAAGTTGATCCCCCTGCAGATATAAACTTTATAAATTCAGAAGTTCCTCTTTCTTCTTGCGGTTGTTACAGGGTATTCTCAATCGTATAAAAACATTATAAACGCATTGATATTTTTTTTACTTTTGAATGTAACAAATAACCCACTTAAAACTTTCTCTTATGGTAGTCTTTTTCTTCGGTTTCCTTGCATCTTTGTTTGGCGGTATACAAGCCGGAAGACATTACGATTATTCTTTCAGCATTCATTTGTCTATTGACAATCCTTTTGCAGGAATTATTGCCTTTTGGCCATTTATTGTTGCATTAGTGCTTCTGCTGCTGGTAATTCTATGGTATCAGACGATAAAAGGTATTCAACGACGCAAAGCCCAGACAGGCACCAGGCAAAAATCCGGCGCACAGAATACCGTTTTCCTTGGCATTGTAACCGTTTTTGTTTTGATTTTGCTTGCCGCTCCATGGTACCTGGAAACATTTGAAGACAAGCAAGCCGCTGATACTGAAATTATATCAGCTGAAGACCGCATTGAAATGGTTCTTACCGTTCAGGGGATGGACTGTGGAGGTTGCGAGAGCCTGATCGTTAAAAGAGTAGGCGATCTTGAAGGTGTAGAAAGCGTTGCTGCATCTCATGTTAGAGAAGAAGTGGTAGTAAGCTATGATAAAAGTAAGGTCTCCCTTACGCTGATTGCCCAAACCATTGAAGATTCAGGCTACACAGTAGTGCTCGAATGATATTTCCGAAAGAAAAACACTGAATTCTTTTACTGCCATACTATGCAGGGTTACTTTACAGCAACCCTGCTTTTTTTTGCTTTCATATAAAGGGTTTGTTTTATCATTCTCAATAACCCCCTGGGCAGAAAGACGCAACCAACCAATTCTCCATTTATCAGCAAAGATTCCGTACATTTGCAGGCTGTGAATGTTAAGGCCGCGTTAATTTTGTCTTAACTGTATATTAAATCCATTTGCGGGTATTCGTTACACCCGCTGAAATAAAGACAGGCTGTAAGTGAAATTAAAGAATACTATTATATGGCTGCCGGCATTGCTCTTGATTGTGCCTGTTGCAATGGCTTTAAACCATTATAAAGTCAAATATTCAATTTCTTCCAAAGGATTATTGTACCCTGGTCAGGAATGGGTCTTATCGCGTACCACCGAGGGCAATCTTATTCACAGCCTCAAAGACAATATTCATAATAGCATTTCAGAATACACGGTTACAGAATTTCAAAGGGGCGATTTTGCCAGTTTCAGTATTTTTGAAGACGTTTTCGAAAAAGGTTTTGTAGAAAAAGGAGATACCATTGGAATCATTAACTCACAAAATGAGCGAGGACGCCAAATAGAGCTTTTGGGTGAACTGGAAAGGCAGAAGAAGCTGTTATCGGTATATTCCAGCGGAGAAAGAGATGAAGAGGTAAGCATTGCTTTTGAAAGCATGGTGCTTGCCAGGCAGGAGATGGAAGCCCAACAGCAGATCACTGAACGCAACAGGATTATGTTCGAGAAGGCACATATTTCAAAAGAAGAATATGAGCTTTCGCTCAACGAGTACAATACCAAAAAACAAAATTTTCTGATTGCACGCAGTCAGCATCAGGCGCTGCTGAGTGGAGCAAAAAAAGAACAACTGGAGTATATTGAAGCTCATATAGCAGCCCTGGAAAAACAAGTTAACCACCTGAACGAGTTGATAGAAGCCTTTACCCTCACCAGCCCGGTAAAAGGCAAGATTGTGCGACAGCAGGGAGTAATCAACAATAACGAAACCATATTGCGCGTTGCTGCAACAGACCATTACGTATTGATAGTACCTGTAGATATTTACAACCTGCCGTTTATTCGTATTGGGCAGGAAGTGTTGTTCAGCCTGGACGCAGAATCGGAAGCATATAAAGGCAGCATCATGGGAATCGATAATGCAGCACAAATGATCAACGGCCGGCAAAAGATCTTTGTTATTGTATTGATAGAATATGCCATTGACAGCCCGGGTCTTTATCCGAATATGATGGTGGATGTAACCATCCCCTCTGAACCCCTTACGATAAAAGCATATATTGCGCGCTTAATCAATGAAGTATATAACAACTAATAAGGCATGCTGCTTCGCTACGAAAGAAAATACCTGGTTCCATACAGGCTGCTGGATGGCCTTCGCAAAAGGATATTACCTTTTGTAACGCCTGACGAATATGCCCTCAGGAATAATTGCGATTTGCCCCAGTATACCGTAAGAAGTATTTATCTCGACACGGCCAATCTCGATTTCCATCAGGAGAAGACAGAAGGTGTAGAGCTGAGAAAAAAATTCAGGATACGGACGTACAACCAATACCATCCGGAGGGAGACACCGTGCTGGAGATAAAAAGAAAAATCGAAAACAGGATACAAAAGCACAGGGCATTTACCCGGTTTAAATATATAGAGCCCCTGATGCAATCGGCCGATATAATGAAATATATCAGGCAGCAGCCTCGTGACATTGAGGACGCTCAGCGGTTCTTTTTTCATGTAAAAAAAAGAAACCTTAACCCTTCAGCGCTGATTGTATATGAAAGAGAAGCTTATTTCGGGCGTATGGATAAAGGTGTAAGAATTACTTTCGACAAGAACATACGCAGCAGCCTCAGCCCCGCATTTTCAGATATATACAATAATCGTGGCTTGAAGCAGGTTTTTCCATCTCATTTTATCCTGGAAGTAAAATATTATTCTGACCAGATGCCTCTATGGGCAAAATCAATGGTTCAGGAATTTCACATGCGAAACGATGCATTATCGAAATATACACTTGGATACGACGTCAACACCCATCATCATATATTTACTTATTAACGAAAGCTCATGATTGAAGATTATCAGAATCTGTTTGTTTTTACCATAACCGCCAAAGATGTCATAGCCAATATTGTGATAGCCATGATGTGCGGTTTCTTTATTGCCTTTGTTTACAAATATACATACTCCGGCCTCAATTACTCTTCGGCATTCACGGTATCATTGATCATGCTCACAATGATAACTGCCCTGGTGATTATGGTTATAGGAAACAATCTTGCCCGGGCATTTGGCATGGTGGGTGCCATGTCTATCATCAGGTTTCGCACGGCCGTAAAGGATGCATCGGATATTATGTTCATCTTTTTTGCCCTTACCATAGGGCTTGCCTCAGGTGTCAAACTATATTCCATTGCCATACTGGGAACACTGTTTGTCAGCTTTGTATATTTCATCATTAGCAAAATGAATTTTGCATTGCCCCGCAGGAGAGAATTCCTGATGCAAATTGTGGCAAGAGAAGATCATATTGGAGAAAACCCCTTTGGAGAGATTTTGAAAAAGTATTGCAGCAAACAAAAACTGGTTAATTTAAAAACCATGGGTGAGGCCGGTCAGGAGCTGATGGAATTTTCTTTTTATGTAAACCTGCGCAACGAATCCAAAGGAACAGCAATGGTAAGTGAGCTTAATGCCCTGCCCGGAGTGGAGCAAACCAACCTGTTTTTCGATGAAACCTCCTGATTTACAACAGTCAGCCAATACTGCCCTTGACGTGGCAACAGGATTATTACAGTGATTATTGTGAGATTTTCCTGAGAAATGGGCCTAAAGATTGCCCTGCAGCCTGGCTCTCAGCTCTTCGTAGGTTACCGGCTGGTAATCGCGTGTTACATAAAAATTCCGTCCTCCTACAAACCATCTTCGCTTAACGGATTGTGCTTCGTAGCGAATATTGAGCTGTCCCACCCGCATTTCGTATAAAAGCATCAATCCCGGAATCTCATGGTAGGGTGTATCGAAGTTAAACGCTTCTCCGGGAATTTCAGGTGTGAAAAAAATTTCAGATTCGTATTCGTTACCAAAATCATCGGTTACCCTGGCTATAACTTTACGACAGGTATAGCCAAGAATTTCCCTGGTTTCATCGGTGAATTCCAGCTCGGGCTGAGGCATATTTCTCAGTGCATTCTGAATTTCCTGTGCATCACGTTTGATAACGTACTTTTCCCTTATGACCTCCAGCATAGTGGAGGTTTCCTTTTTGCTGCCATCAGAAATTTTAATCTGAAACAAGCCGGCTTTTTCACCACTCAACTCAGTTCTTACCAGGTTGTTTTTGGTAAGTATAACCGCTCTGTCAGGCAGTTCCTGCAATTCGGCAAGGTCAACATTACTCCCCGGATATGAGATATTATAAATAATCCGGCCTTTATGGGGTTTTTGCGCAAAAACAGACTCTGCGACCACGACCAGAAGAAGAAAAGTAACAAGAGAAAGACAGTGTTTGGTTGTGAACATCTATGACAAATTTACAGGTTTTTTATAGCTTTTCCTGGGTTGACTTTAAGCATATACGCAAAAAACAGCACATTGTTTCAGTAGCCCAGTGTCTTAAGCATGGATTTATAACTCTGTTCTTTGGCAAATAACTTGGTAGTATACTCTCCCTCTTCATCTCTGTCAATAATCACCATTTTGGGTGCCGGAATCAGGCAATGCTGGATGCCTCCGAAACCGCCCAGGCTTTCCTGGTAAGCACCGGTATGAAACATGCCGATATACTGGGGTTTATCATCTTCTTTTTTGGGTAGAAATACGGCATTGGCATGTGATTCGGCATTATAATAATCCTGGCTGTCACAGGTAAGGCCGCCAAGGTTCACGCGCTGGTACTCTGAATCCCAGTTGTTGATAGCCAGAAGAATAAATCGCTGCTTCATGGCCCAGATATCAGGCAGGGTAGTCATAAAACTGCTATCAATCATATTCCACAACTCCCTGTCGTTTTGTTGTTTCTGGTCAAGTATAGAATACAAAACGGCTCCGCTCTCCCCTACTGTAAATCCACCAAATTCCGTAAAAATATCGGGCTCGGGAACCTGGTTCTGCTTACAGATTCTTTTAATCTGCGCAACGATTTCTTCTGTCATGTATTCATAATCATACTCAAAGCCCAGGGAGCTTTTAACAGGGAAACCCCCACCAATATTCAGTGAGTCAAGCTCGGGACATATCTTCTTCAAATCGCAATATACATTGACACACTTGTGCAGTTCATTCCAGTAGTAAGCAGTATCGCGAATGCCGGTGTTGATAAAAAAATGAAGCATCTTTAAATCAAAACGGGGATTGTTTTTGATCTTTTCAAGGTAAAAGGGTAAAACATCATTGTAGCGAATACCCAGCCTGGAGGTGTAAAACTCAAACATGGGCTCTTCTTCCGATGCAATCCGGATTCCTATTTTGCACTTTTTCCCCTTATCCACCAATTCATTGTATGCGTCAAACTCTCTTTTGTTGTCAATTACGGGAATGGTATTTTCAAACCCGTTGTTTATCATCTCAGATATCTTTTGTGTGTACAATGACTTTTTAAAACCATTGCATACAATGTATTTGTTCTTGTCAATGAGCCCGGTGTTATACAACTCCTCAATGATGAAGATATCAAAAGCCGAAGATGTTTCCAGATGGATATCGTTTTTCAATGCCTCTTCCAGGACAAAGGAAAAATGAGAGCTTTTGGTGCAATAGCAATAATTATAATCTCCTTCGTAATCAACCTTTGCCATGGCCACGTGAAAGAGCCTTTTGGCTTTCTGGATCTGCTGGCTGATTTTAGGGAGATAGCTGATTTTTACAGGTGTACCATATTGCTTGATGACATCCATCAGGCATATATCGTGAAAATATAGTTCGTTGTCAATTACTTTAAATTCCTCCTGGGGAAACTCAAAGGTTTGTTCTATCAGATCGAGGTATTTATTCTTCACTATTCAGGAAATATTTAGTATGACTAAATTACTAAGGAAAAAATATCACTTGCAGATGCAACCCAATCCGCAACTGCCACTTTGTATTTTTTGTGTAAAAGTAATTAATTTAGATTACTTATAATACTCAGAGTCCAAAGAAATAATTACAGGTTACTTGTCAGCAAATGATAGAAAAAACAGCCAAAGTACCGGCATTAGCCATTCACAGGATCAGATTTCCTGAAAAAAGGAGATTTGTTAAATCCTAAAATAACCCACAAATCCGGGTGACTTACTTTACAGACTCAGGATACCTTTTTTATTCAACAGGTTATCGGATAACCCGGAATGTTTTGTTAAACCGGATTTTACTGAGAAAACTCTTGTCAGGGTCAAGAGAAAGCCATACAAACATAGCTCTGCCAACAATATGATCTTCGGGCACAAATCCCCAGTACCTCGAATCGGCAGAATTGTGCCTGTTATCTCCCACCAGCCAGTAGTAATCCATCTGGAAAGTGTAAGTATCAGCTACCTCACCGTTAATAAGGATCTGATCGCCTGATATTTCAAGTGTATTGTTTTCGAAAACTTCAATGATTCGTTCCCACAGCATAATATTCTCCGTACTGATATCTATAGTAGCACCTTTGTAAGGAATAAACAGGGGGCCAAAATTGTCTTCGTTCCAGGGATAATTGCGATGGAAAGGGAAGATATGGCTCTCGTGAAAATGAGCGGGTTTGATGATTCTTTTTACACTGGCTATGAAATTTTCGTTGGAAAGCTTTTCAGCTACGTCTGCGCTGAGAGGCATAATGTACTCTGACTGGCTCACCATCCTGGCCTCTGTAATGTTATACCTTTCCAGAATCCTGGGATGCAACCTGGAGCCATCCGTAACAACATGATGATTGTGCTGTACATTTTCAAGCTGTGGAAGTGGATTGTTGTTGATAAAAATTTCGCCGTCAATGATTTGCAATGTATCACCGGGGATACCCACACATCTCTTGATAAAGTTTTCCCTTTTATCCACAGGACGTGAAATAATCTCACCATACCGATCAGGATTATTCCAGATTTCATCTCTGCCATATTCACGCTTGAGGCTGTAATAACTTACATTGCTTTGTAATTTCACACTAAGGGTATCACCGTCAGGATAATTAAACACCACCACATCATTGTTCTTTATGGTGCGCAACCCGGGGAAACGGTAATAGGGTAGCTTTATCCATTCCGTATAAGACTTAACGGACTCTGTCATGGGCAAAGTATGATGAGCAAAAGGGAATGCAATAGGAGTCATGGGAACTCTTGGACCGTAGCTCATTTTACTCACGAAAAGATAATCCCCTACCAGCAAAGATTTCTCCATGGATGACGTGGGAATGGTATAGGCTTCAATAAAAAATGTGCGTATGATAGATGCAGCAATAACAGCAAAAATCAGGGCATCGGCCCATTCTCTCGAACTGCTCTTTTTCACTACAGGCAGTTTTTCCGGGTGTGTATATTTCTCATTGGGAGAAAAGCCAAGCCAGGGCAGGTAGAAAAACGGAAAAAGCACGCCCAGTGCCTGCTCACCCAACCCATCTTTACGAAAACATTTCAGGGTCTCTACCACCATGAGCAAGAGCGTAAAAACATTGATGTAGGGTATGATGATAAAGATATACCACCAGAGAGGCTTATTGATAATTTTCAGCCAGATATAAAAATTGTAAAACGGGACTATGGCTTCCCAGCCGGGACGTCCGGCTTTTTCGAATATTCGCCACAAACCGGCAATACTTAATACAAAAAACAAAATACTCAATAACATATAAATACTCATAGCTGTGGCCTCTTAAAGTTTTAATAAATCATTCATTGTATAAACACCTTTTTTATCTTTCAGCCAGCGGGCAGCCAGCAATGCTCCTTTGGCAAATCCTTCCCGGTTATGGGCGGCATGTTCGATGGATATGGTGTCGATATCCGAATTATATACCAGTTTATGCGTACCCGTAACATTCTCGATACGATGGGCTATGACAGAAATTTCATCCTGTGCAGGATTATCGTCCTCCAGTTTCCAGCCTTTTATTGCCGGGTTGACCCGCATGATATCTTCCAGCATCGTAACTGCCGTACCACTGGGAGCATCAAGTTTCTGCGTATGATGGGTTTCCTCAAGCAAAGGCCGGTAAGTTGGATAGTCTGCCATCAAATTTGCCAGGTATCGATTCAGGGCAAAAAACAAATTCACTCCGATACTGAAGTTAGACGCATAAAAAACGCTACCATTACTTTCCCTGCAGTATTTCTCAATGGCGGGTAAATCTTTGCCCCATCCTGTGGTACCAGTAACAACGGGGATTTTCAAATCCATCAGTTTTTTCAGGTTCTGAACCACCACCCCGGGTGAGGTAAACTCAACAGCTACATCCACCAGCTGGCTGAGCTTAGGCCCGTATTTTTCCCAATCCTGCTCGTTGTCAATGACAACCTCTGCCTTACATCCCGACTGAGGAGCAAATTTTTCAATTTCCTTGCCCATTTTGCCATAACCAATTATGGCCAGCTTAATTATTTTTGTCATTATCTAAGGATTAAAAACGGAAAGACAAACGAATCCCGGGCGAAGCCGGGTTGATTCTGTTTCCAAAGGTACTGCTTTGAGGGATTACTACGGGCATTATGTTCAAAGATAAGTCTTCTCCCACATCAAAATCGAGCAGGTGAGCATCAACGGTAGCATCCAGAATATTGAGGATGTACAAGGCTGCTCCGACAATGTAGGATATTTCCACGTTGCGTCTCCATCGGTTCATTTCCCGCTGAAGCCGTTCGGGAGGTGTATTGGGAAAATCATCCTGTGTATTGGGGTTTCCGTCAACTTTGGCTAACCAGTTTTTCCGGTAATACTGATACCATCCGTTATTGAAATCAACGGCATAGATTACGCCACCAATACCTGCATACAAAAAAGGAATTTTCCAGTATTTGCCGTTGTAGGCCTGTCCGAGTCCGGGCAAGGTAGCAGAAAGCATGGTTGCCTTCAGGGGTGAATGTTCTTTTACTTCATTATCTGACTCCACGGTCTCCTCAATCCGGATACTGTCGGCAGTAACCACTGGTTGCACAGGCAGTGTATCAGGCATCAATACAGTAGTTGTATCAATCGGGGTATTCCTTCCTGTACCCCGGCGGGAGGGTATTGTATCCCTTTGAGGAGAAACGGTTTGTGTTTCCGGCAGTTCCAGAGTATCTGATTTAAAAATTCCGGGGTTGATGAACAACTCTTCAGAAAAGCTGGCAGGCATTGCTTTGACCCCGCAGGAGGCAAGCAAGAGCAGCAGCATCATGATCCCTGCAAAAAGCGTACTTTTTGTGAACTTCAAAAAAGAATTCAATTGCATTTGAGCAAGCATTGCCATTACAGGGGCCATTGCATTGTGTTAGTCTTGTTTCTGAACCATTTTCAGTATGCGTTCCAGATCCTCGCCTGAAGAGAAATTGATCACGATAGAACCTTTTCCTCCGGAGCGGGTTTTTATCTGAACCTTTGAACCATAAAAGGAAGAAAGGGATTTTTGCAAATCCACATACCTGGCATTAACGGTTTTTTCGGGCTTTTTATTGGGTGTATCGGTTTTTTCCTCTTCCTGCACCCCTTCATTGATGTTTTTCACTATCTCCTCTACATCTCTAACCGAAAGTCCCTGAGCAATAATATCCTGATAGATTTCCTGTTGTGTCTGGATGTTGGATATGGAAAGCAGGGAACGGGCATGTCCTGTGGAAATAAGTTCCTGGCGAAGACCGATCTGGATCTCGGCGGGCAATTTGAGCAAACGAATCTGGTTGGTAATAGAAGAGCGGGACTTACCCAGTCTTTCGGCCAGCATTTCCTGGGTTAATTTACAATCTTCAATGAGTTGCTGATACCCCAGGGCTATTTCCATGGGATTAAGATTTTCACGCTGAATATTTTCAACGATAGCCATCTCACGCATTTCCTGGTCATTGGCGCTTCTGATGTACGCAGGAATTTCGCTCAGTCCTGCCAGCTGTGCCGCTTTGCAGCGTCTTTCACCGGAAATGAGCTGAAACTTACCTTCGTCAGCTTTCCTTACGGTAACAGGCTGAATTACACCTTGTTCCCGTATAGAATTGGCCAGATCTTCCAGGGATTGCTCATCAAAATCAGTGCGGGGTTGATACGGGTTGCTCTGAATCAGATTCAATGGCACATGAGCTACAGTACCCACTGCATGCAAATCTTTTTCTATATCATATCTTGGCTGCGATTCTGATGCAGGCGAATCGAGCAATGCGCCCAGTCCTTTCCCTAATGCTCTTTTTTTAGCGTTCATCTTCTATGTTGATATTTTTTTCCGACTCGTTGATTTTTGTTAATTCATTGTTTTGCAAAATTTCGCGTGCAAGGTTCAGGTAATTAATGGCTCCTCTGCTCTGGGCATCATGCATAATAATGGTTTCGCCAAAACTTGGCGCCTCACCCAATTTGGTATTTCGCTGGATGATGGTATCAAAAACCAAATCCTGGAAGTGGGTTCTTACCTCTTCCACTACCTGGTTTGACAAACGCAGCCTGTTGTCGTACATGGTAAGAAGAATTCCTTCAATTTCCAGCCCCAGGTTGAGCCTTGACTGAACAATCTTTATGGTATTCAGCAATTTACCCAGTCCTTCAAGGGCAAAGTACTCGCATTGCACCGGTACAATCACCGAGTTACTTGCTGTAAGGGCATTTACAGTTATCAAACCCAGCGATGGAGAACAATCTATCAAAACAAATTCATAGTCATCTTTCACGCTGTCAATAACCTTTTTCATTACCATCTCCCGGTTAGGCATATTGATCATTTCAATTTCAGCACCTACCAAATCAATATGGGCAGGGATGAGATCGAGGTTGGGAGTAGAAGTATTGAGCAGGATATTGCGGGGATTTACATCATCAATGATACATTCATAGATACTGGTTTTGATGACCTTGGGGTCAAACCCTACTCCTGATGTAGCATTGGCCTGCGGATCTGCATCGATTAGAAGCGTTTTGTGCTCCAGCACAGCAAGACTTGCCGCAAGGTTGATGGCTGTGGTGGTTTTCCCAACCCCCCCTTTTTGATTCGCAATGGAAATGACTTTACTCATAAGTATTAAATGTTAGTAAGTGTTGGTGGTTTTCAATGCAAACTACTGAAAATAAGTGTTTTTTGAAAATCAGGCAAAAATATGCCATTTTTGAACAAGGTGCAAATTTACAATTTATACAGGCTTGATGGAGGTTTTTTTTGTAAAAAAACTTCTCTCCAACCCATACCCCTGCAAAACAGCACACTATAATCATTATGCGCAAAAAGAGCTGAAATACAATGATTTCAACTCTTTCCGGATAAAAAAAACCTTGAAAATAATTTCACCTGGCTATTCTTCGGACTCGCTATCCTCTTTTTTACCAAGGTCCTCAAAATTTACATCAGTAAATTCCCGTTCTTTCTTTCTTTGCTCCTCCTCTTCCATTTCCTGGATGTAAGACTGGGGAACCTCACCGGTTCTGATATACTCGAAAGATTGATTGACGGCTTTCAAAAATTTATCAAAATCTTCCTGATACAAAAACAACTTGTGTTTTTCATAAAAGAACTTACCGGTTTGCTGATCAAAGCGTTTTTTGCTCTCGGTAATGGTAAGATAATTTTCGCCTGAACGGGTGGCCTTAACATCAAAGAAGTAAGTCCTTTTTCCTGCTCTTACAGCTTTTGAAAACAACTCTTCGTTGCTGTAGCTTTTCTCTTTATTATCCACACTCATAATACTATCTCCTTTTTAATTTATGGCAAAAATAAAAAAACTTTTCTCAAACCTCATATCAATTAATAAAACATTTCATAAAACAATAGGGGTTTTGAACCATTTATAAAAATAATCAATTTATACAACTTATAAAAATTAAGACCCCTGAAAATAAATGCAAAGTGCCAATTTAGTCATTTAACATTACAGCCAAGGTTCTCATTTAAAAATAACAGCTATACATCTAATTTATTATACAGGTTTAGAAAGTTTTTAAAAATGAATTACTTTTGCATAGCTTTTTCAGCGGCAAATGCTGATATTCGTTCCTTATAATTGATTGAAATTCCCTTTATGTTAAACAGAAGGCACCTACGCGTTAAAGTATTGCAAAGCCTGTATGCATTTTTCCAGTCAGGCAATACATCTCTGAATGCAGGAGAAAAAGAGTTGTTATTCGGTATAGAAAGAATATTCGACCTCTACCTTTACCAGTTGAGCTTGCTGATTGAAATCCAGCGCCAGGCACAACGAATCCTCGAAGAAAACAGGTTAAAAAGAATACCTACCCGGGATGATCTTACGCCCAACCAACGTTTTGTCGACAACGAATGTCTGCAGGGCATCATCCATAATCCTGTATTGCAGGCAAAACTCAAGCAACGCAAAATTTCCTGGAGTGAAGACCTGGACGTTCCACGCAAAATATTTATTCAGTTTCGCGAATCCAATGCCTACAAAGAACATATGGAAAAGGAAACTGTGACTTTCGAAAACCAGAAAGAGTTAATTCTCCGATTGCTGAAAAATCATGTATGTGAATTTGAATTGCTGCATCACTTTTACGAAGAGAAATCCATTTACTGGCTCGACGACTGGGAGCTGATCAACAAAATGATCATCAAAGGCATCAAGGCTATGAACTCAGGAGCAGAAGATGCCTTCGAACTGATGAATCTTTACAAGGAAGCAGACGACAAGAAATTCGCCATTGCATTGTTTCATAAAACCATTCTCAACGACAAAGAATTTTCCCCCATGATTGCCGCCAAAACCCAGAACTGGGATATTGAACGTATTGCTCTCATGGATATCATCATTATGAAAATGGCCCTTACAGAGATCATTAAATTCCCTGAAATTCCCGTTAAAGTATCACTGAACGAATACATTGAGTTATCGAAAATGTACAGTACTCCCAAGAGCAAGATTTTTGTCAATGGGATACTGGACAAGCTGGTTGAAGAATTGATTAGCAGTGAAAAAATAAGTAAATTCACGACCAAATAATAGCATATGAACAGACACTTTTCAATACTTACCATTCTTTTGCTGGCTGCCTTTCTCATGTCGGGATGCGGAGAGTCAACTGAAAGAAGAGGCTCAGACAACCCTTCTGCTAATACAGATGCCCCACCCGTAGTTGAATTTCAGAAAACCACCCATGATTTCGGGAAAATAATCACCGGAGAGAGAGTGGCTTATGCTTTTCGTTTTCAAAATTCGGGCAGCAGCCCTTTGATTATAACAGGTGTAAGAAGTGGTTGTGGCTGCACAGTAGGTGATTATCCGAAAGATGCTATTAAGCCGGGTGAAGAAGGCAAGGTGAATATAGTATTCAATTCTGCCGGAAGAAGAGGTTTTCAGTCAGAATCTGTAAGAGTACTTACCAATGCTGAAGAATCTGTTGTAACTTTGCGTATTACAGCAGAGGTGCTCGAACTATAAATCAAATTTTATTTAGTAATAATTTAAACACAGAATTATCATGAATTTAGTAAACATTTTACTGGCGGCACAATCTGGCGAGGGTGGCAGCGGTTTTGCAACTTTTATTCCCCTTTTGCTTATCATTGTTGTATTTTACCTTTTCTTTATCCGTCCGCAACTAAAAAAACAAAAAGAAACCAGAAAATTCAGGGAGGCGCTGAAAAAGGGAGACAAAATCATCACCATAGGTGGGATCCACGGAAAAATTATTGAAGTGCAGGAAAAAACATTTACCATTGAGGTAGCACCTGAAATCAAACTCAGGATTGAAAAGTCTGCAGTGGCAATGGACGGCGCCCAGGAGCAAGAGCTTGCTGAAAAAAAATAAAACCTCTTTTTTTTACCCAAAGGGCTGTTTTAATTTCAAAATCCGGCTATTGCTGCATATTCTTTTCTCCGGGCAGGTATACTTCAATAATCCTCCCGTTTATGAAACCGGCAAAAGCTGAATTCAGATTGAAACAGTCCTTTTTTATTCATCTTTTTAAGCATCTTTGCTACCATGAATATCAGGACATGGACAGAAAGCGGCAATACCCCTGAAAACAGAAGCAAAGCACTGACATTTTTAGTATGCTTCTTTTTCAGTTTTATGGCATGGCTTTTTATCAAGCTGTCCAATGAAGCTACGGCAGTGATTCCTGTTGAGCTTCATGTCAGCAATATTCCTGAAGACCTGCTGTTTACCCATCAGTCAGACAGCACTTTTGCCCTTTCGGTAAAAACAACAGGCATTCGTATTCTCACTTCACGCAATTTGCGCCGCACCCAAAAAATTGAGGCCGATTTCAGCACATTGCAAGCCATGAGAAATGATAACGAAAATCTGTTTTTCTTCACCTCCAGTCAGGCCGAAGTCAGATTTTCGCTGCTCAACGAAATAACCCGCTCAAACCTGAAAGCGCATCCCGACACCATTTTTTTTACGGCCAGCCAGGCATTCAGAAAAAAGGTTCCTGTTATGGTACAACAGGATTTGGATCTCAGAGCTGGTTTTCAACTTTATGATTATCCTTCAGCAAATCCGGATTCAGTATACGTTTCAGGCCCGGTTAATCTTCAGGATTCTATTACGTTTATCGAAACCGAGCAGTTCAATATCCAACAGGCTGATAAAAGCCTTGAGACCACCCTCCCTCTTGTCAATCCCTACCCCGACCGGCAGGTTTCCCTGTCGCATGATGAAGTAGATGTTATCATACCCATCGAAGAGTTTACAGAAGCCACTGCCGAACTTCCCCTCAAAATTGATTGCCCCCGGATTGAAGAGATGGACGAAAACAACAGACTTTTACTCTTCCCGGAAAAAGTAACGGTATTTTACCTTGTGGCACTGAGAGATGTCAGGGCCATTACTCCTGATATGTTTGAAGCCCAGGTAGGCTGCCCCGACACTACAGCACAGGGATCAACGCGCTTGCGTGCGCGCATAAGCGAACATCCTGCTTTGGTTGAAATCATACGTCTCAGACCTTCTGAAGTAGAATATATATGGATTAGAAATGAATAAACTCCGTCTTCAATTCAATTAACATGCTGAAAGTTGCAGTAACAGGTAATATTGGAAGTGGAAAATCTGCTGTTTGTGGTGTTTTCGAGGTACTGGGAATACCCGTATTTTACGCAGACAAAGAAGCCAAAAAATTCTATTCCGATGCTGAAGTTCTTCAAAAAATCACCGAAAAATTCGGCACCGGTGTTTTGACTTCTGACAATACCCTGAACACCAAAGCCCTGGCTTCCATCATTTTTAACGACAAGCAGGCTCTTGAATTTGTCAACCGGCTTATACACCCCCGGGTATTTGAACTTTTCAACCAATGGTGCAACCAACAAACCTCCGCTCCTTATTGCATACAGGAAGCGGCTATCATTTTTGAGTCGGGAAGCTATAATAAATTTGACAGGATAATTGTTGTACACGCCCCGGAAGAAATCCTGTTGCAAAGGGTTACAAAAAGAGACGGAATCGCGCTGAATCAGGCACGCGAGAGACTGAACAATCAAATGAGCCAGGGAGAAAAGATTACCCGAGCCGATTATTCACTTCTCAATGATAACTCAGGCCTTATCATTCCCCAAATCCTGAAAATTGACAAAGAGCTGCGAAAAATCCTCTGAAAAAGGGAAGCCTGATTCCTGAAACGAATCTGAAATAATATGCGGATAAAAAAGCATGGATTGAGGAGAAAATAGTATTTTTGGGGCCAGAAAATGACGCTGATCTTTAGAATATTTTCTTTTAAAACATATTAACGAAAAAACATAACATCACATGAGCGTATTAGTGAACAAAGACTCAAGGGTTATCGTGCAGGGATTTACCGGTTCGGAAGGTACTTTTCATGCAGGACAGATGATTGAATACGGCACCAATGTAGTGGGTGGAGTAACTCCGGGCAAGGGAGGCAGCAAGCACCTTGACCTGCCCGTTTTCGACAGGGTTGACCAGGCAGTAAAACAGGCAGGCGCCAACGTAAGTGTAATATTTGTTCCCCCGCCATTTGCTGCTGATGCAATTATGGAAGCAGCAGATGCCGGTATCAAAGTTATAGTTTGTATTACTGAAGGAATACCTGTAAACGATATGCTGACTGTGAAGGAATACTTGCGTAACCGCGATGTGCAGCTTATTGGACCCAATTGCCCCGGTGTTATTACACCCGGAGAATGTAAAGTGGGAATCATGCCGGGTTTCATTCATACACCCGGACATGTTGGTATTGTTTCCCGCTCAGGCACCCTTACTTACGAAGCGGTTGACCAGGTGACCAAAGCAGGCATGGGCCAGTCAACCTGCATTGGTATTGGTGGGGACCCCATTGTAGGGACTACTACCAAAGATGCCGTTGAGCTTTTAATGAACGATCCCCAGACAGAAGGCATTATTATGATTGGTGAAATCGGTGGAAGTATGGAAGCCGAAGCGGCCTATTATATCCGTGATTTCGGAACCAAACCGGTGGTAAGCTTCATTGCAGGGGCCACAGCGCCCAAAGGCCGCACCATGGGCCATGCAGGGGCCATCATTGGAGGTAAAGACGATACTGCCGAAGCCAAAAAAGAGATTCTTACCGCATGCGGGGTGACCTATGTTGACTCGCCTGCAGATATTGGCATTACCATGAAAAAAGTGCTGGGTAAATAAAGCCAATGCCTGTATTTCATTTACAGGGGTTTTAAATTCCCACCTGAAAAAAACGGATTTCTTGCTAAGAAATCCGTTTTTTCTTGCCTCAACTATACCGTGTAAAAGGAGTAACATCCTGGGCAGCATGCTCCCCTTTCAGAAATTTATAGTAGCCCGTAATGGCAATCATAGCAGCATTATCGGTGCTGTATTCAAATTTGGGTATATAAACCTGCCAACCCGAAGCTTCCCGCTCATTGAGCATCGCCTGCCTCAGGCCTGAATTGGCAGAAACCCCTCCTGCAATGGCCACCTGCCTGATTCCCGTCTCACGGGCAGCCTTACGAAGCTTGCTCATGAGAATTTCAATGATGGTATGCTGCACGGAGGCACTTATGTCCTGCTTATTTTTCTCAATATAATCGGGGTCTTCCCTGAGTCTGTCGCGCAGATAATAAAGAACTGAAGTTTTCAAACCGCTAAAGGAAAAGTCAAGTCCGGGAATTTTTGGGTGGGGAAATTTAATGGCACAGGGATTTCCTTCACGGGCCAGTTTATCGATCATCGGCCCTCCGGGGTATGGCAATCCCATAATTTTCGCCACCTTGTCAAAAGTTTCTCCGGATGCATCGTCTATCGTTTGCCCAATAACTTCCATATCAAAATAATCCCGAATCAACATAATCTGTGTATGACCTCCGGAAACGGTCAGGCAGAGAAAGGGGAATTCTGGTTTTTCGGGCTGTTGTTCATCCTCGATAAAATGGGCCAGAATGTGGGCATGCATATGATTTACCTCCACAAGCGGAATGCCCAGGGCCAGGGAAAAAGACTTGGCAAAAGAAGCCCCTACCAGAAGGGAACCTAAAAGTCCCGGCCCATTGGTAAAAGCTATGGCGTTGAGTTGATTTTTGTTTATCTTTGCAATGTCTAACGCTCTGTGCACCACAGGAATGATATTTTGCTGGTGCGCCCGTGAGGCAAGCTCTGGCACAACTCCACCATAAATTTTGTGAACATCCTGATTTGCAATGACATTGGCAAGAATTTTGTTGTTTTTCAGCACTGCGGCTGAGGTATCATCGCAAGAAGACTCGATGCCCAAAATATATGTGTCCATGAAATATCCAGATAATTAATTCGTTAAAGTAATAATTTCCTAACCGGGAGGCAAAGTTATAAAAAAAACATCTGTCATAGTATTGATTACAGCGTTTGTGATGCTCATCATCCCAACAATCGCTTATGTTACGCTGCGTTCTTCCGCTGTGCAGGCCTACCTTACCCAAAAAGCGACCCAATACCTCTCCCGTGAGCTGGGCGTAAAAATCACTGTTGGAGGACTAAACATTACCTCCACTTTGAATATTGTTTTGGAAGACGTGGAAATACTGGACCGGGAAAATGCACACCTGCTCTCAACCCAAAGAGTCGTTGTGGATGTTCACCGCATTTCAGGATCGCAAAAATACCTGGCAGTCAATAAAATATTGTTTGACAAAGCCATGCTTTCCATGGCCATCTACGAAGGAGAAAAAGAGCACAATTTTCAGTTTTTGGTAGATTATTTTGCCGGCGAAGAGCGCACCGATACCGTTGCCCGCCCTCGTTGGGATGTTCTGGTACGGTCTTTTGAATTCAGAGAAGCCTCCCTCTCCTACGCCAACCAAAATAAAACTCAGCTACCCAATGGATTTGACAGCAACAATTTTGCCCTCAACAATCTTAACATTGAAGTAGCAGACATATTCCTTGAAAAAGACACTTTGCAAGCTGACCTGATGGGTTTTTCCTTTGTTCACTCACCTGATTTTCAGCTGCATTCATCTAAGGCCGAATTATTCTTCAGTTCGGAGGGTGCTCAGGTGCGAAACTTTGAGGCCGCTACCAGCCAGAGTAAGCTATTGATGAACCTTGAGATGGAGTATGAGAGTTACAATGCTTTCCGGAATTTCACCGAAGATATCAGGTTCACCCTTCAGATTGAACCTGGCTACATTGAACTTTACGAAGTGGGCTATTTTTCGGAAAATCTTTACGGACTGGAAGGAAGAGTTGATCTGGAAGGTAGTTTTTCGGGAAGAATCAATAACCTGAGAGGAAAAAATATCCGGCTCAATTACGGAGACCATACTCAGTTTGCAGGAAACTTCAATTTTGTAGGGCTACCTTCCATTGAAGAAACCTTTGTCAATCTTTCCGTTGAAAAGCTCGTAACCCGGATAGCAGATTTGGAAAGTTTACGGTTGCCAGATTCTTTTGAAACTCCTTACCTGGTAATTCCCCGGGATTTATATGCCCTCGGCACCACTACTTTTAAAGGAAACTTCACCGGTTATATTTATGACTTTGTTGCCTATGGGCAGTTCAACTCAGGCTTAGGACAGATAAATACTGATATAGCTATCCTTAGCCAGGACAATTTTAAGGAAATCAGTTACAGCGGAAATATCGCCACAGAAAATTTTAACCTTAGCAAATTGATTGAAGGCAACGATGAGTTTGGCTCCATATCCCTTTCGTCACATGTGGAAGGGAGAGGCCACAACCTGGACAACCTGGACATAAATATAACCGGCGAAATTCAGAATATCGACTTCAGAGGTTACGAGTACAAGCAGCTTCAGGTAGCAGGCAACTTTGTTAATCGCCGGTTCAACGGAAATATCCTTATCGACGATCCCAACCTCTTTCTTGATTTTGGAGGTATCGTGGATTTCGGAGAAGAGGTTCCCCTGCTCAATTTTACCGCACAGATCGAAGATGCAAACCTGAGCAACCTCAATATCTTCCAGAGAGATTCCTTATTGCATAGCATTGTCTCTACGACGATTCAGGTAAATGGAAGCGGAAGCGGCATTGGGAATATTCAGGGGGAGGCAAATGCTTATTCCACCCGCTACATTGAAAGGCCAATTATACAATCGGATACAGATTCGGCTGATTACTATTCCGTTTCCACGGATGTAATAGCACTGGAGAACCGCATCAACGATAATAACCATAAAGAACTTAGATTTTATTCAGATTTTCTGGATTTTCAGATAAACGGCGAGTTACATTTTGAAAAGATGGCAACCTCGATCAACCAGTTTATATACAACTATACCCCTTCCAGGTTTGAGGAAGCACCTTCCATGCTGCCCAATGGAGGAAGTTCTGACCAGATTGCAGATTTCAGCATTCACGTAAAAAACATGAACAATTTACTGGAAGTTTTTTTCCCTGAGGTTCAGATTGCCCCTCACTCTTTTTTCAACGGAAATATTAATACCACCACTCAAGAGCTTTTCCTTACCGGCAGCACTGACTTCCTGGTATTAGCCGGCAAAAGACTGAACCAGCCCGAAATCAGCATAAATTCCAACAGACACAATATTGATTTTGTTACCAGGGGGGAAAAATTATTCCTTACCGACAGCATATGGATGGAACAATTCTTCGCTTCGGCCAATATTTCTCAGGATACCCTTACCTTACTGACTCAGTGGGAAAACCAGAGTACGGAAAAGAAAAATCTGGGCAGCCTTAAAGCACGTGGGCTTTTTCTTTCGCCCCAAACCACCGAGCTAAGCATTCTGCCTTCCTACGCCTATGTGAATGACTCATTGTGGTCGTTCAGACCCGACAACAAAATTCTATTGGATTCTTCCTATGTTTCCATTGAAAATTTTTTCCTTTATAAAAATGCAGAACATCTGCTGATAAACGGAGTGCTTAGCGACAAAGCGGAGGACGTACTAAATATCGGTCTCAACAATTTTAATGTGGAAAGCCTGATGTTCCTGCTGGGAGACAAGAAAATTGATTTTTCGGGATATGCCAGTGGTGAACTTGAATTGTCAAATCTGCAAAAAGCACCCAACATATTGGTTGAGCTGCTAATTAAAGATTTTGCTTTCAACAGTGACCATCTGGGAGACTTATCTTTAGAGAGTCGCTGGGATGCACTGCAAAAAGCCTTCCGGATCAACGCCGAAGTTATCTATTACGGCAATGTAGGTTCTAACAAACCCATTGTGGCCAATGGATATTTCTATCCTGAAAGAGAAGAAGATAATTTTGATATTGACATTGTTATCGAAAACCTGAAGATGTCGATTCTGAGTCGGTACATGGAGGCTTTTGCATCCAATTTCAGAGGACTTGCTTCGGGCAGGCTAAGGCTCGACGGGCCAACATCTGCCCCCGAACTCAGCGGTACAGCAAGACTGGTAAGAACAGGTTTTAGAGTAGACTACCTCAATACTACCTACTCTTTTGCGCATGAACTGGAAGTTGAAAAAAATTATTTCCGTTTTGAGAACCTCACAATCAATGATACGATAGGCAATTCGGCTCAGGCTTCGGGCATCATCAGGCACAACAATTTTCGGGATTTCAACCTCGATATTACTTTTATGCCCGAAAAGCTTGTTGTGCTCAATACGCAACCCCATCACAATGAATTGTTCTATGGTCGTGCCTTTGCTACAGGTTTCGGGCGCGTGCATGGCCCGGTAGAGGATATCACCATTGATATTTCTGCCACGGTAAACAGGGGAACCCAGTTTTTCCTGCCCCTGGATTCTTATGGTGAACTGACAGAGTCGAATTTTATTTCTTTTGTGGCACCCGATGCCGACAAAGAAGACAACCAGCCCTTTGTGGCCACTCCCAATCCCGGTTTCGCACTCAATTTCGATATCACGGTAACTCCTGAAGCAGAAGTCCAAATCATATTTGACTCGCAAATTGGAGATATATTGCGGGGCAGAGGCTTTGGAGATCTGAAGGTAGAAATTGACAACCAGGGCATTTTCAACATGTATGGCGATTACACCATACAAGAAGGAGATTATCTTTTCACCCTTCAGAACCTTATCAACAAAAGATTTCGCATCGAACAGGGAGGAACCATTCGCTGGGCAGGCGATCCCTATGACGCAGATGTTGACATCAGAGCCCTGTACCGACTCAGAACTTCATTGTATGATTTGGCAGTGAACCAGTCAGACACAACAGATACTTATAAACGACGAGTGCCGGTAGAAACTGTTCTGCACCTGCAGGATAAACTGTTCAATCCCTCACTGGCCTTCGACATCCAGTTTCCCGGCAGTGATGAGTCCACGCGTGAAATGCTTGACAGAATCATTACCACCGATCAGGAAATGAACCGTCAGGTTTTCTCACTGCTTATTCTCAACAGGTTTGTACCACCAGAAGGGGGCTTTAACAGCGCATTGAGTTATGGGATGGGTTCCACTTCTTCTGAACTTCTTTCCAACCAGCTCAGCAACTGGCTGTCGCAGATTAGTTCCGAATTTGATATTGGCATCAATTACCGCCCCGGCGATGAAATCAGCAGCCAGGAATTAGAAGTAGCTCTTTCCACTCAGCTATTCGACGACAGAGTGATTATTGATGGCAACGTAGGGGTGGCAGGAGATCACCCGGCTCAAAACCAAAGGGCAAGTAATATTATAGGAGATGTGAATGTGGAAGTAAAAATTACGCCTGAAGGAAAATTCAGAGTGAAAGCATTCAACAGATCCAACACCTTTGATGTGCTCAACACCAATGCCCCCTATACACAGGGTGTGGGTATATTTTACCGTAAAGAATTTGACAGCCTTACTGAATTATTTCAGCGACAAAGCAGAAGTGTGCTGGAAATTCCTGAAATGGAAGACCTGGAAAGCATGAAAAGAGACTAAACCTGGCTTGTGTTATGTTGAAGATTGTAGCCGATAATAAAATCCCTTTTCTGCAGGGTGCTCTGGAAGAAAAAGCCAGAGTTCTTTATCTGCCGGGAGACCAGATAAAGCCCGAACACGTTAAAAATGCCGATGCACTCATTGTGCGCACCCGCACCCGTTGCGATGAATCATTGCTCAAAAACTCATCCGTTAAACTCATCACCTCTGCCACCATCGGTTTTGATCATATTGACACACGTTGGTGTGAGCAAAACAACATTCGATGGGCCAATGCCCCGGGCTGCAATGCCAATTCGGTAGTGCAGTATGTATCATCTGCCCTGGCATTTATTTCGCGGCAACATTCGATAGACCTCACGCAGAAAACACTGGGTATTATTGGGGCAGGCAATATTGGCTCGCGGCTGGCGCAACTTACTTCTACCCTTGGAATAAAAACCCTGGTTAACGACCCGCCACGGGCAGCCAGAGAAGGAACTTCCGGTTTTACAGATCTTGAGACCCTGCTGCAACAGGCTGACATTATCACCCTGCACATTCCCCTGGAGCAAACCGAAAAGAATAATACATTTCATTTAGTAAATAAGGACTTTCTGCAAAAAACCAAAAAGGGTTTGTGGTTCATCAATTCATCCAGGGGCGAAATCGCCGATACAACTGCCCTCATTGCAGCCCTGAAAACGAAACACCTTGCAGGGGCTATCCTTGATGTATGGGAGCATGAGCCGCATATCAACCAGGAATTGCTGGATTTATCAGCCCTTGCCACCCCTCATATAGCAGGCTATTCTGCGGATGGAAAAGCAAATGGTACGGCTGTTTGTGTCAGAAACATCAGCCGGTTTTTCAACCTCGCCCTCGAACAGTGGTATCCTCCCCATATCCCCATGCCCGATAATCACATTATTGAATATCCTTGCCTGCACCGCAGTACAGAGGCGATTTTCAACCACCTTTCCCTGGCATCCTACAACATAGACATCGACAACCAAAGGCTTCGTCTCAACCCGTCAGATTTTGAAAAACAAAGAGGCAACTATCCTGTGAGACGCGAACCTGCCGCATGGCAGGTAAAAGCACAAGATTGCAGGGAAACTGAAAAAGATTTTATTTCAACCCTTGGATACAACCTACTGTAAGCCTTTCCCGGGTGCAGAAAAGTCAATCTTCTCTTTCTGTTAAAAAAAGTAAACATTTTCTTTACCACCCAAACATCTTTTTTGTACTTTAGTATGTTGATTGATATCTGAGAAACCAGGCGCAAATTCAACAAGGAGAACAATTTTTAAGATAACAGATAATCTGGTATACAGCCAGATCTGTAAGTTTCCCTCACTTAAAACATAAATAGATGAACGAAATAGTTGTAGGTATAGATTTTTCAAAATCGTCTATTCAGGCCTTTCAGTATGCCTTGCAGGTGGCAAAAGCTTGCGGATGTAATCTCAAGCTGGTGTATGTCAGCAAAAAACGTGATAAAGCCCTAAAGTTTATCAAGGATGACAAGGGGATGGAGATAAGCATCGCTGACAATTTCAAAAAACTCATCGAAGCTCACAGCAGCGAAATAAAGGGCGATATTTGCCATAAGGTTTTGCACGGGAAAATTTACGAAGAAATTGCCAACCAGGCCAAATACACCGATGCCGAAATGATCATAACCGGTGCCCACGGCATGTCGGGGTTCGAAGAATTCTGGGTAGGCAATAACGCAATGAAGATCATTACCTATTCCGAAAAACCCGTTTTGAGTGTGAAGAAAACCTACGATCCCCAAAAGCACCTGATTGAGAAAATTGTTCTTCCTGTCGACAGTTCATCAGAGACCCTGCAAAAAGTACCCTTCACCATACAACTTGCCGGGTATTTCAACGCCCAGATAAATGTACTCTCCTTGTTTGGTTCTAAATTCAAAAACACCGATGAAAGCGTAGAGAAAAATACCCGGGAAGCGATGGAATTGATTGTAGCCAGCGGGTTGCGCTACATCAATGAGAAAAAAAACAGCGACAATTTCTCTAAGGCAACCATTGATTACGCTTTAAAAAGAAATGCAGATCTGATTTCTGTAATGACAGAACAAGAGTATTCGTCCAATAATGTATTTGTGGGTAATTATGCCCAGCAAACCATTAATCTAAGCCCTCTTCCGGTATTGAGTTTCAGGACCAAACCGTTGCCACGGACCCACAACGAACAGGAATAGCCAAACCTGCCAGACAATGGAAAAACAACCTTGAGTCCTGCAGCCTGTTTAAATCCGGCAATAATAATTGAACTTTGGCGTTCTATGGGGGTTGATAGATATTTATTTACCATCAAACCGATACCTTAGTGAAGAAAAAGATATACCTTCTCAGGTCTACTATAGCTACCTTTCTTTTGTTGAGTGTTTTCATTTCGTCAGATGCAATGGCTCAAAGCCAGAGCGGACGGGTTTACGAATTCATCAACCTCCCCTCCACTGCACGCATTACGGCCATGGGCGGATATGCTGTTCCGGGTCTGGATCAGGATTTAGGGATGGCTCTCTTCTACCCTTCGCTTCTTACCAACGAGCTCCCCAAACAGTTATCACTCAATTTTGTTGACTATTTCGGAGATATCAGCTACGGCACAGCTGCCATGAACTACGGTTTCGAAAAGGCAGGTAATTTCTCTTTTTCAGTTCAATACATCAACTATGGCAATTTTATTCATGCCGATGAGTTAGGTAATCAGCTGGGTCAATTCAATGCCGGAGAATATGCCGTTGGAGTAGGCTGGGGAAGAGAACTATCTGAGAAATTCAGTATCGGTAGCAACCTCAAGGCAATTTTTTCAAACTTTGAAGAGTATTCGTCTTTTGGCCTGGCAGCAGATGTTTCGGTATCTTACCTTGATCCTGAGAGGATGATTGCCTCAGGCCTGGTTTTCAGAAACATCGGAAGGCAAATAACACACTATCATGACAATGTAAATGAATCCTTGCCTTTTGACATTGTGCTGGGGATAAGCAAAAAATTGATCAATGCGCCCCTGCGATTCTCCTTTGTAGCACACAATCTGCATAATTACGATCTTACTTACGAGGAGCTGGTACCCTCCGGACAAACCATTATCGGAGCCACTGAAAATGAGCGCTCTACAGCCCAGGAAAGATTCAGTGAAATAAGTGACAAATTGCTCAGGCATGCCGTTTTCGGCATCGAATTTATGCCCACAGAAAATTTTATTGCCGGCATCGGCTACAATTACCGTCGTCGCCAGGAGATGAAAGTAGACACCCGCATATCAACCGTTGGATTATCATGGGGCGTAGGAGTAAAAATATCCCACTTCATGTTTCATTACGGACGCTCCACTTATCATCTTGCCGGTGCTCCCAATCACTTTTCCATTTCCACCAACCTGGAAAGTCTCTTTTTCAAACCTGTTGAAAGACCATCCATATAATACACTATTTTTGCACCATGGAAATCAACATTGACAAGAACTCGGGTTTTTGTTTCGGAGTGCTGAATGCTATATCTATGGCAGAAGAGCAGCTCAGGAAGCATGGAACGCTGTATTGCCTTGGCGAAATTGTACATAACCGCAAAGAAGTTGACAGGCTGCGCAAAATGGGTCTGATTACCATCAACCATGAAGAGCTGAAAGGTCTCAGCAACACGCGTGTACTCATCCGGGCCCATGGCGAACCTCCCCAGACCTATGAAATTGCCGAAAAAAATCAGATTGACCTGATTGATGCTTCCTGCCCGGTGGTTTTAAAGCTGCAAAACAGAATCAAAAAAAGCTTCACAGAAATGGAAGCAAAAGAAGGGCAGCTGATAATATTTGGCAAGAAAGGCCATGCAGAGGTAGAAGGTCTGCTCGGGCAAACCGGAGGAAAAGCGGTTGTTGTGGGCAGCGATTTTTCAGGGCTTGATGACATTGACTTTACAAAACCTATCACCCTTTACAGTCAGACCACACAGGACAAAGAGAAATATCTGGAGCTTACCCAATTGATTAAAAACAGGATTCGCCAGTGCAACTGTGCAGAAAAGGAAACTTCAGCCCCATTTACCTCCTTCAATACCATCTGTGGCCAGGTTTCCAACAGGGGCCCCCACCTGGCAGGTTTTGCCGCACAGCATGACGTGGTGATTTTCGTCAGTGGCAGGGAAAGTTCCAATGGAAAGTATTTGTATAGTATTTGTAAAGAACACAATCCGCGGACCTGGTTTATTACAGGGCCGGAAGAGTTGAATGAAGAATGGTTTGCCGGAGCAGAAAAAGCAGGTATCTGCGGAGCCACCTCAACGCCTGTATGGCTGATGGAAGAGGTGGCCAAAGCAATCAGCTCTTTTTCATCCTGAAGCTATCGCTAAAGTTTAATCCCAAGCCAGGCAAACAAATCACTCATCAGCAATTTTACGAACAACAGATAACCCGTCACGTATAGGAAGCATAAGGTTTTCTACCCTGCTATCGTTATGCACATGCTCATTGAACCGAATCAGGGCATGTGCTTCAGGATCGTTCCCAGCCGCTTCCTGAGAAAAAACTTTTCCACTCCACAGCACATTGTCTGCCAGTATCACCCCTCCCTTTCTCACTTTGTCGAAAATCAGATCATAATAAGCAATATAGTTTTCCTTGTCGGCATCGAGAAATACCAAATCAAAGGGACCTTCAACAGTAGGTAAAACTTCCAGCGCTTCCCCGATATGATACACTATGGCATCTTCCAGGCCGGCTTCCCGGAAGAAGGAGCGGGTAAAGTCTTCGAGTTCTTCATTGTGATCGATGGTATGAAGCTTCCCTCCTTCGGTCAGCCCTTTTGCAAGGCAAATAGCAGAATACCCGGTATAGGTGCCGATCTCAAGCACCCGGGAGGGTTGCATCATGCAGCTTATCATTTCCAGCAGTTTACCCTGCAAATGCCCTGAGAGCATTCGTGCCTTCAGGATTTTTGCATGCGTTTCGCGATTGAGTCTCTTTAAAACAGCGCTTTCTTCTGTAGTATGAGCAATAGAATATTTTTCGGCATTGGGATCTGTAAACATAGTAATGGGTTGTTTTGAGGTTTCTAACGGCCTTCGGCAAAGGGATTATGCCCGGCATTTTCGAAATAAAAACACTTACCGCGGTCTGTACATCAGCATGCTGAGCATTTCAGGGGCAAACACTTCGTTGGCCACATCCAGCAACTCGGAAGAGGTTACACGCTGAATTTTTTCATTGATTTCAACGATACTATCAATACGGTCGTAAAGCAGCAGGCTTTTACCAATGGAAAGCATCTCGTTGACATTGGATTCAAAAGAGATGGCCACCTGCCCCTGCAACTGCTGCCTGGCTCTTTTCAACTGAAGACTTCCCAGTCTTTTTTCGCGCAAAAGGGTAAGTTCTTTTTGCACCAGGGCAATGGTTTTGTCAATATAGTCTTTGTCTGTACCCAGGTATATGCTGAATAGTCCGGTATCGGAATAAGGTTGATAATGGCTTTCGATGTTATAGCAAAATCCGTATTTCTCTCTGATCCCCATGTTCAGTCGTGAATTCAGACCAGGCCCTCCCAGGATGTTGTTGAGCAACACCAGTGCGGTTTTCTTGTCATGGCTGGCATTGTATCCCAAGTTTCCGATGATACAATGTACCTGGTGGTTGCGTCTTTTCACTACCTCATTCACGGGATTATACCCTTCAAAACTTATCCGGGGCTGCTCTCTGTGTCCTTCAGGAATATTACCAAAGTACCTCTCCACCAAACGAACCAGTTTCTTAAAATCAATATTGCCTACCGATGAAATGACCATTTCACTGGTAACATAGTTTTTCCGGATAAACTCAAAAACGTGCTCTCTTTTGAATTTCTTTAAATGACGGGGCGTGCCGAGAATATTGGCTCCCAGGGGGTGATTCCGGAAAATGACCTCGTCGAAGTCATCGAAAATCTGTTCGCCGGGATTGTCTTTGTAACTGTTAATTTCGTCGATCACCACATCCTTTTCCTTGAGGATTTCCTTTTCGGCAAATACAGATTGAAATACGATGTCCGATATCAGATCCAGGCAGCGGGCATAATGGGTATTCATAAATGTGGCATACACACACGTATCTTCTTTGCCGGTGTAGGCATTAATCTCTCCGCCCACATTTTCCATGTGGCTGAGAATCTGGTATGCCTTGCGTTTGGTTGTACCTTTAAAAATCAGGTGTTCAATAAAATGCGCCAGCCCCTGCTCTTTTTCCAGTTCATCGCGTGAACCTGCATTGATAGTAAGCCCGCAATGGGCAACCATACTATCTGCATGTTTGTGGACCAACCTTATACCATTGGATAAAGTATGGAAGTAATACTGCATATTGGAAGTCTTTGAATTGCGCATAGCCAATCTTTCTGCCTTGTGCAATCCTTATGTTTTTCTATGGATAAACGGGTAAAAGCCCGGAATTAATGATAAAAATCAATGGCATGCGGACAGGCTCATGATTTCTGAGCAAACTTCATTTTGTAGGAAGGCCTGGTTATTCCTTTGATGATATTGGTTAGTTTATTTTTGATGAGCCTTCTTTTGAGCGGTGTGATGCGATCCACAAATACTATTCCTTCTATATGATCGTACTCGTGCTGAATAATTCTTGCGGCGATCCCTTCATATTCCTCCTCGTACGTATTGAATTTTTCATCCTGATACCGAATGCGGATTTTGGGTTTACGCGATACATCTTCGCGCAAATCAGGGAAACTCAGGCATCCTTCATTAAAAAACCATTCTTCGCCTGTTTCTTCAAGAATTTGTGCATTGATAAAAACCTTTTTAAAATCCTTCAGCTCTTCTTCTTCCTCCTCAAAAGGGCTGGCATCTATCATAAACAACCTTATGGATTTTCCTACCTGCGGTGCTGCCAACCCAACACCATTGGCATTGTACATGGTTTCCCACATATCATCAATAAACTGCTGAAGTCCGGGATAGGAAGCGTCAATTTCACCTGCTTTTTTCTTTAATACCGGATTTCCATATCCAACAATGGGTAATATCATTTTTTTCTTATTATATCGTACTACAAATTAATTTCGGTTTGAGAGATGTCTTTGTTGCTCCATATAGGATTGCAGAATCAAGGTGGCACTGATGGTATCGACCAGCTCTTTGTTTTGGCGGCTTTTCCTGCCCAGTCCGGCATCGATCATGGTCTGAAATGCCATTTGTGAAGTAAACCGTTCATCCATTCTGTCAACGCGGATAGCAGGAAATTGTTTCTGCAGCTTTTTCACAAACGGCTCAATGAACCGGGATGCATCAGATGCCATATTCTTCATATCACGCGGTTCGCCCACCACAATACAGTCTACATTTTCGCGGGCAATATAATCTTTCAGAAAAGCCATCAGATCCTTAACATGCTTCGTGGCAAGACCATTGGCAATAATCCTGTCGGGATCGGTAACTGCCAGTCCTACCCTTTTCTGCCCGTAATCAATGGCCATAATCCTACCCATATTCTGCTGAATTTAAAAAACGCTGCAAAGATAAGGAAACTAATAGATTTACATGACTAAAAAAACGGAAGATATTGCGGATTAGGCAGATAACAAAACAGCTGATCACTCAATAATTGCAATAGTTTTGCTAATTTTGCGTTTGGAAAATATTAAACCCCACAAATGCGAAAAAATAAGCCCAATTCACCTAAAAATACATTCAAAGACAAGCCTGCTCCGGGAACTGCGAAGAAAGATGACCTGAAGGGTAATGAGTTCAGTTTAAAAAAGTTTTTCCAGTCTTTTAAAGACCAGCGTTACAGAAAGATTTTCGGACTACTGCTGATTATCATTTCTTTTTATCTGTTCCTGGCTTTTACCTCTTACCTTTTCCATTGGCAGGACGATGACTCATACCTGGAAGACAAAGCTTTCAGTTTCGATCTGCTGCTGGACAGTACCATCATTGCCAAAAACATGATGGGCCGGCTGGGAGCCATCACCGCTCACCTTTTTATTAAGAAATGGTTTGGAATTTCCTCGTTTCTTTTTTCCCTGGCTGCATTTGCAGGAGGTTTCAGGCTTATGACAAAAAGATCTGTTTTGCCGGTATGGAAAACCATCCGCTACAGTTTCTTTGCCATGATATGGTTTTCGCTGGCACTGGGTTTTATTTTCACTTCTGAAGCCTGGACCATCATGGGTGGCACCTTTGGATATGAAAGCAACATGAAACTCAATGGTATTTTCGGCAAAACGGGCACTGGTTTTATCCTCTTATTTGCCCTGGCAAGTTTCCTTATTGTTGTATTCAACCTCAACACGTCGCATTTTAAAGCGTTGGTGGCCAGGCTGAGGAAAGCTGCCCCCGCCCACAGCGACGAAATGCCTTTCGATGAAAAAGATATTTCCCAATCCTCAGATGAAGATTCTCCGGCAGAGTCTGAAGGGATTTCTGAAGAAACATCAGAAGAAGACTGGGATTCAGAGACAGCCATAATTGAAAAAATCAGGAATAAATCCCAGGCAGAAAACAGTGAACAGGAACCAAAGGAAGAGTTCTTTGAGTTTAACATTGGTGAAGAAGAAGAACCTGCCAAAGCATCTTCAGACTCCGCTTCAAATGGAGAGAAGGATGATGCTCCCAAAAGTCCTGAACTGGAAATTGAAATAGCCGACGACAGCAAAATCAGCAACAGCAACTATCAGCCCATTGATGACCCTTCTGCCGGTGCAGCAGCTGACCCGTCGCAAGAGTTGGGAGACTATGACCCTACCCTGGAACTGCCACGATTTAAAATACCGCCGGTAGATCTGCTGGACGACCATGGCAACAGCACCATCCGCGTGAACAAAGAAGAACTGGAAGCCAACAAGGTAAGAATTGTGGATACCCTGAGGAACTATTCCATTGAGATTGACAAAATAAAGGCCACTATTGGACCTACGGTTACCCTTTACGAAATCATTCCCGCGGCCGGAGTGCGTATTTCCAAAATCCGCAACCTGGAAGATGACATTGCACTAAGCCTTTCTGCTCTGGGTATACGTATCATAGCCCCCATACCCGGGCGTGGAACCATCGGTATTGAGGTGCCCAACAGCAAGCCCGAAATTGTTTCCATGAAAAGCATTTTAGGAAGCGACAAGTTTCAGAATTCAGGTTTTGACCTGCCCATAGGCCTGGGAAAAACCATTGCCAATGAAACTTTTATTGCCGATCTTACCAAAATGCCTCACCTGCTCATGGCTGGTGCCACAGGACAGGGTAAGTCAGTAGGGTTGAATGCCATACTGGCCAGCATCCTGTACAAAAAACATCCTTCGTATGTGAAATTTGTGCTGGTGGATCCCAAAAAAGTGGAGCTGACTCTTTTCTCTAAAATTGAAAGACACTACCTTGCCAAATTGCCCGATTCGGAAGAAGCCATTATTACTGACACACGCAAGGTGGTGCGAACCCTGAATTCGCTCTGCATCGAAATGGACAACCGGTATGACCTGCTCAAGGATGCCAAGGTAAGAAACATCAAGGAATACAACGCTAAATTTATCAGCCGTAAACTGAATCCTAACCTCGGCCATCATTTCCTTCCCTATATTATTCTGTTCATTGATGAGTTTGCCGACCTTATCATGACGGCCGGAAAGGAAATTGAGCTTCCCATAGCAAGGCTGGCCCAGCTGGCCCGAGCCGTTGGAATTCACCTGATTATTGCCACCCAGCGTCCTTCTGTCAATATCATTACCGGAATGATCAAAGCCAACTTCCCCGCCAGGATTGCCTTCAGGGTAACTTCAAAAATTGACTCACGGACCATCCTCGATACAGGAGGTGCTGACCAGCTTATCGGACGGGGAGACATGTTGCTGTCCACGGGCAGCGATTTGCTCAGGCTCCAGTGTGCCTTTATCGACACCCCTGAAATTGAACGCATTACCGATTATATTGGATCGCAGCAGGCATTTCCCGACACTTTTATGCTGCCCGAGGTAGCAGATGAAGAGGGTGGTGATATGGATGATATGGATCCTTCAGAAAGAGATGAGCTGTTTGAAGAGGCAGCCAGGGTAATTGTTGCCACCCAGCAAGGTTCTACTTCGCTGCTGCAAAGAAAGCTGAAGCTGGGATACAACAGGGCAGGAAGAATTATCGACCAGCTTGAAGCTGCCGGTATCGTGGGTCCTTTCGAAGGAAGCAAAGCCCGGGAAGTAAGAATTAAGGATGAAGTAAGTTTGGAACAGATTTTGAAAGGTAACTGATAACAGAATGCCAAACTTTAAGTAAATCAGATTAATAACCAGTTAAATAGCTGTAAAATGAGAAAAATAACAATAATGATGGCCCTGGCTGTATTGGGTCTCCAGATGGTTGTTGCACAAACAACCCAGGAAACCGCCTCCGAACAAAAAGCTAAAGAACTGCTGAGCGAGGCCAGCGCAATCATCAAAGGGTACAACTCTATGGAGATTGAGTTTTCGTATGTAATGGAAAACCCAGAGATGGATATTACGGAACGGATGTCAGGAACCATCTATTCCAAAGGAGATAAATACCGGATGATTCTGGGAGATAATGTTTTTATCTCCGATGGTGAAACAGTCTGGAACTATATCGACGACCTTTATGAAATTCACATCAATACCATTGAGAATTCTGAAGGAGGCCTTACCCCCACAGCCCTGATTGAAGATTTTGAAAACGAATACCGTGGCAAATTTATCAGGCAGGAAACCCACAAGGGACGAACGGTTGATATTATTGACCTTGTGCCCATTTCCCCCCAGTCATTCTTCAAATACCGGCTGGCACTGGATGCAAACGACCACTCCATTGTATATACCATAGCTTACGACCGCCATGGCGGAACCTATACCTACAATATCGATGCTTTGAAACCCAACACAGGCATTCCCGACTCCAGGTTTGTCTTCAACCGGACCGATTTTCCCGAAGCTACTGACGTGATTGATTTAAGGTAGAAGAATACAAAAAACGATAGCTTTTAACAGGCATTAAAGCAAAAAACAACCGTAAACTGACAAGCAGTTTACGGTTGTTTTTTTATATTGGTTGCAGTGAAACCCGCTTATTATAATATGACTATTGCAATGATTAACATCTATGCTAAGACAGTGTTGGCAATGAGATTGGCTTCGCCGAGCTTACGGTTCATCCTTTGCGGTCGGAATTTACAAACATAAGACATCTGATTCCCGGCAAGAAACTACTTAATCGTATTGTGTAATGTTTTTGTTGCGTGGGTTTCGAACATCAATAAGCTGGTAATCTCTGAAAGTGTAGATAAAGACAAACTGGTTTTCCCAGCCCCCTTCATCATTATTCTTTCGCCGAAACCAGAATGGAGTATCGTAGGGCTTGGTTTGATTCATTACATCCATACACTTTGAGAAGTCACTGCCGTATTGCATAAGCGCAGTAAAAAAGTACATCCCTGTTTCTACCCCCCAGAACCCCATCGCCCCGGGTTCAACATGATTAAGATTGCTGTACCGACGAATAAAATGGAGGTTATCGGGGTTATTGTAGTCCACAAAGTCGGAGGAAAAAATATGCACGTTCAGATTGCGCAAATAACTGTAATCAACCGATCTGTATTCGCTCCACTGGGGCACCCCAAAAACTACCATATCAAAAGTATCTCTCTGTTGATTCAATTGACGGGTGTAATTGGCAATAACAGCTTCTCCTCCCATAAGGCTCACAATCACATTCCGCCGGTTGGTATCCATTGCTTCCTTCAGCCCATCCATTCCATCTCTTGAAAAAACAATTTCAGTTATATTGTCTCTCTCTTCATAACGTTTGGGTTCAGGAGATGTAATCAGGTCACCGCGTCGCTGGGCCTTGAGAAGTGAATCGTTCAAAACATAAACGTTCGTAATTCTCTCCCCTACATACACACCATTAAAAAAGTAACCATCCAGTTTTGCCATGTTGATGCTGTCCTGGTAATATTCCAACCTGTTGAGGCCCTCGTTCAGGGAACTTTTATACCCCGAAATCAGTGCGGTGATACCCGGCTGGTTGTTATGCACCAGAATAATATTATCCTCATTGTAATGTTCTACAATATAATTGGCCATATCATTGACCTGGGTCTGAATTCCCGGGATAGCCTGAAACATATTGGGATACTCTTTGAGCAGATCATTCCAGACCACCCTGTCACTGGCCGAATACAAAGGAGCAATAATGGGGATATTTCGCTGGCGCGCAAAGTTGGCAACAATGGGAAACACAGAAGGAAAGAAAGGGCCAATAATCAGGTCCATATCTCCCAGATTAGTGTTCCAGGTAGCCTGACGGGCTTTAAGCTCCGAGTCGCCAACATCCATAACCGTAAGTTGTATGTCTGCGCCCCTGGCTCTGAGGGAGTCCAGGGCAATAATAATACCCTGGTAATACTCCATGAAAGTATAAGATCGCTGTCTGTCTTGCTGGCTGACTTCATCATCTTCAGCCATATTTTCAAGATAGAGCGGAATAAGAAGCGCAACCTGATACGTATCTTTCAGTGTGGGGTTCTCACAATAAGGGTCAGTAACGACAGGTGTCACCGGCTTAGGCATTTCTTCCTCTTCCGGTTCAAAAACATAGGGGGGCTGTTGCTGAGGAGTCTGCTCAACCGGAATCCTGATGGTTTGTCCTGCTTTTAATCCATCCTTCAATTCGGGATTCAGTTTTTCGATGTCGGCAATAGCAACGCCAAATTCTCTGGAAATGGAAAAGAGAGTCTGTCGGGGTGGAACTTTATACTCGATAAAACTAACAACCTTTTGCCGGTACCGGGGAATCTTTACGATCATATTGGGGCGCAAACCGGTTCTGATCTGGGGGTTATGCTCCAGCAGTTCTGATTCGCTGATATTATACATCCTTGAAATTCCGTAAACCGTTTCACGTCTTTTCACCTGATGCTCTTTGTAGGTTGTTTCTCTGATAGTCTCTGTCTGCGGGCCGGTTGATGCGGGCTGTTGTTTGACAGGAATACGAATCATTTGATCATAGCGCAAATCCCCCCCCTGAAGTTCGGGATTCTCCCTTCGGATATCCTCCTCAGTAACCCCATAAGCACGGGCAATGGAAAACAGGGTTTGCCCCTGCAATACTGCATGGAAGAAGTACTCTTTCCCATCTACTTTCTGAATCGTAGTAGAACGATTAACAATCTGGGGTGATTCCTGGGCCTGCAGGTGTATTCCTGCTGCAAGCATAAGAAATCCGGTAAAAAGCAATAGAATTTTTTTTAACACAATATCAGAATTTGGTTTAACCAAAAAATATGCTGAATCTAACAGTAAAGATAACAAACTCCTTCAAACATATATCCATACGAAAACAGGGCAGGAATTATTGTCTTCAGGAAGTATTATTCCCACTCAATGGTGGCGGGTGGTTTTGAACTGATATCGTAAACCACCCTGTTGATTCCTTTTACTTTGTTGATGATATCGTTGCTGACTTTGGCCAGAAAATCATAAGGCAAATGCGACCAGTCGGCGGTCATACCATCGGTTGACCCAACGGCTCTGAGGGCAACGGCATTCTCATAGGTTCTTTCATCGCCCATTACGCCCACACTTTGTACAGGCAGCAGAATGGCAGCAGCCTGCCATACCTGATCGTACAAATGCCAGTCTTTCAGAGCTTTGATATAAATATGATCTACTTCCTGCAGTATCCGTACTTTTTCTTCTGTTATATCGCCCAAAATGCGGATTCCCAGCCCCGGTCCCGGGAAAGGGTGGCGATTCAACAAGGCCGGATTGATTCCAAGACTCTTCCCTACTCTTCTCACTTCATCCTTAAACAGACTGTTGAGCGGTTCAACCACCTTCAGTTTCATAAAGTCAGGCAATCCGCCTACATTGTGATGCGATTTGATGGTGGCGGAGGGTCCGTTTACCGATACCGATTCAATGACATCGGGGTAAATAGTTCCCTGCCCCAGCCATTTAACATCCTTTATTTTGTGGGCTTCATCGTCAAATACCTCAATAAAAGCCTTTCCGATAATTTTGCGTTTTTCTTCGGGTTCACTCACCCCTTTCAAGGCATCCAGAAACCGATCGGAAGCTCTTACCCCTTTCACATTCAGTCCCATGTGCTCGTAGGAGGCCAGCACATCTTCAAACTCATTTTTGCGCAGCAAGCCGTTGTCCACAAAAATACAGTGTAAGTTGGCACCAATGGCCTGATGCAGCAAAACGCCGGCTACAGTTGAATCCACACCACCGGAAAGCCCCAAAACAACTTTGTCATTGCCCAGTTTTTCTTTAAGGGCACTTACGGAAGAATTTACGAAAGAGAGCGCTGTCCAGCTCTGATTACAACCACAAATATCTACTACAAAATTTTTAAGCAAGGCAAGCCCATCGGTAGAGTGATATACCTCGGGGTGAAACTGCAGCCCGAAAGTCTGGGTTTGTGTATCCCTGAAAGCAGCCATTTCCACATCGTGCGAACTGGCAATAAGTTTATAATTATCGGGGAGGCGGGTTATGGTATCTGCATGCGACATCCACACCTGGGAATTATCGCCGATGCTGTCCATGAGCATTTCCTGCTTATCGATAAATGCAAGATTGGCTCTGCCATATTCGCGGGTGGAGGAAGCCTGAACATCTCCCCCCTTATTGAGCGCAATATATTGAGCACCATAGCATACACCAAGCAAAGGAAACCTGCCAAAGAAATCATCCAGATTGATTTGGGGAGACTCTGCATCGCGAACACTTGAGGGGCTTCCCGACAGAATTACACCTTTTACCCCTTCCAGTTGGGAAGGTACATGATGGAAGGGATGAATCTCGCAATATACGTTCAACTCCCTGACCCTTCTGGCTATCAACTGTGTGTATTGAGAGCCAAAATCCAAAATTAATATCATTTCCTGCATGCTGCAAAGATACACATATGGGTTGTTATCACCCAACAATAATTTATTCCTCACCTGAAGATTTCAGGTAATTTTTGAAAAAGACTGAGTATTATGAATTCTGCCGGTCAACTCCCCCTGATGAGCGCAACTCAAACTTCACGAAGGATATGTTATGTGATTGAGCAGAATTTAAACAGAAACCCCATGCAAATGTTAACCTACAGACAAAATGCATTTATCTGCGGGTAAATAATCCGTAAGTTATGAGAATGATTATTTTTGCAATAAAACTGCAATTCGGAAATAGTTAAAGATACTATGGGAAACATTTCAGAAAATTTCAGGAAAGTACAAGACACCATTCCTTCCGGTGTCAGTTTGGTTGCCATCAGCAAAACCAAATCCACGGAGGATATAATGGAAGTATACGATTGTGGACAACGGGTTTTTGGCGAAAGCAAAGCGCAGGAGCTGGTGCCCAAATATGAAGAGCTTCCCCGTGATATTGAATGGCATATGGTGGGTCATTTGCAATCCAATAAGGTAAAATACATTGCACCGTTTGTTTCTATGATTCATTCGGTTGACAGCATGAAGCTGCTAAAAGCCATCAACAAGGAAGGGAGAAAAAATGAACGTGTCATTGACTGCCTGCTGCAGATGCACATTGCCGAAGAAGATACCAAGTTCGGGTTGGATTATGAAGAGCTGACCGGCATTCTGGGTTCAGAAGAATTTGCAAAAATGAACAATATAAGAATAAGAGGGCTGATGTGCATGGCCACTTATACAGAGGATACCGAACAGGTAAGCAGAGAGTTTCGCCAGTTGATAAAATATTTTGATCAGGCCCGGTCAAACTTCTTCCCCGGCGATGATACCTTTACCATAAAATCTATGGGAATGTCTGATGATTATGAAATTGCCATCCGCGAAGGGAGCAACATGGTAAGGGTGGGAAGCAGAATCTTCGGGTCACGTTAAACCTGTTCAATCACATGCCGGAAGCATTACTATAAACTTAAGCCCATGAGCATTGAGATATTTCTGGTTTTCAGCATTCTGGCCCTGGCCCTGCTTCTGTTTCTTACCGGCTGGGTGAGAATGGATATTGTGGCACTATCCGTGCTTTGTCTTCTGGCAGTCACAGGGTTGGTCAGCCCCTCAGATGCGCTGGCAGGCTTCAGCAACCCGGCGGTGATTACGGTTTGGGCCATGTTTATTCTCAGTGCGGCCATCTATCAAACCGGTGTGGCAAGAATTATAGGTTCCAAAGTACTGAAGTTTTCAGGCAAACAGGAATGGAGGGTTATTCTGGTAATCATGCTCACATCAGCCATGCTTTCCACAGTCATGAGTAATATCGGGGTTGCAGCCCTGATGCTTCCGGTAGTGATGGATGTTGCCCGATCCACCCGACGTTCTCCCGCCCGTCTGCTTATCCCTCTTGCCTTTGCTACACATTTGGGCGGACTGACAACACTCATCGGGACACCGGCAAATTTGCTGGTAAGCTACCAGCTGGAAGAGGCCGGTTACGAGCCCCTGGCGATGTTTGATTTCACCCCGGTGGCAGGTATTGTAATGCTTGCAGGAGTGCTTACCATCTCCCTGGCCGGCCGTTTTCTGCTTCCCCGGAAAAAACCTTCCCGTCATAAAGATGAGGATCGCCACCATGAACTCACGGCTTCCTATCATCTGGAAGACAGCACCTTTCAAATACAAATAAAACCCGGTTCAACCCTTGCTGGCAAAACGCTTGCCGAAAGCCGCTTCAGAGCAGCATTGGGCATCAATGTTCTTTCAATTAAAAGGGATAGGGGCAGAACAGTCCTGAATCCGGGTCCTGACACATTGCTCAAGGTAAATGACAAACTTTTTGTACAGGGAAAGTATGACACCATCAGGGATTTGCACAACTGGAGCGCAAAGATTCCTTCAAAAGACCAGCTGAAAGAAATCGATTTTCAAAATCTGGGTTTTTATGAGGTAAGGCCGGGCGACGATTCTTCGCTTTTGGGCAAAAGTGCAGGAAAACTCAAGCATATTGGTTCTCTCAACATCCGTATTCTTTCTATGATAAGAAACGGCGAGGTGCTCAACAAGAACCTGCGCAAAGAAATGATTGCAGCCACTGACAAACTTCTGATTCTTACCGGTGCAGAGCAAATAGAATCCTTGCTGAAGGATGGAGTTTTTGAGGAAGCAAAACCTGTTACAGAAACAGGACTAACCGATACCTACAAGCTAACAGATTCACTTTTCATCCTGCACACATCCGATGCTTATCAAAGCCTGAAAAAAACTACCAACTATCATTTTCTTATACAAACATTTGGACTGGTAGTATTGGGAGAGCTGAACGAGAAAGGACAGCTGATGGAAGAAGAAAAAGAAGAAGAAGAACGCTCTGACGCATCCTCAAGGCCATTGCTTATTTACGGGGACAAGGACAACCTTCCCCTTTTGCAGGGACTGTTTGATATTGAAATTTTTGACGAACAGATACCGGGCGCCGATTCGCTGGAAACAGAGGAGGTAATTATGGCTGAAACTGTACTTGCACCCCGCTCGTCATTGGCAGGAAAGACCCTCAGCGAGATCAACTTCAGAAGAAAGTACGGACTCAATGTACTGGCTTTGTGGCGCGAAGGGAAAGCCATCCGCACCCACCTGCATGATGTTCCCTTGCGATTTGGTGAGGCGCTCCTGCTCTACGGAAGAAGAGAAAAAGTAACCCTTTTGAGCAAGGATGAAAATTTTATCCTCCTTACAGATAGTTTACAACCAACCTTCCGCACGGGTAAGGCACTGACCGCAGTGTTGATCCTGGCAGCAACATTGCTGATGGTTATCACCGGATTGCTGCCCCTGGCAATCAGTGCCATCATTGGAGTTATTCTGATGGTTGTCTTTGGTTGCCTGAGGATGGAAGAGGCCTATGGTGCCATCGATTGGCGTTCGGTATTTCTCATCGCGGGTATGTTGCCCCTGGGGGTTGCCATCGAGCAAACCGGTGCCGCCATGCTCCTGGCAGGCCAGGTGGAAAACCTGCTGGGCGGGTTCGGCCCGATTGGCCTGCTGGCAGGATTGTACCTTATAACACTGATGACCACCCTGGCCATCCACCCGGCGGCACTGGTGGTTATCATGGCTCCCATCGTGATTCACACAGCAGAAAACTTTGGCGTTTCGCCACACAGTTTTATGATAGCGATTGCCATTGCTGCTTCCGGAAGTTTCCTCAGCCCTGTGGCTCATCCTGCCAACCTGCTGGTGATGGGACCCGGGGGTTACAAATTTACCGACTACCTGAAAATCGGCATCCCCTTCTCTTTGCTCGTGATGCTTATTGTCTTTTTGCTGATTCCTGTTTTCTGGCCGTTGTGATGGAATTTTACCCGGAAGTGGAACTTCCAGCTTCCGAAGGAACTGGAAGCTTCCGGATAAATGTGCTTTTTCCCGGAAGCTGGAAATTGCTGCGCAAGTTTCCAGTTCCTGGCCGGAAGGAACTTCCAGCTTCCAAAGGAACTGGAAGCTTCCGGATAAATGTGCTTTTCCCGGAAGCTGGAAATTGCTGCTCAAGTTTCCAGTTCCTGGCGGAAGAGGAACTTCCAGCTTCCAAAGGAACTGGAAGCTTCCGGATAAATGTGCTTTCACCCGGAAGCTGGAAATTGCTGCGCAAGTTTCCAGTTCCTGATGGGTAGGAACTTCCAGCTTCCAAAGGAACTGGAAGCTTCCGGATAAATGTGCTTTCACCCGGAAGCTGGAAATTGCTGCGCAAGTTTCCAGTTCCTGGTGGGAAGGAACTTCCAGGTTAGTGTACTTTGTTAAAAGCACCCAGCGGGCTGAACAGTTCCGTGCCACGATATTACCCCCGGTTTAAGAAGCAAACATTTACAATTTTTTCTTCAGATAAACC